>NZ_JACSLM010000020.1:0-1690 GCF_018618115.1 Exiguobacterium sp. s16 | reverse complement strand
GGTTCTTACGCAATGTTGGTGAGGTAGTGATGCCGACATTATGGGAATAAAATCAAAAAGGATTGATTCCCATGAACGAGTTGGAGTTCTTGGATGATCGACTGTGCGTCACGAGTGCTCACTCACACGACGGGGTGAGACATTGTGCCGCTCGTCTCATATCCAGTGGTGCATGCTGTCCAAACTGTGGTCGGTCTTGTCACCGACGTCACAGCTTCGCGACACGGCGGCTAAAAGACTTCTCAGGACTACATCAGGTTTTCCGTCTGAACATTCAAGTACCGAAATGGTTCTGCGACAACTCAAAATGCCCACGTTCCATCTTTACAGAGCGATTGCCGTGGGCCATTTCTCATTCGCGGAGAACGCTCCGTACGGAGCGCGTGTTGTCCACTTTGATGTTGGCCATGAGTGCGAAGGAAGCCGAGCGTGTCGCGACAGTCCTAGGTTTTCGAATCAGTCACGACACGCTGCTCAGGGTGTTACGACGCGTGCCCGTCCCGAGCCCCTGTGCTGAGGTGATCGGCATTGATGACTTCGCCTTCAAAAAGGGTCACCGATACGGGACCATCATCTGTGACGCGACAACCCATCGTCCCATCGACCTGCTGCGGACCCGCGAAGCAGACATGTTGAAGGATTGGCTTGTGAATCTGGAGAAACGGCCTGTACGCGCATCGGTCGATCGATTCCCGGCCTATCAAGAGGCGTTGCTCGACCAGGACATCGTAGTGGTGAGCGACCGCTTCCACCTCGTAGACAACCTATGGCGATGCCTCAATTCGATATGCCAGCGTATCCTCCCCTCTCGAATCCCTGTAAATCCGAAAGGTGCTGTATCGTACGGTTTGAAACCGCAACATCCGACTGGACCCGAGAACGAAACAAAACGACCGTTGGTCGAAAGGGTTCAAAGCATGCACCGCCAAGGGATGAGTCTTAATGCGATCGCCCAGATGCTCAGCTTGAATTGGAGGACTGTCAAAAAATACAGTGATCCGGCTTACGAACCCTCCCCGCCGAAACGACAAAGACCTCACTTGATCGATCGTTTCATGCCACATGTGAGAGAATGTGTCCGAAATCGACTCACACTCCAGGAAACGGACGCTCATCTGAGGCAGTTAGGTTACAGGGGTTCGTTTGGCGCGGTCCGTCACCGTTCACGTGACGCCCGGAGGGAGGCTCTTCCCGAACCACAGGTTTTTATATCGCGCAAGGATGTCTGTCGCCTACTCTGGCAATGGCCTGCGACCAGGCCGGATGACACCATCGATGTCTCGTACCTGTTGGTCCGTTACGGAGACCTCGCCGTCCCGTTCTGTTTCATTCAAGGATTTCGAGAAGCGATTCGGGAACGGGACGCGGAGCATCTCCTTTCGTTGATCACCAATCCACAGGTCACATCACATCCTGGACTGAAGCGTTTCGTGGGACGACTCAAACAAAATATAGAGGTGATCCTGGCAGCTTGTCGGTTTGAAGAAAGCAACGGTTACGTGGAAGGGAACGTCAATCGTCTAAAGATGTTGAAGCGACTCATGTATGGAAGGGGAAATTTTGACTTGCTCAGGATTCGGGTACTTTGTCGAAATCCCGAGCCAAGCTGTGTTAAATGATATTGCAAAAAAATGAGCGACCACCCTCAGGCAATCGCACGTCATCTTTCACCAACATTGCGTAAGAACCA
>NZ_JACSLM010000019.1:0-3007 GCF_018618115.1 Exiguobacterium sp. s16 | reverse complement strand
TTGTTCCTTGAAAACTGAAGATTCATCAAGACATCAAACCAATTAATTTCACATATGGTCCGTGAGGACCGTGTGTCTTAGACGCTAGATCAAGGTAGAAAGGGCGTACGGTGGATGCCTTGGCACTAGGAGCCGATGAAGGACGCGACGAACAGCGAAATGCCCTGGGGAGTGGTAAGTACACATTGATCCAGGGGTATCCGAATGGGGGAACCCACCGCCGGGAGACTGGCGGGACACCCGTGTGAATACATAGCACGGCGTGAGGCAAACCCGGGGAACTGAAACATCTAAGTACCCGGAGGAAGAGAAAGAAAATTCGATTCCCTGAGTAGCGGCGAGCGAAACGGGAACAGCCCAAACCAGGAAGCATGCTTCCTGGGGTTGTAGGACACTCTATACGGAGTTACAAAGGGATAGGATAGGTGAACGACCTGGAAAGGTCGGCCAGAGAAGGTGACGGCCCTGTAGCCGAAATCGTATCCCCTCCAGAGTGGATCCTGAGTACGGCGGGACACGTGAAACCCCGTCGGAATCCGGGAGGACCATCTCCCAAGGCTAAATACTTCCTAGTGACCGATAGTGAACCAGTACCGTGAGGGAAAGGTGAAAAGCACCCCGGAAGGGGAGTGAAACAGATCCTGAAACCGTATGCCTACAAGTAGTCAGAGCCCGTTAACGGGTGATGGCGTGCCTTTTGTAGAATGAACCGGCGAGTTACGATGGCGGGCGAGGTTAAGCCGATGAGGCGGAGCCGCAGCGAAAGCGAGTCTGAATAGGGCGCATCAGTCCGTCGTCGTAGACCCGAAACCAGGTGATCTACCCATGTCCAGGATGAAGGTCAGGTAACACTGACTGGAGGTCCGAACCCACGCACGTTGAAAAGTGCGGGGATGAGGTGTGGGTAGCGGTGAAATGCCAATCGAACCTGGAGATAGCTGGTTCTCCCCGAAATAGCTTTAGGGCTAGCCTCGAGGTGAAGAGTTCCGGAGGTAGAGCACTGATTGGACTAGGGGCCCCCACAGGGTTACCGAATTCAGTCAAACTCCGAATGCCGGCAACTTGTACTCGGGAGTCAGACTGCGAGTGATAAGATCCGTAGTCGAAAGGGAAACAGCCCAGACCATCAGCTAAGGTCCCCAAGTGTATGTTAAGTGGAAAAGGATGTGGCGTTGCACAGACAACTAGGATGTTGGCTTAGAAGCAGCCATCATTCAAAGAGTGCGTAATAGCTCACTAGTCGAGTGACGCCGCGCCGAAAATGTAACGGGGCTAAACATACCACCGAAGCTATGGATCCCGTAAGGGATGGTAGGGGAGCGTTCCAAGCAGCAGTGAAGCGGTATCGTGAGGAGCCGTGGAGCGCTTGGAAGTGAGAATGCCGGTGTGAGTAGCGAAAAGAGGGGTGAGAATCCCCTCCGTCGAAAGCCCAAGGTTTCCTGAGGAAGGCTCGTCCGCTCAGGGTTAGTCTGGACCTAAGCCGAGGCCGAAAGGCGTAGGCGATGGACAACAGGTTGATATTCCTGTACCGCCGTACCACCGTTTGAACGATGGGGGGACGCAGAAGGATAAGGTAACCGTGCGACTGGAAGTGCACGGACAAGCAGCGAGGCCGTCGGGTTGGCAAATCCGCCCGACACACAAGGCTGAGCTGTGACGTGGAGCCCGTAGGGCGAAGTACCGGATTTCACGCTGCCAAGAAAAGCCTCTAGTAAGGAGGTCGGCGCCAGTACCGTAAACCGACACAGGTAGGCGAGATGAGAATTCTAAGACGCGCGGGATAACTCTCGTTAAGGAACTCGGCAAAATGGTCCCGTAACTTCGGGAGAAGGGACGCTTATGGCAACATAAGCCGCAGTGAATAGGCCCAAACGACTGTTTAGCAAAAACACAGGTCTCTGCTAAATCGCAAGATGAAGTATAGGGGCTGACGCCTGCCCGGTGCTGGAAGGTTAAGGGGATGTGTCATCGCAAGAGAAGCACTGAACCGAAGCCCCAGTAAACGGCGGCCGTAACTATAACGGTCCTAAGGTAGCGAAATTCCTTGTCGGGTAAGTTCCGACCCGCACGAAAGGCGTAACGATTTGGGCACTGTCTCAACGAGAGACCCGGTGAAATCATAGTACCTGTGAAGATGCAGGTTACCCGCGACAGGACGGAAAGACCCCATGGAGCTTTACTACAGCCTGATATTGAGGCTTTGTACGCGATGTACAGGATAGGTGGGAGTTTGTGAAGCCGGAGCGCCAGCTTCGGTGGAGACACCCTTGGGATACCACCCTTTGCGTATAGAGTCTCTAACTCGCAGCCGTGATCCGGCTGGAGGACCGTGTCAGGTGGGTAGTTTGACTGGGGCGGTCGCCTCCTAAACAGTAACGGAGGCGCCCAAAGGTTCCCTCAGAATGGTTGGAAATCATTCGAAGAGTGCAAAGGCAGAAGGGAGCTTGACTGCGAGACCTACAAGTCGAGCAGGGACGAAAGTCGGGCTTAGTGATCCGGTGGTTCCGCATGGAAGGGCCATCGCTCAACGGATAAAAGCTACCCTGGGGATAACAGGCTGATCTCCCCCAAGAGTCCACATCGACGGGGAGGTTTGGCACCTCGATGTCGGCTCATCGCATCCTGGGGCTGGAGTAGGTCCCAAGGGTTGGGCTGTTCGCCCATTAAAGCGGTACGCGAGCTGGGTTCAGAACGTCGTGAGACAGTTCGGTCCCTATCCGTCGTGGGCGCAGGAAATTTGAGGAGAGCTGTCCTTAGTACGAGAGGACCGGGATGGACGCACCGCTGGTGTACCAGTTGTTCCGCCAGGAGCATCGCTGGGTAGCTACGTGCGGACGGGATAAGTGCTGAAAGCATCTAAGCATGAAGCCCCCTCCGAGATGAGATTTCCCTTTGAGCAATCAAGAAAGACCCCTCAGAGACGATGAGGTAGATAGGTCATGGGTGGAAGCACGGCGACGTGTGGAGCTGAATGATACTAATCGGTCGAGGCTTTGATCTAGTCTAA
>NZ_JACSLM010000018.1:0-6081 GCF_018618115.1 Exiguobacterium sp. s16 | reverse complement strand
CGCGATTGGGGCTAATCCCTTCTTGTTTTTCCTTCTGGAACGCCCTGGCATCCTGTCGGATGTCTCGGGCGTTCCTCTCAAGGTCTTCCTTCTCTCTGCTGAACGCACTTCGCTACGGCGTTTACGCCTTCGCTCGCTTGTCGGGGCACATGCGGAACACGTCGCCAGACTACGCTAGGCTCGTATTTCTCGTGCCACATATGAATTTGCATCTTCTCTTGCTTCCTCGCTGATCTGTTTGCTCTTTGTTCTTTTCTTTTTAGAACTTGGAAAGAAAAAGACTTGAAACCAAAGAGCGCACCGGGCATACTCCGGTAGGGAAGATAGGAAACGGCTGGATGGGCAGACTAACCCCTTTGAAAAAGGATGCGGTTAAAATCTGCCCACCACGTTCTCCGTCTAGTGCAAGACGAGGTATCCGTATGTCTAGGCGTTCCAAGACTCCGGGGTGTCTCAACCCCGACATGTGACTCGCTGCGCTGCTATCGCGCACACAAGGCGTTTCCACGCCCTACCTTGCTGCCTTTCGGCGACTCGTCACATAACCCACTATACGACGGCCAGGGCCGTCATATGTCGTGTCACAGCAATCATACAGCCGCCTACGAGGAACTCCCCCACCGTTTGTCGTGGGACTGCCTCCGGTCGTACCATATGACCCCGTCTGAACCTCTCAACGATCTTTACCATATCCCCGAAGGGACTTAGGCTATGTACAGGGCTTTCCGTCCTTCCCCTGCTAACGTCACATCACGTGCTGGAACTGCGGTGATGACCGATCCATTTTACTGCGTCGGCTGGATGAACCTACTCGTTTAGAGAGCGAGTGCGGACCTCTTTTATATGTAAGACCAAAACAAAAAGGACATCATTCAGCAGCATGTTTCGTGAAACTCGCTACTGAATGATGTCCTTTTATATACCAAAAACCTTGAAGTTACTAAGGTAAATTAGTATGATAAGTTCATCTAAGTTAGGTGCGTACCTGCTATGTACCCCTAACCTTCAATAGCGATGTCTCTTACACACCGCTATACAAAATCGTCACTTCAATGATCATCAACCCGTTTGGCGACAGGTTGATAGGAGAAGTGGCGTTTTTTGTTGTTCCGTCCGTATTTTGTTACTGATTATTCTACCTCTACATAGATATGATGACAATAAAATATTTCTTCTTACTGCATCGTTTTTCTATTTCGCTTGTCACGGATCTTCATGTAAATTGCATATATCAACCCTAGATAGGCCACCACGGTACCGAAATAAAATAGATAGTCGACCCAAGGATCAGAGTACGGAAATCTAGTGAATTGATAACTCATAAGCGTAAAAAATACACTCATGAATAACATATGACCAACATCTCTAAAGTTCTTTTTAACCGTATCAATAATCAATTCATTCACCTCTTGTTTGAAGATTCTGATAATACAAATATAGCATAAAGAGATGTATTATTTTGCCTTTTCGTAAAACCTTTAGCTAAAGCCGTTGCTTTTTCCGACCGTGTGGGCGACCATAAAAATACTGCCTGACAAGTGTCAGTATGTAAATGGGCACTCCTTATCTTCGATATCTCGTGAAGGGACGAAAACAACATGCAGCGACCACGAATGACCAAGCCGAATGACATACCAAAACTACTCACGATCGCCGACCTTTCTGTTCGTTGGGATATGCCAAGACAAAGTATTCACGACAAAAAAGGAGAGAACAAATTCCCTCTCCCAGTACAATATGTCGCGAACAATCGGACGGCACTCTTTCTCGAAAGCGACATCATCGAATACGAAAAAGAGAATCCGTACATCAAGACAAGAGCACAACGAGAAGCGCGACGGAATTTCATTTTCAAGTTGTATATGGACGCAAATGACGAATAAAAAAAGTGGCACATTTCGTGCCACTTTCGTGTTTTTGCCGGCACATTTCGTGCCATTTTTGGACTTTTGGTGATATCACGGAAACCCCAGGCTCTGCCTGGGCTATCACGGAAAGTGATAGCAGTTTCCCCTTATGCTCTTCAGACCCAAAATAGTCACATACTTCTTACAAACAAAATCTAAAAATGAAAAGCCCCTCTTCAGAAAAAGGTGTTTAAGAGGACACGTTTTAAAGGAGAATGGGCTTTGATTTTCGATAAAGTTAATGATTAATATCCAATGCGATAACTATAATCCCAGTTCACAAAGGCTTTTACATAAGATGTTTCTGTTTTGATGGCTGTCTTAGATCCTACAGTACCTACAGGATAACGATAGTATGTAGATACAACTTTGTACGTTCGTACTTTAGGTCGATAAGTAATCGTTCTTACACTATTATCTGGAATGTTAATACTGTAAGAAGTGCCATGCGTTTCAGTAACTCCAATTGTGACACCTAAAGAACTTCCAATACTCGCTTTCCCGATGCTATAATCGCCCGAAATTGTATTAGTGTAAGAACGATTTAAACTTGTAGATGAATTAATACTCAATGTTGCTGGGCCACGACCGCTTGGGCCAGTTCGCCATGCTTCGAAACTGTCTCCGACGGCTGTTTTAGAAGTGACTTGCCATTTGTACTCATACAATTGCATAGGCGTGATTTCACCCTCTGCTTTTACAACCGATGAAGGACCTACACTCGAAAGCAACAAACTCGTTCCTAAAACAAGTGATCCAAGCAACTTACTTGTACGACTTTTAAACATGGACTAACCCCTCTCTTCTCCAACCTTCCGCCAGACGACAAAATGTGGTACGCTTACATTATAATACAATTTTTCTGAAATTTCAAAAAAATGTTAATAGGAAGGTGTACTTTATGGAAAAATCAAGGACTTATATACTTTTAGGTGGTTTGTTCATAATGTTTTCTGGGGTCATATACAGTTTAGAACGTCTTAATACATACGTTTATTGGAACGGTCTAGTTGCAACAGGCACTTATCCCTCAACACCTCAATTTAGCTTTCTCACTCAGAATCCTTCTTTGCCAATTTTCCTAATACTAGGGATTGCTTTGCTCGCTTTAGGCTTTAAGTCTCGAAACAAATGAATGATTTCCTATGATAAAAGTTTGTGAAAAAGGGCTAAATTTAGCCCTTTTTAACTTTTCGGCTTGAGAGCGTCATCAAGTTTGCGTGGAGTTTTTATTTCACGCAAACTTGCAGTTTTTAACCTAAAATCCATACATAAAACAGCCATACATATACAACCCACGTACCAATGAACAACAACTTGTTCTCCCGTCGATTCCAGGCGAAAATCCCGAACATCAAGAACAGGAAAAAGAATGACCCGACCAAGAAAGGTCTCGGGTCTGCAACTGTCTCAGAAAAATTTTGAATCGCAATAGCGATCATCGCATTCACGAACATGAAGATCCCTTCTGACTTACTATCTTTTTTTAACCTTTCCGACATCACCATCGAGTTTTTCACTTCCGTTTCTTCACGTAATCTCGCAGCACACCCTCGACCAACTCGTAGAGTTTCATGTCGTTCTCCAGGGCGATCTGCTTCAACTGCTTATGTAACGCCACATCCATCTCCTGAATGAACACCTGGGTCATATCGAATTTCAAGTATTCATTTGTCTCCTTTGACCCGATTTCTTCTTTTGATTCCACAATATACAACAGCCCATCTAAAAATCGGATGGGCTGTTTGAGTATGAGATAGCTTATGGTTTTAAGACGACCTTGATACAACCATCTGCCCGATCGTTAAATGTTTGATAGGCAGAAGCAGCATCATCAAGTGCCACACGATGCGTCACGATATCTGTTGGATCAAATTCTTTGTTGATGATTTTTTGGAATAGTTCCGGCATCAAATGGATAACAGGTGCTTGCCCCATTTTCAGCGTAATATTTCGGGTGAAGAAATCGCCAAGCGGGAATTGATTATATTTTTCAGCATAGATACCCGTCAACTGTACGGTACCAAATTTCCGGACAGCGTCCTTCGCAATATTAATGGCACTCAACGTTCCACCTTGCAGACCAATCTTTTGTTCAATTTTTTCTACAGGGGACATCTTTCCGTCAAAACCGACGCAATCAATGACGACGTCTGCCCCACCCTGTGTCAACTCTTTAATGTATGCACCACTTTCGGCGTGCTCCGAGAAGTTCACTGTCTCAACTTTATTCGTCATTTTAGCATGATTTAATCGATACACTTGATCATCTACTGCAATGACCCGTTTCGCACCTTGCATCCATGCGAATTTTTGTGTCATCAGTCCAACTGGTCCTGATCCAAGTACAACGACCGTATCTCCTTTTTTCACACCTGCATGTAAGACACTCCAATACGCCGTAGGTAAAACGTCAGACAAGAACAGTAATGCCTCATCTTCTAGTTCACATGATTCAGGAATCACGAGTGGCATAAAATTCCCAAACGGAACTTTCAAATATTCCGCCTGACCACCAGGATGTCCACCAAACTCTTCTGTGAAACCGAAATACCCACCTGTATCGACATGGGGATTTCCGTTCGAGTTATCGCATTGACTTTCCATATCATGTTCACAAAAGAAACAGTGACCACAAGCAACGTTAAACGGTAACACAACCCGGTCTCCTCGCTTGACCTTCGTCACATCTGGTCCCACCTCTTCAACGATGCCCATCGGTTCATGACCAATGACATAGTCTTTGTGAGCCGGCATATTCCCCTGATAGATGTGTAAGTCTGAACCACAAATGGCAGTCGATGTGATTTTGACGATGATGTCATCGTTTTTTTCAATCGATGGATCCTTTACTTGTTTGACTTGAACATCCTTCGCTCCTTGGTACGTTACGGCGCGCATCTGAAATCCTCCTTAGTGAAATAGAATGACGTACCTTTTTCCTTACCCAAATACCAGCATTTGTTCTACACGTTTATTGGAATTGGATACCATGTCTTTGAAAGGGGATGACCATTACGCAATCGATATGTAATTTTATAAATTCGAGAATGTAACAAATCTTTTAATAAATAAATGATCCTCCTTGCAACTTTTTTTGATGCGTTTAAAAAAATAGAAAGAGCATCATCTTTCTCCACAAACTGGAGCCAGCACATGTATCCTTATCCTCGTTGCAATTATGGTTGTTTTTCAGGTCCGGAAAATTAAAAAAAGTTTGTGAAAACGGTCGAATTCAATCGTTTTTCTCGTCCATATCTTGATACCAACGGTATCGTTGCGAGGAATTGTCATTTCACGCAAACTTACCTCTTTTTGCCTTTTTCAGAGATTTCTCGAGTCAGAAACCTTACGGTATAGTTCGATCACCTGGGGGGTCTCTTTCTCCCAAGCCGTGTTCTTCAGCATCGGGATTTTGAAGATCATCTCCATTTCGATCATCAACTCTCTCAGTTTCTCGTCTCGCTGGCGGATCGACGGCTCCCGCATGATCTCCTCGTATCTCGATTCGAATCCTTGAATCGTCATCAACATCTTCATCACTCCTCTTGTTATTTTTTCTTCTCGACGTAATTCCGCAGCACGCCCTCGACCAACTCGTAAAGTTTCACATCGTTTTCCAAAGCGATCTGCTTCAACTGCTTATGTAGCGCCACATCCATGTCCAACGAAACTTTTTTGCGATTGATCCGTTCCGGTTTCGTCTCGATCGCGAAATAGTCGTCGTCTAGCCGGGACTGCCCCGTGACCGGGTCGATCTTCAACGGATCCGTGGCGACACGCTTCGCCTTCGTCACACTGGAACGGCTCGTCTGAACAAAATCGAGCACTTTCTTATCCGCATTCGGATGGCTCCGGTCGATATGCCAGCGCTTCGTCCGTTGGTCGAACGTCGCCCCGGCCGACTTCAACGCCTCTCGTAGCTTCTCTTTGCCCACTGGCGCATGTTGCTTCGCCAAATCCAGGAACTTCATGCGCTCGTTCAGTTCCGTCACCTCGTAGATCGTGAGGTCTATGTTCTTCATCGGAGACCATCCTTTCTTCTTTGATTGTTACCAACCTTCCCTCTTACCCTCTTGATTCTTCGCGATTGGGGCTAATCCCTTCTTGTTTTTCCTTCTGGAACGCCCTGGCATCCTGTCGGATGTCTCGGGCGTTCCTCTCAAGGTCTTCC
>NZ_JACSLM010000017.1:0-19305 GCF_018618115.1 Exiguobacterium sp. s16 | reverse complement strand
GCGCCGAAAGTAGTTGGGGGTCTCCCCCTGTGAGGATAGGACGTTGCCAGGCCAACGCGAAAGACGATCAAGCATCCGCTTGGTCGTCTTTTTTTGTGGATTGTCATTAAATTTTCTATTCGTAAGCAACACATACAATCTAATTCCGAACATTAAAAGATGAAAGTGAATGGAACGAACACAATTCTGAACTTTCTGAACATCGTGAATTGAATTGCACTTTCGCCCTATACCTGTTACCATTACAGAAATATTTCGAAACAAAGATTCGGGTCCGATAGGGAAAGGGGCAATCGATTTTTATGTGGGAAAACAAGTTTGCAAAAGAAGGATTAACGTTTGATGACGTGTTACTCGTACCGCGCTTTTCAAATGTCTTGCCAAGAGATGTGAGTTTGAGCACTAAACTTTGTGAAGGTCTAGAGTTGAACGTACCAATCATCAGTGCAGGTATGGATACGGTCACAGAAGCACCGATGGCCATCGCCATGGCACGCCAAGGTGGTCTAGGAGTCATTCATAAAAACATGTCGATGGAGATGCAGGCAGAACACGTCGATCGCGTTAAACGCTCGGAGAACGGCGTCATCACGAACCCGTTCTATTTGACGCCTGAGCGTCAAGTGTACGATGCAGAGTACTTGATGAGTAAATACCGTATCTCAGGTGTTCCAATCGTTAATTCGGAAACAGAACGCAAATTGATCGGGATTTTAACAAACCGCGACCTTCGCTTCATTAAAGATTACTCGACAGTGATTGCGGATGTCATGACAACGGAAAACCTCGTCACCGCAAAAGTAGGGACGTCCCTTGAAGAAGCAGAACGCATTCTTCATCAACATCGGATTGAAAAATTACCGCTCGTTGATGATTCAGGTGTGTTAAAAGGTCTCATTACGACAAAAGATATTGAGAAAGTCGAACAGTTCCCGCACGCAGCGAAAGACAAACAAGGTCGCTTACTCGTTGCAGCCGCCGTCGGTGTCACGAAAGATGCCGCATCGCGTGCTCAAATCCTTGTCGATGCTGGTGTCGATGCTCTAGTGGTAGACACAGCTCACGGCCATTCAGCCGGCGTCATTGAGAAAGTAAAAGAGTTACGTGACATGTTCCCGACACTCCCGATTATTGCAGGGAATGTCGCGACAGCCGAAGCAACACGGGCTTTGATTGAAGCCGGTGCATCGGTCATCAAAGTCGGGATTGGCCCAGGGTCAATCTGTACGACACGAGTCGTAGCAGGTGTCGGCGTTCCACAAATCACAGCGGTATACGATTGTGTCACAGAAGCTAGAGAACATGGTGTCACAGTCATTGCCGATGGTGGAATCAAGTATTCAGGTGATATCGTGAAAGCAATTGCGGCTGGTGGTCATGCGGTCATGCTCGGTAGTCTTCTCGCTGGTGTGAAAGAGAGTCCAGGTGAGATGGAAATCTATCAAGGACGTCAGTTCAAAACATACCGTGGAATGGGTTCTGAAGCCTCGATGAAACGTGGAAGCCAAGATCGCTACTTCCAAGAAGCGGACAAGAAATTCGTGCCGGAAGGTATTGAAGGTCGTGTCGCTTATCGTGGCGAGTTGGCAGATACGGTGTATCAACTCATCGGTGGCCTTCGCTCAGGAATGGGTTATTGTGGGGCAGCTGACATTCGGGCGTTACGCGAAGATACGCAGTTTATCCGCATGACAGGGGCTGGCTTGCAAGAAAGCCATCCACATGATGTTCATATCACTAAAGAAGCTCCAAACTACTCACGTTAAACGAAAAGCCGTTGTCTCGATTCAGAGGCAACGGCTTTTTATTATTATTTTTTAACTTTGTTGACAAGAATGACTGTACCACCATCATCTTGCGCAGGCAAGATGACCGTGACTTTGCCATCTCGTTTGACCACATAGTTTCGTCCACTATAGCGATCGACAAGTTTCGTCTTATACTTAAGGTTCGTTTGGAACGTAATTGTTCGCTTCGCCTCTGTCGTATTCAAGGCGACAAGGATCGAGTCCTTGCCGTGTTTTCGTTCAAAGACAGAATATCCCTTCGCAGACCCACCCGCAATAACGGCCCGTGTTCCTTTGCTAAATACTTTCGAATAGTCAGCACGAATATTGAGAAGCTTCTGGTAATGCGTGTGCATCACTTTGCCTTCTCCTTTGACTCGCTTCCAGTCGAAGTCATAACGGTTTTCATTGAACTCGCCTTTATCCATATCCAAGGCATGTTTTCCTGACTGACCGACCTCTTCACCATAGTAGATGACAGGTTGACCTTTCGCCGTCATTTGAAGCGAAGCGGCGACCATGTGTTTTCCTTCATCTCCTCCGGCACGTGATACGAGGAAACCGTCTTCGTCATGACTACTGAGGAACTGTCCGAGCGTCGCTTCATTCGAGAGTTGTGTGTTGCGGTATTGGAGCGCACTCTCAACGTCATCAATATTCCCATTGATGAACCGCTCAGCTTGATATTTGAAGTCAAAGTCGAGTAGCGAATCCATTTGGCCGCTCTGTAAGTAACCGCCCGTGTTGTTTACACTCGCGCCGTAATGTTCTCCAATCATCTTGAAGTCTGGTTTAAGTGCCGTTAACTCGTTTTTGAACGACTTCCATGTTGTCGAATCGACGTGTTTGACTGTATCAACGCGGAAGTAGTCGATGGTGTTACCCTTTTTCGTCTTCGAGCGTTTAATCCAATCTGTCTGCCATTTGACGAGTTGTTCACGAACAGCTGCTTCCTCTGTTTTAAAGTCTGGCAGCCCAGAGAGTGACATTTTTAAATCATCCCCATCGACCGGGTTCGAACGAATCATTCCCTCGAACGCTTTACGTTCCTGATTTGTCGGGAAGTTTGTCGCACCCGTGTCCACAGCCCCTGGTTCCATGCCGTAGCCAGGGTGGTTCAGGACGACGTCGACCATAATCTTGATGCCTCGTGCGTTTGCTTCGTCGATGAGACGATGGAACGCCTTCATATCCCCAAGATGCTCATCGAGTTTTTCGAAGTTTTTCGCCCAATAGCCGTGGTAGCCGTACTGTGAGCCGTCTTTACCGTAACGAAGATCCCAGTCAATGTTGTCGACGATCGGTGTGATCCAAATTGTATTGATACCTAACTTGTCCAAATAGTCGAGTTTTTTCGTGACGCCGGCAAAGTCGCCGCCGTGATACGACTCAAGATGGTCTTGGTCGTAGTATTCACCATTCGGGTTATTATTCGTTTTATCCCCGTCATAGAAGCGATCGGTCAGCATGAAGTAAATCCGTGCCTCATCCCAATCGAACTCTTGCTTGTCCTTCATCGAGACCGGTCGGACCGTCAACGATGTTTTCGTCTTATGAACGTTTCCGTATTGGTCAATCGCCGTAATCGTCAAATACTTGTTGCCTGGTTTGACAGTATCTTTCACTGCAATCGTCTGTTTGTTCAGTGCCGGGTCTACCGCTAGCTTGGCTGGTCCACCGAGTGGACGGGCATCGATGTACATTTCTCGTAATTGGACACCTTTTGGCAACGTCGGCTTCACCTGGACGACCGCGTTTTCTCGAGAACTAATCGCTTTTGGAGCAACAGAAGCGGTCAATTTGACGTTGGGACGACGATATTCAACGCTCGACGCCTCAAAGTAAGGGTCTTTCACTTCAGTCGTGACACCGTCTTTCGTGACAAGGAATGTATAATCATGCTCCCCTTCCGGCAATTTTACCGTATGACGGAACCATTCGTTCTTCGCTTCGTAAGTCATCGGGTATGTCGTGCCATTGACTTTTAACGCGACGCTGTCGATTTCATCGAGTTGTCCTTCTTCATACAACGCTTTGTCACGGTAGAAGAACGTGACGGCACCATCTTCAAACACGGGCCCTTGAATCGTCGGTACTTGGTGGAACGTTCCTTTTCCGCTCTCGACGACGACCTTTGTGACTCGATCATTGCCGAGTTTCACATAACGGTCTTCCCCGTAACCATCCTTCACGGCCCAATCCGTGCCTTTGCGGATGACAAAGCCTACGTTGGTCGCATCTTTTCCGACCGGGATACGGAAGACGGCACCTTCTTCAGTGATTTTGTATGGATCTACTTGGCCATCTTTGGCACCAGTACTCCACGTCCATAAATTCCAATCGGTATAATCGTTGTCGGCCCGGACGTACAACATCTCGATGTAGCGTTGTGTTTTCCATGGATCGGCGATTTCAGTGATGGTTTTAAATGACGTCGTCAATGCCGGTAACGTCGTGTTCGACAGGTTTCCTTTCACAGCGTCCGCGGGAAGGGTCGCGGTATATGTTTGATTCAAGCCGAGTGCTTCGGTCGGTGTGACGGTCACTGTCGATCCGCTCGCTTCAGCCGTGAACGGTACAGCTGTCTCGCCATTCATCAAGCTGATGTTCGAAGCGTCTAACGACACAGGCTCATTGAACGTCCAAGTGATTGGGGATTTGATGTCCACTTGTTCCGATTGATTGGCCGGTGTGACTGCTGTCACTTCGAGTTGACTGACCGTCTCGACACCGCTCAACGTGAAGGCTGGGCTATATACCGATTGTGTCGACGGAGTAGCCGAAACGTTCCAACTATCGGCGACTTTGTTGGCCGAATTACTTGGAATCGTGTCGAACGCACCATGCTCGGTAGCATTATTCCCACTGAGTACCGTGAGGACCCGAACGGTATCCTCGTTGCTTAGGCCAAGCAGGGACAATGGGATTTTGCCTTCAAATCCTTTCGTGCGGTCAATAGCAAACGAGGCGCCGTTCAAGTTGCTTAAGTTTGCGAGTGGTGTGGATTTACCTGCTTCATACAGAGCAGCTTCTTTTACTGATGTATCGCCATCGACGCGAAGTAAAATATGATACTGTGGTTTTTTATCGGTTTGGCTAAAGTTGAACGGATAGCCAAGCGGGTTTGTCGCTACGCCTGAATCTTGTTCATTGATTTGGAGGGCGATATTTATGTACTGACCATTGTCGCCCCAGTTCGGGACGTTGTTCGCATCCACATAAAAGTAAAGGTTACGTGCATCGTTCTGCAGATAGACGTCTCCTAAATCGAATCCTTGCCAACCCGCCTGTGGGGATGTGGCGAGCGCTGGCGTGTTCGTCCAATCTGTTTTTAAGCCATCAATTGAGATTGTGGCAGGTTCAGCCAAAGCGTTCATCGGGACGCCGGCTTGGATCAGGAGAACGGATGATAAAAGTAACGTGGTCGTCTGTCGTGCCGCTTTCTTCTTCATAAAGCACCTCTTTCATGGAATGTGTCGTCTACAGGGCAACGAATTGTCAAAATTGCGCAAACGGTTTCAGGAATAGTTTAGCTGAATATGTAAGCGCTCACAATATGTTTTTTGAAAAATAATAAAAACGCCTATCGGTTAGAGAGGCGTTTGCTTCACGAGGCGTCCTTTCACAATCAACCGTTCCGTCGTATCGAACGTACACGTGACGAGCGTAATCGTCGGTTCAGTTGTTGGTTCGAGTACATCAACTTGTGTCGGGGGGACAGTCTCTAGGGAAGTAACTTCGTACTGGAACGTGTGCTTCATGTCGGTTACATAGATGGACATGCCGATGTCGAGGGTATGGAGTGGCCCGAACAGTGCGGTCGGGCTTTGCGTATAGTGGCCGGCAAGTGCGTAGTTTCCGGTTCCCATGTGCTGGGACGGATCCATCGTTCCGGCACCGACAGCCAAGTTCTCGTTATCGAGACCATATAAAATGGGTAGTTCAAGGTTAACATCTGGAATGGAAATGAGACCCAGGGTCGGTAATTCGTGAAACCGATTGCGCACAGTCAATAGTTGTTCCCAGGATAATGGCTCGACGTTTGAAAACTCAAATTCGCCGGTTTCGGGCTGTTTCGGTTGAATCTCGGCGGTCACTTGTTGACTGTTCCACGTCGCGAGTTGGTCTTTCCACCACGATTCGGATAACAGGAGTGTACCGATTAATAAGAGGAGACCACCGACGAAATAGCGTGACCGTTTCATCAATCTCTTCCTTTCTCAATGTTCCAACACGACATGAGTGCACTGACGGCGGCAGGTAATACTTCTTCAGATAAGGCGGCAAACCCGAATAAAAGCTGTGGGACCGTATCGCTCGAGTTGATGCGATAATCGGTCATCGCATTGATTCGAATACTCGCGGCTTCGGCCAGACGTTTTAATTCTTCGCTCGACTTTGTCGTTTGGACAGATAGCACAACATGAAGGCCTGCGCTCGCCCCTGTGATGGAGACAATCGGTTCATACGGTTTGAAAGCGGCGATGATGATTTCAAGTTTACGTCGATATGTTTTACGCATCCGGTTCAGATGTTTCTCAAAATCACCGGTCGCCATAAATTCGGCCAACGTGTGTTGCTCGAAGCGGGGCACGCTGCATGTGAAGTGACGATAACGTTCCCGGTAGCGATTCAACAGCGGAGGGGGGAGCACCATATAACCGATTCGCAATGAAGGCATTAGCGATTTCGAGAACGTGCTCAAATAGACGACCCGCTCGTTTTGATCCATGCTTTGCAAGGACGGGATGGGCTTACCGCTATAACGGAATTCGCTGTCATAATCGTCTTCGATCACATATGTTTGCTGCTCCGATGCCCAGTTGAGCAGACGTTGACGGCGGCTGACCGATAAAATCGTTCCGGTCGGGAATTGATGGGCCGGTGTCACATAAAGGGCATCAATGGCTGCTTGTTCCACCACATCGACACGGACGCCACTCTCATCAACAGGAATTGGAATGAACGTCCGTCGTTGATGGGCGAACAGTTGGCGGGTGAGCGGATACCCCGGATCCTCAATGCCGAACGTCGTGGTATCCGGCAACAGTTCTAACAATTGGGGCAACAGCTGCTCGGTTCCCGATCCGACAACGATTTGTTCGGGAGAACAATGCACACCACGCGAATGGTAGAGATAGGTCGCAATTTCTTGACGAAGGACGAAATCGCCTTGTACAGAGCCAAGTGACAGCAAATCGTGATGTTCTTCCGAGACGACTTGTTTTAAGTGCCGGCGCCAACGTTCGAATGGGAAAGCGGTCGTGTCGATTTGACTCGGATACAAGTCGAACTCATATGTTTTTTTCACCGGGAGCGGTTCGATGACGCTACTGCCGCGCCGGACGTACAGTTCTTCTTGCGGTAACACGTAGAAGCCTTTGCGTGGCAACGACTCGATATATCCTTCCGCGAGCAGCTGGGCATAAGCCAGTTCGACTGTCGTTTGTGATACATCTAAAAACTCGCCTAACTTACGTTTGGACGGAAGTTTTGTCCCGGTGGTGAGGGTGTCATCGACGATGGCTTGTCGAATGTGCAAATAGAGTTGTTCATATAACGGGACGCTCGAGTCAGCCTCGAGCGAGAACGTGAGCATATCCATAGTTAATCCTTTCTAGTCAGCCAAAGAAAAAATAGAGCATGAATCCGATAACGAGTAGGAGCGAAAACACTCCGGCTTTCCCGAAAAAGCTTCGTCCATGCGCCTCGTCACGACTGTTCCATTGGTCCATTTCATCATCCCCCTTGTCCTTTACAACATTCGAGAATTAGGAAATGAAGTCCTTTGTTTAAACTGACCACTTCAGAAAATACAAAACTGGCACTTTCAATATAGTCAAATCAATTTATACTTGCAAGTAGACTAGCTTATTGGAGGGGATCCATTTGGAAAAGAGACAAGTAGGGACAGACAAAGTAAAACGAGGTATGGCCGAGATGCAAAAAGGTGGCGTCATCATGGACGTCATCAACGCGGAGCAAGCCAAAATTGCTGAAGCGGCAGGAGCAGTCGCCGTTATGGCGCTCGAGCGTGTACCTTCAGACATTCGTAAAATGGGCGGTGTCGCCCGTATGGCCGACCCGACAATCATCGAAGATGTCATGGGTGCGGTATCAGTACCGGTCATGGCGAAGTGCCGCATCGGTCACATCGCTGAAGCACGTGTCCTTGAATCAATGGGGGTAGATTTCATTGACGAGAGCGAAGTATTGACACCGGCTGACGAAGAGTTCCATCTCTACAAACGGGACTATAAAGCACCGTTCGTCTGTGGCGCTCGTGATCTTGGTGAAGCATCACGCCGCATCGGTGAAGGCGCAGCGATGATCCGGACGAAAGGTGAGCCGGGAACCGGCAATATCGTCGAAGCGGTTCGTCACATGCGTACCGTTCAAGCCCAAGTGAAACGCTTGCTCTCGATGAGCATCGATGAAGTGATGACGGAAGCGCGTGACCTTGGTGCCCCGTTTGAAGTACTCATGCAAATCCGTGAAGCAGGTCGCCTCCCGGTCGTCAACTTCGCAGCAGGCGGAATTGCGACACCAGCCGATGCGGCACTCATGATGCACCTCGGAGCGGACGGCGTCTTTGTCGGATCAGGAATCTTCAAAGCGGAGAACCCTGAGAAATTTGCCCGTGCCATCGTCGAAGCAACGACATACCATGATGACTATGAGCGCATCGCGCACTTGTCGAAAGGACTCGGCGAAGCGATGAAAGGACTCGACGTCCGCACGCTCAAACAAGAAGAACTTATGGCACCGCGAGGTTGGTAAGATGACCACGATTGGTGTACTCGGAATGCAAGGTGCGATTCGCGAACACGTTCACATGCTCGAAGCACTTGGTGCGGATACGCTCGTCGTCCGCTCGGTCGATGACTTAAATCGAATCGATGGACTCGTCTTACCGGGTGGGGAGAGCACGGCGATGCGTCGCCTGCTTGATCGCTATGACTTGCTCGAGCCGTTACGTGAGAATACGGAGTTGCCGATGTTTGGAACGTGCGCTGGTTTGATTTTGCTCGCGACCGAAGTTGAAGGATATGATGCGCACTTGCGTAAAATCCCAATGACGGTCAAACGGAATGCGTTCGGACGACAAGTTGATAGCTTTGAAGTCGATTTGACTGTCAATGGAATCGATGACGCTGTCGAAGCAGTGTTCATTCGAGCGCCGCAAGTCGCATCGGTCGAAGCGAGCGTCGAGGTGCTCGCCGAGGTCGAGGAAGCGATTGTCGCGGTTCGGTATGACAAGTATATGGCTTGCTCGTTCCACCCGGAATTGACGGACGACTTGTCGATGCACCGCTATTTCTTGGACATAGTTGAAGCGACAAAGCGACAACTCGCCTGATCGAAAGGCTCCCTAGCAAATAGGGAGCCTTTTTCATGTGTTTTTTTGCTACACTGTAACGAGATACGTATAGAAAGGGGCAAGACCGTGAGACAAAGATGGATCGGATGGATGCTCGTTTGGGCAATCCTTTTAAATATGATCGTGCCGACGGATGCATCGGCGGCACCTAAAGTTGATGCGACCGGCGCGATGCTCGTGGACATGACGACGGGACAAATCCTGTTCTCACAAGAAGAGGACGCCATGCTTCCTCCGGCATCAATCACTAAGCTGATGACCGCTTTTCTCGTCCGAGAAGCCATCGAAGCGGGTGACCTCAGTTGGAACCAAGAAGTGACCCCGAGCGACAAGGCGTTGGCGCTGACCCGAAAACCAGGATTGGCTCGGATTCCGCTCGTCAATAAACCGTACACGGTAAAAGAACTTTACGATGTGGCGTTGATTCGTTCCGCGAACGAGGCGGCGGTCACATTGGCCGAGGCCGTCTCTGGTTCGGAAGGGGTATTCGTGAAGAAAATGAACGAACGGGCGACCGAACTTGGCATGACCCAAACGACGTTCGCCAATGCATCGGGACTTGACTCTGTGTCAGCGGGACGTCCAGGGGAGAATTTGACATCGGCCAATGATTTGATGATGCTCGCTTTGGCGTATTTGACGAAGTTCCCGGAAGTGCTCGATGTGACGAAACAAGCGTATGTCGACATCGACGGGGTCCGCTTCGAAGCGACGAATCGGATGCTCGCCGGTCGAGATTTAGCCTATCCGGGTATGCTTGGCTTCAAAACGGGCACGACCGACGATGCCGGTTACTGCTTCATCGGCGTGTCGACGCGAGATGGACGTACCGTGCTGTCGGTCGTTCTCGGAGCGAAGACCGATCAAGGGCGTTATA
Organism: Exiguobacterium sp. s16; assembly: GCF_018618115.1. NCBI lineage: Bacteria > Bacillati > Bacillota > Bacilli > Caryophanales > Exiguobacterium > Exiguobacterium sp. s16. Next base: position 9,260 of record NZ_JACSLM010000017.1, on the reverse strand, counting down.
CTGCCACGAAAGCTCTTCACGACTATGCATATGGAGACTTCGTCTTAACCCCGATTTTACGGACAGGCGAAATCGTCCCGGCGACGCTCCATGTTGCTGAAGGTGCGGTCGAGACAGCGAAAGTGCGCACGACGTCGGCCTTTGAAGTGCTCGTCGAGAAAGGGCAGGATGTACCTGAACCGACTTACGATCTTCCGAATACGAAAGCCCCAATTGCGGCCGATCAACAGGTCGGGACCGTCACCATCGAGCCTTCTGGAAGCGTTCGGTATCTAGATGGTGAACTTCCACCTAAAGGAACGCTCGTTGCGGCCGAACCGGTCGAGATGGCATCGTTTTTGACACGTATGACGCGTGCCTTCTCCGACTTTTTAGATGAGGTTCGACTCGTGCTCGGAAAACTGAGTCTTGTCGATAGAGTTGAGATGTTGTAAAGTAAAACTAATTCAATGACAGATGCAATGATGGGGAAAAGTACGTTACGGTCATCTACTGACAGAGAGCTAGTGGTTGGTGCAAACTAGTGGGATGATGTAACCGAATCGGCCTCGGAGCATTGGCTTGGAAACAAGTCACGTTACGCACACGTTACGTGCATCGAGTGGCCCGATTTCGGGCAACGAGGGTGGCAACGCGGATCCAAGGTGGTTCGTCCCTTTCCTACGGGAAAGGGACGTGCCACCTTTTTATGTGAAAAAGGAGGAATAACGAATGTTAGACATTAAACGATTACGTTCAGATTTTGAAGAGATTAAAACGAAGCTAGCTCATCGCGGCGAGGATTTGAGTGCGCTCGATCGTTTCCCGGAGTTAGAAGAGAAACGCCGCAACTTGATCAATGAGGTTGAAGTGAAGAAAGCAAAACGAAATGAAGCGACGAAGCAAATTGCGGAATTGAAACGCAATAAGCAAGATGCGGATGGACCGATTCTCGAGACGCGCCGTCTCGGGGATGAAATCAAATTGCTCGATGAAGAGTTGCGTGAAGTCGAGGCCGAATTGAACTTGATTCTCCTCAGTATCCCGAACATCCCGCACGAATCAACGCCGATTGGAGAAACGGAAGACGATAACGTCACCATCCGTGAAGTCGGAACAAAACCGACGTTCGAATTCGAACTCAAACAGCATTGGGACGTCATGGAAGATTTGAAAATCGTCGATGTGGAACGAGCGGGTAAAGTGACAGGTAGCCGATTTGTCTTTTATAAAGGTCTCGGCGCCCGTCTCGAACGTGCCCTCATCAACTTCATGATGGATATGCATGCCGATGAACATGGCTATTCTGAAGTGCTCCCTCCTTATATGGTCAACCGCGACGCGATGACCGGGACGGGACAACTTCCTAAATTTGAGGAAGACGCATTCAAAGTGGCGGATACGAACTATTTCCTCGTACCGACGGCAGAAGTTCCGGTAACGAACATGCACCGTGACGAGATTATCACGGAAGACCAACTTCCAATCACGTATACGGCGTATAGCGCTTGTTTCCGTTCAGAAGCGGGATCAGCCGGACGCGACACACGTGGGCTCATTCGTCAGCATCAGTTCAACAAAGTCGAGCTCGTCCGGTTTGTGAAACCTGAAGAGTCTTATGAACAACTCGAGCTCTTGACGGGCCACGCTGAAGAAGTGCTTAAGCGTCTCGGTCTTCCATATCAAGTGCTCAGCATGTGTACGGCCGATCTCGGCTTCACGGCTGCGAAGAAATATGACATCGAAGTGTGGATGCCGGCGCAAGGGATGTATCGTGAAATCTCATCTTGTTCGAACTTTGAAGACTTCCAAGCGCGCCGGGCCGGAATTCGTTTCCGTCGCGAAGCGAACGCAAAACCAGAATTCGTCCACACGCTTAACGGTTCTGGCCTCGCAGTCGGCCGGACCGTCGCTGCGATTTTAGAGAACTTCCAACAGGCTGACGGTTCAGTCGTCATTCCGGAAGTATTACGTCCATATATGGGCGGCATCGAGAAAATTGAAATGCCTCAGTAATGAACAAACCAGCCCGTCTGAAACGTATCGTTCAGGCGGGATTTTTTTGGTTTTTTTTAATGTTTTTTCACAAAAGGGTTTGACATCTGTCTGCCAAGTTGGTACTATAAATCATGTCGAGCGAGATGTTTGCTCACCAATTGTATATGAGCTTTGGAGGTGTACCCAAGTGGTTTAAGGGAACGGTCTTGAAAACCGTCAGGGGTGTAATAGCCTGCGTGGGTTCGAATCCCACCACCTCCTCCATTTTTATTTTTGGAGGCTCAACAATTTCATATTTTTTTGGAGGTGTACCCAAGTGGTTTAAGGGAACGGTCTTGAAAACCGTCAGGGGTGTAATAGCCTGCGTGGGTTCGAATCCCACCACCTCCTCCACTTTCTTTTTTTTACACTTTTTTAAGCCTGGAGTTGTACCCAAGCCCGGCTGAAGGGGACGGACTCGAAATCCGTTAGGAGTCGTAAGGCTCGCGTGGGTTCGAATCCCACCAACTCCGCTTGTTTTGGCATCTGCATGGGCAGATGCGTTTTTTTATGGTCGTAGACTCCGGTCTGCGGCTTTTTTGTTTGTGGCAATCCGACGAAATCTGGCTAAGCCGCACGTAAACCGGGAATCTACATAGAGTAGACTATAGTGGCGCGTAAGGAAGGAGATGAGCGTCATGGATTGGATTGAGATGTATATCGATGAGGTCGTGCGACACGTTCCTCCGAAACGGCGCGAGGAGGCGGCTACCTCGATTCGGCAATCGATCGAGGCGGCATTGCCCGAACACCCGACTGAGGCGGACGTGAAACGAGTGTTAGAGGAGATTGGGCATCCAACCGTCGTTGCCGCACGTTATAAGGAAGGACAGTATGTCATCGGACCACGTTTTTTCCCAATGTATGTGACCGTAATTAAACTTGTCGTTCCAATCGTTTTAGCTGTCGTTTTCTTCGGTCTCGTGTTGTCTAGCATGCCGACGTTCTCAGGACCGCTTATGCCGACGATCGGCACATTTTTGACGAACATGTTCGATGCGCTGTGGGAGGTCGGGATTCAGCTCGTGTTTTGGATTACGCTCGTCTTCTTTTTGATTGAGCGCTATGCACCTGATGATGTACCGGCGCCAGATATGAAATGGGATGTGTCCAAGCTGAAAGAACGGGTGAAGGGCGGTCGAATCAGTAAATTTGACGCAGGGTTCGGGTTGTTTTGGACAGCCGTGTGGTTTGGCGTGTATATTAACGCCGAACAGTTACTAGGGATTTATGAATCTACGAACGCGGGGTTCACGATGATCACTCCCATCTTCAATCAAACGTTCCTGATGGATGTGATTTGGTTATTTGTGACCGTCATCTTGCTTCAAGTCGTGCTTGGGGTATGGAAATGGATGAACGGACATTGGACGTATGCGCTCGCTTCGTTTAATTTGATCTACAATATTGCCTCGGCAACGTTCATCATCTGGATGGCCAGTTCCCCACAGTTACTCGATCCACGATTTTTGAACTGGATCGAGACGAACGTTCCGAACGGTATGCTCTCGTTCGATTGGGTATTTGGATTGGTCGTCGCCATCACGATTTTGGCCGCAGTGTTTGATTCCATCGACGGTTTCCGAAAAGCTCGGAAGACGCCGACGTATCGAAAACCTCGTATCGCCCACACATAAAAAGAAGGTGCACCGCTCAAGCGAGCGGTGCACCTTCTTTACTTATCTGACTTTCGCTTCGCGAGCGATCGTCAATTGTTTCTCGATTTTCTCCAAGATGAGTTCAACCGAGTTAGGGTCATTGATCAAGTCATACTCTTCGATTGAGAGACGAAGTACAGGGCAAAGGTTGAAGTTGTTGATCCACTCCGTATAACGAGCGTACATCTCTTCCCAATATGTGATCGGTGTTTGTTGTTCCATCTCGCGCCCGCGCATTTGAATGCGGTCGAGTACTTGCTCGAATGAGCCTTCAAGATAAATGAGAAGGTCAGGGTGTGGGAAGAATGGTGTCAGTACCATCGCTTCAAACAAACTTGAGTACGTCTCGTAGTCGGTTGGAGACATCGTCCCTTTTTCATAGTGCATCTTGGCAAAGATGCCAGTATCTTCGTAAATCGAGCGGTCTTGGATAAAGCCGCCGCCGTATTGGAAGATTTTCTTCTGTTCTTTGAACCGTTCAGCCAAGAAATAGATTTGAAGGTGGAAACTCCAACGCTCAAAATCATGATAAAATTTATCGAGATAAGGGTTCGTGTCTACTTTCTCAAGTGAAGTGCGGAAGTTGAGGGCATCGGCAAGTGAGTTCGTGATCGTTGATTTACCGATTCCGACCATTCCACCGATCGTGATGATCGTATCGTTCGGAATGTTATATTTTTCATTCAGCGTCATTTGATTTTTGCTCCTTTAGTCAATTCTAATTCACGTTCGATCGTCGAGAGGACGTGCGTCAAATCATCCGGATTTTGGACGAAGTCGAGCTCATCTCCGCTAAACGAAAGAATCGTCACTTCGGGATGCGTCGCGCGGTATGATTCGATAAACGTTTCATAATCATGAGCGAGCTGTTCGAGGTAATCGCGAGACATGTTCTCTTCTACTTCACGTCCACGCAAGGCGACACGTTTCATTAACGTCTCGATGCTGGCGTGTAAGTAGATGACGACATCAGGTTTCGGCATATCGTGTGTCAAAATCTTATAGATTTGCTCATATTTGTTCAAATGAGCTGGTCTCAGGGAACGGTGAGCGAAAATTAAGTTCTTGAAAATATGATAGTCAGAAACGACGGATTGCTGTTGACTCAAGTGGTGTTTGTGGATATCGTCTAATTGCTTGAAGCGATTGCAAAGGAAGAACATCTCCGTTTGGAAGCTCCATTCGTCGATATCTTCATAAAACTTGCCGAGAAACGGATTCTCTTCTACAATTTCATTCAGCATCTGCATTGAAAAGTGCTGACTGATGATATGGGCCAGTGACGTTTTCCCGACACCAATCGGTCCCTCTACCGTTATAAACATATGATGTCATCCTCCATTATCCAAAGTGCAAGTTCCATTCTAGCATACAATGAAGTGGATAGGGCGAGCGAAATGATTTTCATTTTTTTTCATAATAAGTGATCAGAAACGGAGTGTGTATATGGAACGAGATGAACGATTTATGAGGCTCGCCATTGAAGAAGCAAAGAAGGCGGAAGCAATCGGCGAAGTCCCGATCGGATGCGTCATCGTTAAAGGTGATGAGGTGATTGCCGTCGGTCATAATCGTCGGGAAACCGACTTGTTGGCAGCGGCCCACGCCGAGATGATTGCGATTGAGCAGGCAAACCAGGCGCTCGGCAACTGGCGTTTAGAGGATTGCGAACTGTTCGTCACGTTAGAGCCGTGTCCGATGTGTGCGGGTGCCATCGTGCTGTCTCGTGTGAAGCGGGTCATCTTTGGTGCCCACGATCCGAAGGGTGGATGTTGCGGGACGCTCATGAACCTCGTCCAAGACGAACGCTTCAACCACCAAGCTGAAGTGACTGAAAATGTTTTAGCAGAAGAGTGTGGCGAGTTGCTGACAGTATTCTTCCGAAACCTTAGAGAACGGAAGAAGCAGGCGCGGCTTGAACAGAGAGGTTGCAACCCACCTGATTAAACAGTATAATGTAATAGCACTCAACGTAGTGCCTAACTTCATTTACCCATTTGCCGTGCTAGGCGGGGAGGTAGCGGTGCCCTGTAACTCGCAATCCGCTATAGCGAGACTGAATTCCGATTCGAGGGAGTGCATTGGTGTGGCCTGTCCTCGTGTAAGTGGCGTTGACGTCTGAGTCCTGCGCAACGGTCACCCATGAACCAGGTCAGGTCCGGAAGGAAGCAGCCTTAAGTGGTGACGTACCGTGTGCCGCAGGGGTGCTTGGGCCGAGCAAACTGCATGAGTAACGCACATTGACGTGCTTTCAGAAATCGGTGCGCGGCAGATTTATTTAATAACTTCAATCTACGGCCCCAGGGTTGTAGATTTTTTTGTATGATGAAATAGAGAATGTAAGGAAGAAAGGAGGCGGGGACATGGCGTATCAAGCGTTGTATCGGGTTTATCGTCCGCAGTCGTTCCAAGAGGTTGTCGGTCAAATTCATATCACACGAACGATTCAAAATGCGTTGCTTGAGGAACGAATGTCACATGCCTATTTGTTCTCGGGTCCACGAGGGACCGGGAAGACAAGTTTGGCGAAAATTATCGCGAAAGCCATCAACTGCGAGACGGCGCCTACACGAGAGCCGTGTAATACGTGCCCGACTTGTATTGCAATCACAGAAGGGACAAGCCCGGACGTGTTTGAAATCGATGCGGCTTCAAATAACGGGGTCGACGAGATTCGAGAAATCCGGGATAAAGTCAAATATCCGCCTTCTCAAGCGCGCTTCAAAGTATATATCATCGATGAAGTGCACATGCTTTCGACAGGTGCCTTCAACGCCTTGTTAAAGACGTTAGAAGAACCGCCGGCGCATGCCATCTTTATTTTGGCGACGACAGAACCGCATAAAATTCCAGCAACTATTATCTCGCGTTGTCAGCGTTTTGATGTGAAACGGCATGAAGTCGGTCAATTGCAGACACGTATGGCATATATCTTGAACGATCAAGATTATGACTATGATCCAGAGGCGCTCAAGCTGATTGCCCGTGCTGCCGACGGTGGGATGCGCGATGCACTCAGCCTACTCGATCAAGCGCTCGCTTTTAGCGATGGCCGTTTGACCGAAGACGCTGTGCTAGAAGTGACCGGCGCGGTGACAGATGATGCTCTGCTCGATATGGCTTACGGCTTACAGCAAAAGCAACTTGATCAAATTTTGAGTACGTTGGAAACGATGCTGCGTGAAGGTAAGGATTTGAAGCGATTCATTGAAGATCTCGTATTCGTTCATCGTGACGCCTTACTATTAAAGGCCTCACCTCAAGCGGTCGATTTACTCGAACGCGCTCGTCCGACAGAGACGTTCCGACAATTTGTTGAAGCGACGTCGACAGATGAACTATTCCAAGTGATTGAAGAGTTGAATGATTGTCAGCAACAGATGCGATTATCGAATCATCCGAAAGTTTTGGTAGAACTAACGTTTATTCGTATCGCCGAACAAGGGCGGACGATGACAGAACAGATGAAACAACTTCAAGAGCAGGTCCGTGAACTGAGTCGCGAGTTGAGTGAGGTCAAAAAAACGGGAGTCCCTGCAGCGGAAGCAACAACAGAGAAACCTAAAGTTGCCAAGCGAACTCAAATTCGAGTCCCGAAAGAACGCATCCGTCAATTATTGCAACGAGCGGAACGACAGCATTTAAACGCAATACGTGATAGCTGGGAAGATATCATGGGGAATATCCGAACGCAGGATGGTCCAATTTTTGCACTATTCTATGAGAGTGAGGCTGTGCTTTGTGCTAGTGACACCTTACTGGTACAATTTAAAGATGGGATGACGTGGCACTACGAGCAAGTTAGCTCGAACGGTCGCACGCGAGACGTGATTGAACAAGCCTTGTTTGAAGTGACGGGAATTCGTCGAGAAATCATGGCCGTACTAGAGACCGATTGGGTTGAGTTGAAGAATGAGTTCATCCTTCGTAAACAAGCTGAACGTTCGGATCATAAAGAAGAGGAAGTGGTTGAAGAAGATCCACTTGTCTCGAAGGCCGTTGAACGTTTCGGTGACGTCGTTGAAATTGAAGAAGTTTAAAAGGAGGCGCTCTACATGCGTGGAATGGGAAACATGAACAATATGATGAAGCAAATGCAGAAAATGCAAAAAGATATGGCGAAAGCTCAAGAAGAATTGAAAGACTTGACTGTTGAAGGTACGGCAGGTGGCGGCATGGTAAAAGTTATCGTCAGTGGACATAAAGAAGTGCTAGATGTCATCATCGCTGAAGATGCTGTCGATCCAGATGACGTCGAAATGTTGCAAGATCTTGTTTTGGCAGCAGTTAACGACGGGATGAAGCAAGCTGACCAACTCGTTAATGACAAAATGGGACGTTTTACGCAAGGGATGAACCTTCCAGGCTTTTAAGTGAAGAAAGGAACGATGTGAGTTGCAATACCCTGAAGCGATCGGACGTTTGATTGAAAGCTTTACCAAATTGCCGGGCATTGGTCCGAAAACTGCCATACGTCTAGCATTCCACGTATTAGATATGGAAGAAGACGATGTGCTGACGTTCGCTAAGGCTCTTGTCAGCGCTAAGCGTGATATTAAATATTGTACGGTATGCGGGCACATTACAGATGTTGACCCATGCGCGATTTGTACGGATTCCCATCGCGACGAGACGGTGGTCTGTGTTGTTCAAGATTCTAGAGATGTGATTGCGATGGAGAAGATGCGAGAGTATCGTGGGAAGTACCATGTCTTGCATGGGGCGATTAGCCCAATGGAAGGGATTGGTCCTGAAGATATTAACGTGTCGAGCTTGTTAACGCGTCTTCAAGAAAATGAAGCGATTAGTGAAGTGATTTTGGCCACTAACCCGAACATCGAAGGGGAAGCGACTTCAATGTATCTGTCCCGACTCTTAAAACCGACTGGGATTCGTGTAACGCGTCTGGCGCATGGTTTACCTGTAGGCGGCGATCTAGAATATGCGGATGAAGTGACCTTATCAAGAGCGATGGAAGGTAGACGCGAACTATGAGATGGTTTCGCAAACCTCTCCGAGACGGATATGACCAACGATTTTTGTTAGAGCTGTTAGATGCTAAGGCGAAGTACGAATCGAAACGTCACATACTTGAAGTGAGTATCGAAGACACTGGGGAATTAGCAGCGCAAGTTAAACAAGCGGAAGCATTGTACTTCTTTTATTTAAAAGAGGCGAAGCAACGCAAAGTTTCACTTTCGAATTTAAGATCGTAAGGCGAGATATTCCATCTCGCTTTTTTATATGCCGAATGGTTAGGTCCATTCAACGTTCACTTTTTTCTCTATATAATGAAGAAACTAGAAACGCGTTCATCATTTTCTACAAAAAATGCAGACGACTAAAAAATAATTTAAAGTTTTTCTGAAAAAGCTATTGTGTATTCAAAGTTTTATTGATATATTAATAGACGTCGCCGAGAGCGGTTTTAAAAATCTAAAAAAGATATTGACTTCTCGTTAATAGCTTGTTAAGATATTTAAGTCGCCAAGAACGACAGACGAACTTTGAAAACTGAACGATGAGGCAAAAATAAGTTTTACAATTTTTGAATGAAGCGCAAGCTTCGTCATTTTTAAAGAGCTA
>NZ_JACSLM010000016.1:0-26180 GCF_018618115.1 Exiguobacterium sp. s16 | reverse complement strand
CAACGGGCGACCGAGGAAATGCCTCGGCTGGCGAACCGCACACGAGGCCTTCACCGAGGAAGTGTTGCGCTTAATTTGACAAACCGTCAACCTAAAAAAAAAGAAAAGATTAGACTGACCTAGCTGTATGAGACACTAATAAAAATACCTTGATTAGGCTACCGCCACACCATATTTTATCGGTGTGAGGTAGCCTAATTTTTCTTGGATACGTTCTTCGTTGTAGTAAGTTAAGTAATTATTCACCCGCTCACGCACTTCATAGTCGCTTAACGAGTTGAACTTGACGTACTGGAACACCTCAGACTTCAAGTTCGAATGAAACGATTCGATCACCGCATTATCCCAACAGTTGCCTCTTCGAGACATGCTGCTCGTCAGATACTTCCTCTTTACGAAATCTTGAAAGGCATATGATGTATAGACACTTCCTTGATCTGAATGGATGATAACCCCTTCGGGATTGTTCCGACTCTCCAACGCCATCCTTAACGTATCGATGACGAGGGGCGTCTGTTGATGATCGTATAGCTTATAGGCAACAATCTCATTGTTGAATAGGTCGATGATCGTGGAGAGGTACTTCGTCGTGCCCCCGTATTGGATGTAGGTGATGTCCGTCACCCACTTCTTATTCGGTCTACTGGCAGTGAAGTCTCGCTTGAGAAGGTCAGGGGCGATGACGATACTCTCACCCTGAGACTTCCATTTTCGTTTGGGTTTGATCCGACACTGGAGATGGTGCTTCTTCATGATTCTCTTCATTTCGAGACTCCGCTAGGATTACAGAAATATGGCCCCTGGCTTCATCGTGATGTGGTCGACTTCTTCCTTCACTACTGCGAAACCATGTTTACTCGATATAAAGGTAAAGTCCGATATTGGATTCCTTTTAATGAAATCAATGTCATGTCGACAAAACCATGGATGGGGGGAGGAATCCCTTCTTCAACGAAAGAATCACAGTTTATCGGTGCATTCCATCAGATGTTGGCGAATGCCAAAGCCGTGACACTTGCCCATGAAATTGATTCAGAGAACAAAGTGGGGATGATGTATAATGGCCACTTCGCATATCCAAACTCCCCAGACCCAGATGACGTCCAACGAACTGAGGAATTCATGCATAAAATGCAGTACTACTGTGAAGTACTTTGTCGTGGCAAATATCCGAACTACATTAAAAAAGAATTAGAGCGCGAGAATATCTCTTTGCCGTTTGAAGAAGGAGACGCCGATACATTGTATCGTGGTCCTGTTGATTTTATTTCATATAGCTATTACTTAACTCACGTTATCGTCAAGGAGTCGCCTCTCGAATTCTCTGGTTTGAATGGCGTGAAGACAGGCTATAAAAACCAGCATGTGGAGCAAAGTGAATGGGGATGGAGTATCGATCCGAAAGGTTTACGCTATTCCTTAAATTACTTGTATGATCGATATCAGTTACCACTTATGATTGTTGAAAACGGTCTTGGGGCCGTTGACACGCTCACGCCGGACAAGAAAGTACATGATGACTATCGTATCGCCTATCTTCGGAGTCATATCGAAGAAATGAAAAAAGCAGTCGCGATTGACGGGGTTCCGTTACTTGGCTATATGGCATGGGGTCCAATCGATCTGATTGCAGCCAGTACGGGAGAAATGAAGAAACGGTATGGGTTCATCTATGTAGACTTGGACGACGAAGGGAACGGGACCCTAGAACGGATTAAAAAAGATTCGTTCTACTGGTATAAAAAAGTCATAGCTTCAAATGGAGATGATCTGACTTGAATTAAGACGGAGGTATGGAATGATTCGTATCAAAAAAGTATTAAATTCAAGTGTCGTGATTGTCGAGGACAAATCAAAGCTTGAGTACATTTTAATTGGAAAAGGAATTGGTTTCGGGCAGAAAATCGGAAATGTTGTCGCTCCACCTGAAGCCTCCCAAATGTTCATACCCGCTGACGATGTCCGTATTAAAGAGTTCATAGGACTGGTGACTGAAATTCCTCCTGAATTCGTCGAGTTCACTCGAGAAATCGTTGCATATGCTGAGGAAAAGCTAGCTACAAAGCTCAATGCCGGTATCTTTTTAACACTGACAGACCACCTTCACTTTGCGGTAAAACGTTATTATAAAGGTATTACTATCAGCAACCGAGTATTTTGGGAAATTCGAAACTATTATCCACAGGAATTCAAGATTGGAAGTTATGCGGTTAATCTCATGAATGAACGATTTAAAATCGAACTGCCTATTAAAGAGGCAGCCAATATTGCTTTTCATATTATCAACGCGCAAGGAGAAAGAGAAGAAACACGTGATGGCATGCGCTACGCCAAGATGATTGGGAGTATTGTGAACCTTATTCGATATGCTTACAATATTGAAACCGATGAAGAAGATATTCATTATTCATGATTCATCACACATGTGAAATATTTCGCTGAACGCTTTTATGCTGGAAAAATATTGAATGAAGAATCCGATCAACTATTTGAACAGATTGCGAACATCTACCCAAAGGCCATGAATGGTTCATTCAAAGTACGGGACTACCTTAAACAGTTGCACGGTGTGACAATTCCTAATGAGGAACTAGCTTATCTAGCCGTTCATATTCATCGACTGACAACTAATATGGATTTGAATAAACAATAACTTTCTTAATTACCTGGTTCTTTTTGACGAAGACCAGGTTTTTTCTATACTGAACAAAAAAATATCCATTTTTTATAATCGAGCAGCTATAGGCCGCATGACATATGTGTGTTTTTCACCACTGATTCGATTTCTTTAGATCGGCGTGACGGGCTCCTTTAATAACTTTTTCAGAAAAGATAAAAGGAAAGAACAACTTTGCTCTTTCCTACAATTTCAGTCAAGTGTTAATAATTATTTATACATCGCACGTCTTCATGCTTAGTTTTGGGATGACAGGGCTTCTGCGGTTCGGATTCCACTACAATCCAACGCCCTCGGCTGAATTGAATCCAAAGGACGATCGCCTTAAAGACGATGTCTAGACCGATGGCGATCCACACTCCTGCAATGCCCATCTGCATCTGAATCGCCAATACATATACTGCCCCAGTCCGGATCACCCACATACCGATCGTGGTCAGATACATTGGAAACTTCGTATTGTTCGCTCCTTGGAATCCACCGGTCAATACAAGGACAACTGCTAGGAAAGGCTGGAAGACCGCTGCTATTTTTAACGCGACATCGATGTCTTTGATGACTTGGGGATCGTCGGTGAAAAGTGAACCTGCCCATCCTCCGAAGAAGAATAAGACAACCCCGAATAAGGACATGAAGCCCATCGCCATGAACGTGCTCAATCTGGCATATTCTTTGGCGGTCTCGTGGTCTCCCGCTCCGATGTTGCGACCGACGAGAATGGTTGCTGCTGTCGCGAAACCATATGCCAACATATAAGAGAACACCTCTAGATTCCCTGCAATTTGATGCGCGGCGAAGGTGTTCGTCCCGAGTACCACGATGAATCCGAAATACACGATCTGTCCGGCTCTCATGACCAATCGCTCGATAGCCGCCGGGCTTCCAAGGTTCACGAGCTCCAACTGGTGTTCGAGATCCGGTCTCCAGAAATCTTTCCTGAAGGCGATGACTTCCGTCTTACGAATATAGTTCATCAATAAGAGCGTCCCGACGAGCCGGGCGATGACGGTCGCGAGTGCCGCTCCGACGAGACCAAGTTCGGGGATGATCCAAAAACCGAAAATCAACATATAGTCGAGCACAATATTGACGACATTGATGACGATACTCACCTTCATCGGTGATTTTGTATCTCCCGCACCTCGTAAGATACTACTGAGCACAAACATCAATGCCATCACGATCGATGGGATCCCGACAATTTTGAAGTAGGTGCTACCAGCTTCTAAAACGTCATTCTCCACCCCCATCAACCGCAGGAGAGGCTCAGCGAAAAATAGCGTCACGACCCCAAAGGTCACCCCGACCACGACAGATAGGACGATGGCCTGCTGCGCGATATGTCTCGCGCGCTCGATTCGTTCTGCGCCTAAGTTATTGGCGACATAAACGTTTACTGCCACACCGATTGCCATAAAGACAGCTAAGTAGATGGCGAGGACGGCATTCGTCACTCCTACCGCTGACACTTCTGCTAGGCCGATTCTTGAGACGAACAGCGTATCGACAAATCCGAGCAACGTTTGGAAAAAATTCTCGGCAACCGCTGGTAACGCGAGTAGAAGGATGAATTTCATCTTGGTTTTTCGATCACCATGAGTGTCCAGCCGCTCACTTTCTATCATCTGAGTCCTCTCCTTCGAAAATTATGCTTACAACGATTACAGGAAAGCGACCCAACGAGGAACCATGGGTCGCTCATGGTCAATCTGAGACACGAATGACGAAAGGATAGGTGTGCACAGTCCCATGGAACTGGAATTCGGCCCAGACCTTGTATAGGCCAGGTTTATGGAAGACCGTCTCAAATTCCGTCGTATCATGAGAAGAAGGATGCACATGGATAAACTGTTCTCCGGCTTCATCCAAGATGACGACATGACCAAGTGCTCCAAGGTATGGCTCCGGGTTACTTTCTTTGGTGTCATAGCTGAAGACAGTCGGGACATGCGCTTTTAAAGAGTCAATCGACAGCTCGACGGTATGACCTTCGATCGTCTTCGTCAGACGCTCATCCACTTTAAGTGACGATTCGATAGAGGAAGAGGACTGATGATCAATCTGTAAGTGAACCGGCTTCACTTGATATGCCAGTCCCTTAGGCTGAATATCCACGAAGAGTTTATACGCCCCTGCCTCAAGTTGGACGGGTTGCTCGAATCGACCCTCACCCTTTTTAAACGGATGGAGGTGTCGGTACTCAGTTAGGTCTTCGTTCACGAGAATCAAATGGAATTCCTTTTCATGGCTGACTTCGAGTTCCGGGGCTTGCTGATGTTGATCCTTTAACTCGATACTGATTTTCCCGAATTCATATTTAGCTTCTACAGACACTTCATTTCCCGTCAAGTTCTTCATATGATGATGTCCATGGTCTTTCACGTTTAACACTCCTTTGTGTAGTCCTTGATCGCACCGTCACTCGACCTCCATTACTTGCAGCAAGAACAACCGATTTTAACGGTCGCCTCCGTTACCTCGTAGCCAGTCTCTTGAATTGCGGTTTCAATCTCAGAAAGTGTGAGTTGGCTTTCATCGAACGTCCACCTCTCCCGCCGAAAGATTGACCTTCACTGATTCAATACCCGCTAACTTTCCAACGTGTCCTTCAATCTTATTGATACAAGATCCACAAGACATGCCCGCTACCTGAAATGTTGATTTTTTCATTATATGTTCCTCCTGATTATTTAATTACCATACATGGGTAGGGTGTAAAAGTATCGATTTTTTTACACCCTCGCCACCTTATGTTCGTGTCCCTCATTGCGCGACACGCTTTCAACAGGTTCTGAGAGTGAGCTATCGTTGCTTATCGTAGCAATGTTAGAATCTCTTCTTTGTTGTTCTCGAAGCCAACAAAGTACTTCACTACTCTTCTTTTTCTGAGCATCCCTTTTTTGTAGAAGACAAACAGTGGTACGATTCGATTCCCTGATATCGCTACCATTTCTTGTTCAAGGTCAAGGTTCGCACCCACATCTTTGTTCACATAAGGGACTGTGGTTGTTTTTAAATATTTTTTGGCATCCTGACAATCTGAACACGTCGGACGCGTGTAAAGCTCGAGCTGTAGGGCTGTATCCATCCCACTCCCTCCTTTTATTTGATCATCGAAGGCTTGAATCGTTTTAAACGGAGTGCGTTCACCAGGACCGAGACTGAGCTTAAACTCATGGCCGCTCCGGCAAGTATCGGGTTCAACAAGGGCCCGCCGAGTAGATAAACAATCCCCATCGCAAACGGGATACCCATGACATTATAGGCAAATGCCCAAAACAGGTTCTGTTTGATGTTGCGGATGGTTGACTTGCTCAATTCGACAGCTGTAGGTACATCCATCAAATCGCTTCGCATCAAGACGATGTCTGCAGATTCGATCGCAACGTCAGTACCCGAACCGATCGCGATTCCGATGTCTGCTTGGGCCAAGGCTGGTGCGTCATTGATTCCATCACCGACCATTGCGACCTTCTTCCCTTCGGCCTGTAACTTCTTCACTTCGTTCGCTTTATCTTCAGGTAACACTTCACTCAGTACCCGATCGATCCCGACCTGTCTCGCAATCGCCATGGCCGTACCTTTGTTGTCTCCGGTGATCATGGCTACTTCGATACCCATTCGTTGAAGTTTCTGAATGGCTTTACGACTGTTTTCTTTGACGGTGTCTGCGACAGCGATGATCCCTGCGATTTGTTGGTCAATCGCGATATACATCGGCGTCTTGCCTTGGTGTGCGAGTTTGTCTGAAGCGCCTTCAAGGACATCCAGTGAGATGCCGCGGTCTTTCATCAATTTTCTGTTTCCGGCAAGCAAGACTTTTCCGTCGATCAGTACTTCGATCCCGTGCCCTGGGATGGCTTCAAAACGATCGATATCCATGACACGCATCATTCTGTCCTCTGCCGCTCTTACGATTGCTTCGCCCAATGGATGTTCAGACCCTTTTTCAGCGGAAGCGGTCAAGCGTAACAACTCATCTTCTTGATGTCCATTCACTGTCACGATATCTGTCACTTTCGGTTTTCCTTCAGTGATCGTCCCTGTCTTGTCGAACACGATCGTCTGGACTTTATGGGTCGTCTCCAAGGCGCCGCCACTCTTGATCAACACACCATTCTCAGCACCTTTGCCCGTACCCACCATGATTGCTGTTGGTGTGGCCAAACCTAGTGCACAAGGGCAGGCGATGACCAGTACTGAAATCGTGATCGTCAAGGCGAAGAGGCCGGTCTGACCGCCTAAATACCATGCAATTCCTGAAAGGATCGCGACGACGATGACAATCGGTACAAAGTATCCGGAGATGATATCGGCCAGTTTTGCGATAGGAGCTCGAGAGCCCTGTGCATCCTCGACCAATTTGATGATTTGAGATAGCGCTGTATCCTTACCGACTTTCGTGGCTCGGTATTGGATGATCCCGTTCTTGTTGATGCTGGCACCGATGACTTGAGCACCCACATTTTTTTCAACAGGGATACTTTCACCGGTCAGCATGGATTCGTCTACAGACGTATTACCTGATAGAACCACGCCATCCACCGGAATCTTCTCACCAGGCTTTACGATAATCGTGTCGCCGACGATGACTTCGTCGATTGATACTTCTAACTCTTGTCCGTTGCGGACGACCTTTGCCGTCTTAGGTGCCAGTCCCATCAATTTTTCAATCGCTTCGGATGTTTTACCCATCGACCGGACTTCAAGATATTTACCTAATGTGATCAGCGTGAGAATGACTGCGGCTGTCTCATAGTAGAGGCTATTCACGTATCCCTCATAACCTGAGAGGATAGTCATGGTGGCACCGACGCTATAGAAGAAGGCTGCGCTCGTCCCTAGGGCGACAAGTGAATCCATATTCGGATGCCCTCGGAACAATGTCTTAAATCCTACGGAGAAGAATTTCCATCCGAACAACATCACTGGGATGGTCATCATGAGCTGCAAGACAGCGAACAATTCTGGGTTCATCGTTGGATCCAATGCCATCGGTAGGGGTAGGCCGATTATATGCCCCATCGCCACATAGAGTAATGGAATCGTGAAAATCGCCGATCCTACAAATCGGTTCCACATCGATTGAATTTTTTTCAGTTTCTTTTCTTTCTCTGTATCTTGGCCATCCGTTGATTCTTGATCTTCTCTTGCCTCATATCCGACGTTTGCCACCACTCGGACCACATCTGATACAGTCACCAGCTGAGGATCATATCGAATGACTAATTTTTCTGTCGCCAGGTTCACATTCGACTCAGTCACACCCACCATTTTCCTCGTGGCCTTCTCAATCGTCTGCACACACGAGGCACAAGTCATCCCTGTGATGACAAATGATCTTTGCTCGGTCTCGGTTGAGGCCTTGTAGCCAGCCTTCTCGACGGTCGTCTGAATATCCAGCGGCGAGATTTTCGTCTCATCGTAATGAATGCTCAATTTCCCAGTCGCTAGGTTGACGTTGGAGGTCACTACGCCAGGCAATTTTTTTGTTGCTTTTTCAACTGTCTGAACGCAGGACGCACAGGTCATCCCTTCCACGGCAAATGTCTTACTCTCCATATCGTCTTACCTCCATTATTATTGGGCTGATTCGACTTCGTAACCGACCTCGCCCACAACTTCTTTAAATTCATTCACATCTAGTCGTGTTTCATCGTACTTCACTTTTGCGATGCCTTTCTTTAAGTTGACTTTCGCACTTTCAACCCCATTCAGACCTTCAAGTGCTGACTCGACTTTGTTGACACAATGAGCGCATGACATACCTTTAATCGTTAAAATCGTTTTTTTCATCTTGAGTCTCCTCCTATTCACTACATTCATGACATCATTTCAAACTCAATGTCTGGATCCACAAGAATGGTCCTGACATCTGCATTGACCCGGGGTACAGGTGCATGGAATGTCCTCCACCGCTTCACTTTCCTTCATCTCAAGGATTTTTTTGAGATTCTCGATATCCTGTACACTCAGTGTCGCCTGTGTGATCATCGTTCCGATTGTGTTCCCGACATCCCTGTCACAGATATGATCGAGTAGATCGTGTAACGTCTCTCTGATGACGTCACCTTCAACGACGTTCGCGGAGTAGATGAATTTCTTCCCCTCGGCCTCGGTTGAGAGCATCCCTTTTTTCACGAGCCTTCCAATGAATGTCTTCGTCGTCGCAGGCTTCCAGCTCATCTTCTTTTCCAATACCTCGATGATTTCTTTACTGGTCACGTGATTTTGGGCCCAAACGATACGCATGACTTCCCATTCTGAATCCGTGATTTGTTTTTCGACATGTTCAGCCATTTGTCTAACCTCCAAATTTTAAGTTTACAATCGTAAACATTTTGTTTGATTTAAGTTTACAATCGTAAACGTCGTCTGTCAACCATTATGTTTTTGGGTTCGCTATTCAGTCTTCATTGGCTATATTCTTGTCTAGAAAACGCATCTGGATATCCTTCAGCAACGCTTTCAAATAGTAGTGCGAGCTGACGGCATCCCGGGCACCAATCGGTGGTGAACTTTAAGACTACAGGCTGCGTAGAGTGATTAACCATTTGCAAATCAGATAATTGAAATTTCGAAAGCATTTTTTCTCCTCTCTTTTCGTTTACGTTTGTAATCGATTTAAATTTACAACTGTAAACGTTATTTGTCAATCTATATATTCGTGTCCATTTTGTATGTTTCTTTAAGCTTATTGTTTCTCTCAAAACACTAATTCGATTCGTATTTAGTTGGGTCGTATTTATTTTGAACTCATACAGCTTTAAATTGTTAACTACTGTCATCTCTTATATGATGTAATAAAACAAAGTAGGAATTGTCTTAAGCGTTTTGTTGCTTAGTCGCTAGGATTAAATAGATGATTCGACTACTAGCTTACTATTGAGACATTCTCATAAGTAAAAAGTGTAGGAAGGTATACATTTCGACGTCGAAATGTATACCTTCCTACACCACAAAGTGCCAGTTTATGAGTGATTTTTTTTATAACAACTTGTATTTAAATGATTTAAATATAGGAACTACATATGCTGTATACAAAATAATAACCAAATGAGGGATTAGAATTGGAATCAAACGAGACCAAGGTGACGTCATTCCGCGTGTCACAAGAAGTGAAAGAACATATTCAGCGTTTAATGGAGCAACGTCAAATATCAACCAACCAATTATTCGAGCAATTAATATCATTGGCCGATAAACAGTCACCGGACCCCTTAGTCGTCAAGGAGAACGAATCACTCGAAGCAGCACTGAATCAAGTGCTTGCCCTGTTCAATGAACGAGCCACTCGACTAGAAACGCAACAAAAAGAACATGAGCGAATCAACGCGCGATATAAAAATACCATTCATGACCTTGAACAAAGCGTAATTACAGAAGCTGAACGACTCCAAGAGGAGTATGAGCGAAAGGTGTCGTCACATGAAATTGCACTCACTCAATTACAAGATCAAATCAACCAACTAATCGCTGAAAAGAGAATCGTTGAAGACGCATTGGAAACAGAACGTGTGTCTAACAAAGAAGAACTAAAAGAGCAGAAAAAAACAGTTTTTCATCTAGAAGGAGACATGAAAAAGCTAGAAGATGAACGTAGCCAGCTCTATCGGCAAAATCAAAGTCTTATGGACGCTGTCGACGACTTAAAAGCTCGTACACGCCGTCTTGACCAGCTTGAAGAAGAGAACCAGAAGCTGCACTTAGAAGTCCAGCTCCTCCGTCGAGAGAAAGAGACATTCGAGAACCGGTTACAGGAACAGGTCGAGCTCGCGGTCCTGCGTGAGCGGAGCACCCAACAAAATAAACAATGATACGAAAAGGGTACTAGGTTGAGTCAACCAGTGACTGAATCTAGTACCCTTATGTTTATTACAAACAAAGTATTTAACGGTTTGAAGAAATCGTCTGATACATGTTCAATGACTTGACCAAAGATGCTTCATTCACACGTAGAATCATAACCTCATGAGAGTATAAAGAATGACTCCGCTTGGTCCAATTAAGATTTCACCTGCAATCCACGCACCTTGAATCGATTACGCTTTTCTTCTAATTTCACTTTCATATCTACCGAGAACGTATTTTCAGGAGTGTTGTAGGCACGCCGTGCTGCCATACTAAGCATTTTTGCCACATCCTCTGCCCGGTCGTCCTGTAAATCATGCAGTGAAGATCGAACATACTGGCGAGCCATTTCTCGGTCACGTAGCGATTCAGGGACCGATACATGACGACTTAATGCCAGGGCCAATTGAGCCGTCTCTAAGCGATAGCTTGTCCCGCCTGCCTGCATACGATTCAGTTCATCCGCTAGCTCGCTTTGCAGAAGTACATGATTACTGTCTGACATCGGTCACCCTCCTCTACTCTTCTTTTGATTTATTATATACCCTTTTCCTGAAAAATTCGACTCAAGTCATGCACGTTACAAAATGGATTGTCCCACGTCATGTTTGCTTTGTATTCCTCTACAAGGTCGAGAAGTTTATCTTTATCGCAAAGTGCCAATAGATTCGTTTTTTCGAGATCCTCTAGATCCTTTTGGCGAGAGGAGAAAATCTTGGTACATGCTAAAAGTTCAATGTCGGGGATATACACATCAATCGCCTCGAACAGCCCTTCAATCTTATGCCGGAATTCATTTTCCCTAAAGTCTTCACGGGGTGGGAACTGAATCACCCCTTCGACAATTTCAATTTCATATTCATGAAGCGCCTCTTTCAATTCAGGTGTCACGACGCCCTCCGTCACGCGAATATCAATATCTCGCGTCGGACGATACTGAACTGCCCCCCGTCAAGTAGACAGGGCAAATAATGAAAACCGAACTAGGCGGCTTGAGACCTGTATTCGACAGGGCTCAAGCCGTTTAGCCGTTTCTGGAAACGGTCATGGTTGTAGAACGATATGTAGGTCTCGATGGCCGATGTGAGTTCGCTATAGGCCTGAAACTCACGCAGGTAGTACATCTCGACTTTCAGGGTACCCCAAAAGCTCTCGATCGGGGCGTTGTCGATGCAACGTCCGACCCGGGACATGCTGTGGGTCAGTCCCGCGTCTTCCACCATGCGTTTGAACCCTCTCGAGGTATATTGGCGCTATGGATCATCGGATGCGCTCCTGTGCGAGCCCCGTGATGGCTGGCATCATCGTCTGGAAGACGAGAACGTTGTTGTTGGACTTTCCGATGCGATAGGCGACGATCGAGCCGTCGTACAAGTCGATGATTGCGCTCAGGTATGCCTTTTTCCCGGCACCATATTTAAACTCGGTGACGTCGGTGCACCATTTCTCGTCCGGTCGGGACGCGCTGAACTCTCGGTTCATCAGATTCTCGGCCACGTGCTGCGGCGTTGACTTCTTATGCTTCTTCCGCTTCCGGCGGATGACCGATTGGATCCCATGGATATGCATCAAGCGATAGACTCGCTTTTCATTGAACGGGGACAGTCCTTGTTGTCGGCGCAACCGGTTGATCGTCATCGTGATCCGACGGTACCCGTATGTGCCGTTCGCCTGGTCATAGAGTAGACGGATGTCCTCCAGAAGCTTCTCGTTCTCTTCTTGACGCACCGGTATGGTGCGATTCAACCATTTGTAATAGGCCGCACGTGAGATGCCAGCTGGGAAACCTGGGTCTATCAAGGATTGGCGGTTCTAATAGTGGGTTGCCCGTGTGCCTTAGTCACTTCGACGCCGATTTCGATTGTTTCCGCCATCGGTAATGCTACCAAAAAAGGGGTCTTGATTAAAGGCGGCGTATACCTGGAAGAAATGGGCGCGCTGAAAGCTATTGCATTTGACAAAACCGGTACCCTGACCAAAGGTGTACCTGTCGTCACAGACTTTAAAATCACGAACAAGCAGGTAAACGAGAGAGAACTGCTTTCTATCGTGACGGCATTGGAATATCGTTCTCAGCATCCGTTGGCCTCTGCCATCATGAAAAAAGCGGACGAGGAAAACATACCTTACACCTCTATCAGAGTTGAGGACTTCTCTTCCATCACAGGAAAAGGCATTAAAGGAACGATAGACGGCACCACCTACTTTATCGGAAGCCCGCTTCTCTTTAACGAGCTAGGTGTTGAAAGTATTGATAATAATCTGGACCAAACCGTAACGGCTCTGCAACAGCAAGGTAAGACTTCGATGATTATCGGAACGAAACAAAGCATATTGGCGGTTATCGCCGTAGCCGACGAAGTCCGGGAATCCAGCAAAGAAATCATCCGGAAACTA
Source organism: Exiguobacterium sp. s16 (assembly GCF_018618115.1). Taxonomy (NCBI): domain Bacteria; kingdom Bacillati; phylum Bacillota; class Bacilli; order Caryophanales; genus Exiguobacterium; species Exiguobacterium sp. s16. The sequence continues at coordinate 13,255 of NZ_JACSLM010000016.1, read as the reverse complement.
CATGATATGGGTATTAAAAAGACAATTATGCTGACGGGTGACAACAAAGGGACAGGCAAAGCTATCGGCCAGCAAGTTGGCGTCAACGAAATCCAGGCAGAATTGATGCCAGAGGATAAATTAAATGTCATTAAACGCTTGCGAGCTGAGTACGACAATGTCGCGATGGTCGGGGACGGCGTAAATGACGCTCCGGCACTCGCTGCCTCTACTGTTGGAATTGCCATGGGTGGTGCTGGAACGGATACCGCTTTGGAAACAGCAGATGTCGCCCTGATGGGCGACGATTTGAGCAAACTACCGTTTACGATAAAATTGAGCCGAAAATCCCTAAATATTATCAAAGTGAACATCGCGTTCGCTATCAGTATCAAAGCGATTGCATTACTCTTGGTCATCCCGGGCTGGCTCACCCTATGGATAGCTATTATGTCCGATATGGGGGCAACTCTTCTGGTAGCACTGAACAGTTTAAGACTGATGAATGTCAAAGAATAAAAAAACAAAAATATTCATTTTTATATCCTCGAATTTGTACTGGGTATGATAAAAATAAATGATCTCTGTTTTTTAAGACGGCTTTAAGATGACTTCGGTATTGTTCCCGAGTCATCTTTTTAGGTTTCATTATCAGCTTTTTTATCATCAGACAGTTTTAATCGAGGCCGAACCTTATTCATTGACCGGAATATTCTCCGAAGTATGGAAAGAAAATCCGGTCGATAGGTCTACTAAACTATGACAATTAAATCTAAATATTTGAACGTTCGTTTTGGAATCATTCATTCATTCGAATACATCCTATTTTAAGAGACGAAATTTCGATAGTGTTCAAAAAAAAAACGAATGAGGGGGTTTCTAAATATACCCTCATTCGATATTCAGTTTCCTTGCACGTAGAAAAGTATTTATTGGTATCAGACGGTATGAAGTATAGAATTTTTACTCATATGTCGAACCTCAGTGTGGATTTGGTGCAAGGATGACTTATTTCTTTAGTTGTGTTTTTTTGATTCTAACTCTATTGTAGAATGTTTAATATCTAGTTTTGAAGTCACTTCTTTGACTTTTTGTTTAACAATAGTTGAATCCTTTAGATTCATCTCTTCTACTATTAAGTGTAAATTCATGGCGTTATCTTCGCCATCAATTGACCAGACATATAGGTTTTGAACAGAAATCACTTCTTCAATACCTTCAATCTTTTGCTTCACCTCATCGATGTCAATACCATCAGGGACAGCACCTAAAAGTATTTTCATTGTTTTAACTAAATTACGAAACACATTCACTAATATAAACAACGCAATAGCAATTGATAGGATGGGGTCAAGTATATGTATATCCTTGAAGAGTAAAACTATCCCTACTACAAGAACGGCAATCCAACCTAAAACATCTTCTAAAAGGTGCCAAGATAGTACTCCCTCATTTACTGATTTTCCTTTGTGTAGACGGAATGCCGCAAAACCATTTAAAAGCACACCAAAAATTGCAAACCAAATCATTCCTTGTGCATTAGAATGCTCCGGTTCAAACAGTAGAGGAATTGCTTGAGTAAAAATATATACAGATCCAATTATTAATATTGTCGCATTTATTAATGCTCCTAAAAGGGAAAAACGATTATATCCAAAAGTGAAGTTATGATCGGGTTTTTTGTTCGAAAATTTTTGTAAGAACCAGGACAGGCCCAATGCAAGAGCATCACCTAAATCGTGAATGGCGTCCGACATGATTGCAACACTATTAATCAAAAATCCCCCGATAAATTCACCAATCGAGAAAACAAGATTAATTATAAATGCTAGTTTGATATTTTTTGATGCCTTATCAGTACTCGCCATTGTTCGATCTCTCCTCACTTGGTAGTCCATCCTTAAAAAGGTTAGTTGTTAGAATAATACTGGTCTCTAGCGTTCTGCAATATAATAAATTTCTTTGCCTATTGATTGTAAACAACGCATACTTGAGAACTTAAGCGCAGTTCTTAATATTTTAATAAACAATCGAAGGACGTAATTTTTGAAAGCGAAATTAAATACATGTATCTAATTTGTTAGAACCATTTAGGCACTAATTTTATATATAAGACTTCTCCGAACAATTCGGTAACGGTCTGTAAAATGATCACTACAGCTACTTGTGTTGATAGGGGCTCTGGTAATATAGATGCTAATGGAAGAACTACAAGTGAATTCCTTGTTCCCATACTAAATGTAATTGCTCTTCTTGAAGCAATATCTAGTTTGAACAACTTACCAAGGGACTTTGACACCCATGGTATGATAAGTAGAAATAAAATATAAACTGGTATTACATCTATTAATGTCCCGAGGTCACTATACACTTCCCTAATTTGAGAGGCAACTACCACAAAAAGTACAAAAGACATAAATGGAACGGGAATCCATGGCGGCATTTTCATGATACGATTACCTAAAGAACTCTTTTTAGAACACAATTGTGTCATTATCGCTAATAGAAGCGGTATAAAAATCAAAAATAGAAATGCATCTAGAAATGGACCCATCCTAACGATACTAATAGCCTTTTCTCCTAATAATACGAATAAATATATGGGTAAGAGTATCGTCTGTAAAATTAAAAGAATCGGTGTTACTTTTAACAATATTGATTCGTTTCCCTTTCCCATCTTTGTAAAAACAATCACATAGTCGATGCACGGTGTTAACAACACCAAATACACCCCCAGCATTAGTGATGAATCTTGAAGAAATATGATAACCAAAACCTAAACTATTAAAGGAACGGCAACAAAATTTCCTAATAAAAGAGCTACCACAAACCTCATGTTTGTAGCAGATCCATTCGATTTCAGAAACGGAATTTGAACGAACATCCCATACATCAAAACTCCTAAAAGGGGAGAAATAAAAATATCGAGATATACAGCTTCTGTATTCAATAGACCAAAGATTACTGCCAACATCAAAAAAATGATGTATATACTGACTTGGTGGGCTTCCACCTTCTCTAGCACTTGAATTCCGAATTTGCTTTCCTTCTCTATCAAAATCACCCCCAAAATTTTCAGGAAATTTCAGAATGAAATAGATAACTCCACGATTTTAATTGCCAGGGCAAGAGGTTTTATATTTTTTCTTCTAGTATTTTTATTTATCCAACAGTAAAAATACCGACTGAAAGTAAATATAATTAAGGCTCATTATTTACACTTCCGAATATAGTTAGTATCTTGAATATATATCAGTCAAAAAATAAAGTGATAACCATTAAAAAAATAATTATTTTAGCCTAAAGCCACATCTAAAATCATCATGATTGTAAAGCCAAACATTAAACAAACAGAAGCCAAGTCCTTGTTTCCATTTTCTTGAGATCCTGGGACTACCTCCTCCACTACAACAAAAATCATTGCTCCTGCAGCAAAGCTTAGCGCAAACGGAAGTAAAGGCTCCATTATGAGTACTGCTACTACTCCTACCAACGCCGCGAACGGTTCAACCATACCAGATAACTGGCCATAGAAAAAACTTTTACGACGAGATAATCCATCTCGTCTCAATGGCATTGACACAGCAGCACCCTCAGGGAAATTTTGTATGCCGATTCCGATTGCCAGCGCGATAGCTCCCGTGATTGATGATGAAGGGAATCCTGCTGCAACTGCTCCAAATGCAACGCCTATGGCAAGTCCCTCTGGAATATTATGCAATGTTATTGCTAACACCAGTAACGTGCTCCGCTTTCTCTTCTTAGGGTTTATACCCTCAGCCTCATCCATCGGTGAAGTGGGATGCAGATGTGGAATCACTTTATCAACACCTGATAAAAAGAATCCTCCAAGTAAGAAACCGATTGCAGCTGGTAACCACGCCGGAAGAGAATCTTGTTCCGCCATCTCAATTGCAGGTGAGAGTAATGACCAAAAACTAGCGGCAATCATTACTCCTCCAGCAAAACCGAGCATCCCATCCATTAGCTTTTGATTCATTGATTTTGTCATAAACACTAACGCGGCACCAAGCGCCGTCATCCCCCAAGTGAATAAAGTACCCAGCAATGCTTGAGTAAGGGGTTCTAACGAAGAAATATATTCAATCATCTATCAAAACTCCGTTGCCAAAAATCGAGTTTCTATACATGCTCAAAATTAAGTAACTATTATCCAAAATCAGCATTGCTGTCTCCTCCTCTTGATTGTCAATCCTACTCAACAGGTGATTTTTTTAATGTTGATGTACTACTTCCCCTACCTTCAGTTTGCAAAGCAATTCATCGCTGTGAGGATGAGAAAGAGTTTCGAATTGAATCGTAGAGTGTTGAACGTTCAGATGTGCTAAATCGTGTTCAATTTCTTGAAGTAGATTCTCACTGTCATAGATTTGTAAATTACCATCAACGACAACATGACATGAGAGTGCATTCATTCCACTTGTGATACTCCAAAGATGAAAGTCGTGTATACTCCGTACCCCCTCCTTGTTGTGAATGACTTGAAGAACCTTTTCGACATCAACGTTTTGTGGTGCACCTTCCATTAATACGTTCAATCCGGATTTCGTCACGAAATAACCACTTCGTAAAACAAGTCCCGCTACAATGATTCCTGCGAGCGGATCTGCCCAGTTCCATCCAAATGCCATGATAAGAAGCGCTGCCAGTATTGCACCGACTGAACCCAACGTATCGCTTACAACATGTAGATAAGCACCTCGCATATTCAAATTATGTTCTACGTCTGCACCTCTTAACATAATCCATCCAACAAGAAGGTTTATAGCAAGGCCAATACTGCTAACAATTAACATTCCTACGGATGCGACCTCAGGTGGTTGAATAAATCGATTGATGGCCTCATAAAAGATATATATGGAAATCAGTATGAGTGTGACCCCGTTTAAAACAGCTGCTAGAATCTCGAAGCGTCTATATCCGAACGTTTTACGATTGTTCGCTATTTGTTCACCTAATTTAAAGGCAAGTAATGCAATAGCGAGCGAAGCCGCATCACTAAGCATGTGACCTGCGTCCGCTAAAAGTGCTAAGCTATTTGTAAGGTACCCTCCAATCGCCTCTACAACCATGTATGCCGAAATAATAAAGAATGAAATGATCAAAATCTTTTTGTTAGAGGTATGAGAATGATCATGTGCATGATTATGTGCCATAAGATTAACTCTCCTTACTATATTTAGTGGTGTTTCGCATGCTCAATCGCCTGTCTTAGTAAGTTCATGACATGGTGATCATCTTCTGAATAAAATAGAGTAGTTCCTTCTCTTCTAAACTTGACAAGTCGAAGATTTTTTAAAAAACGTAGCTGATGAGACACGTTTGATTGACTTAAGTTAAGAAGATCAGCTATTCCGTTGACCGAATGTTCCTTTGTGCATAGCAGGGTTAATATTTTAATTCTTGTCGGGTCACTAAGTGCCTTGAACGTCTGAGATACAATAAATAGAGTCTCATCGTCAATCTGCGCCCCTATTTCTATTTCATTTTCTGTAGTATCTTCAATCGGTTCATCCATAAGTCAGTACCTCCGCTCATGATAACTATACATGTTCATATGTTCATATATAACTTATTAGACTTTTGCTGTGCCGTCAACACTTAATTTAAAAAACATTTATTCTATCAGCTCTACATACTTGAAGATTTGAGATACTTTCTCTGGTTTTGCGATTATTTCTTATTTTTAGCCATACAAAAACTACCTATTAGAGAGCTAGTTAGATCTCATACTCGATAGGTAGTCACGCTTTTTCAAAAAATCAATATAGTACACTAACGTTTAAGAAAACGTCAATTGAATTATTTACTGGGTATTGTCTAATCTATTTTCCAACTTCAAAAAGCTTTTCATGTTTTTCTAAATCAAAGCTGTTTTTTAGTAAGCATACCAATTTGATACAATTAGTTCTTCATTTTTCAAATCCAAATCAAAAACTACTGTTTGGTACTGATTCGTCCAAGAATGACTGTAATCAGAAAAAAGGCGGTCAACGCTAAAAACGGAATTGTGATAAAACCCATCCAGTCAATGTACTGTGCATTACAGGAAACTCCTTGTTCACATGGTCTGACTTCCGAAAAGCCGGGCACCTTTTGTACAAGATAGTGGTAAAAAGAGATACAGAATCCGATTATTGATAAAGGGAGAACATAAAATTTGATTGAGCTATCTTCTCTGAAAACTGCAATTGCAAGAATCAAAGCTATTGGGTACATAAAGATACGTTGAATCCAACAGAGTTCACAAGGTATAAAACCACGAATTTCGCTAAAATATAGACTTCCAAGTACTGCAGTAATTGAAACAACCCAGGCGAGGTACAGTCCATATCGGTTTATTACTGAAGCGCTCATTGGGTTAGCTCCTTTTCAATTTGTTTTTTTATAGAGGTATAGTCGAATGGATTTTCAAGGATGACCCCATTAACTGCAATCGTCGGGGTCAGTGTAACATTGTATTTTTCTACGAGCGCCGCATCCATTTTAACTGATTCTAATCTAGAAGAACGACTTGATAGGTCTTCTCTAAATTTATTTAAATCTAGAGAAGGGACAGTCTTCGTCGCAATCTCTTCCATTTTCTCCACCGTAACCCATGGATTATCGTGTATTTGCACGTCAGGTTGAGCTTCATAAATAGCTTTGTGAAATTGCCAAAATGATTCTGGGTGATTTTTGTAAACAGATTCTGATGCAAGGGCAGCTAAAGTGGACTCATCTCCGTGAAACAAAACATTAATGTAACTAAAGGAAGCTTTCCCACTTTCAATGTAATCTTTTACAAGTTGAGGATAGATTGTTTCACCCCACTCTTTACACGAAGGGCATTTATAGTCTCCGAATTCTACAATTGATATCGGCGCTTCCTTTTTACCTATTGTAGGTTGATTATTAACTGATATCTTTTCATCTTGAACAATTTTAGTCTTTGATTTTTCGGAACTTTGATCATTTAAAAATAAAAAAGCTAAGACTGCAATTACTAATACGGATGTAAAAATAGTCAATAGTTGATTAGTTTTCAAAACAATTCACCTCTTTTATAAATTCGTTATTTCTTTTATCAGAATTATAGCTAAAAATACTAGAGTATCCTTAGTTTTTCAACATTGAATCCATGGACTTCTAAAAACGAAATCTATGAGTCAAACAAGTTACATTCTAACACATTCATGCAACTAAACTTTTATGCAGATGAAAGGAGGGCCAATTTATTTCTTAAAATACGTCTATTCCCCTTAATAATAGTGCATTTTAAAACAGGGCAAGAAAACTTTTAACTGTAGATAGACGAAAGCCAATAATCGTTGCATAGAATGACTAATATTTAAAGGATAAGTACCATACAGATAGTAAAAAACCATTCATGGGTCTTTACAACCAAAAAAACTACATATGAGGAGTCTATTATGAAGTCTAAACATAAATTTCGAATAAGCTTAGTAATTTCCTTGGCTTTATTAACTTCTTTTTTCTATCCCTTTAAGCTTTTAACTAGTGTTAACGTCCTAAACGTCGTACATGCAGAGGAATCTCTATTCATAACAACTGAAAATTTGAATTTGCGTTCCTCGTTCTCTTCAAAAAGCAAAGTCCTTTTGACGATTCCAAAAGGAAAAACCATTAAGAAGATAGGTGTATATGGAGAAGATAAATCCTGGTTTAAAGTTTCATTTAATTCAAAAATCGGTTATGTCTCAACGAAGTACGTGACGCCAAAACCTATACCTAAAAATTCAGTCAGTTCAATAAACACAATATATAAAACTAAAACTTCACTAAATCTGCGTAAGGGCCCATCTGTCAAATCACCCGTTTTAATGACTATCCCAAAGTCCAGCCCACTAATGTACCATGCTGCCTCAGGCCCTTGGTATAAAGTATCATACAATGGGACTCAAGGCTATGTGGCAAGTCAGTATGTAACCATATCGCCCTCGGCTATGAAGTCACGAAGTAAGCAAACGACCGAGATTCGCTCAAGCATGTCTTTAGTGAACTCAAAGGTCCTTATTACGATTCCAGCATCTACTGAAGTGACTGTACTAGGAAAATCGGGCACAACGGGTTCTTGGTTAAAAGTTATGTATAACGGTATTACAGGATTCACACCTGCTCGACATTATATAGTGCAAGTGGCACCGGGGGATTCTTTATCCACTTATCCAACATATATTACTATCGAAAATCTTAATTTACGTAACCAAGCGAGTCGTTACGGATCTATTTTGACAACAATTCCCTCAGGCACTTCGATTTCTGTCATATCGAAAAGCGCCAGTTGGTACAAGGTGCGATATAACAATCAAGTCGGTTACGTATCATCTGGTTTTGTGCAACCATTTACCGGAAAAACTCCTATAAAATCACCGGTGATTCCAGCTAACAAACACGTGATTTTAATTGACGCTGGACACGGTGGGGGAGATGCTGGTGCAGTGACTTCAAACGGTACAGTTCAAGAAAAAGTACTCACCCTAAACATTGCTAATCGTGTGGCCGACGAACTAAAGAAAAACTATGAGCTTTATGAAGTGAAACTAACGCGCTCAAATGATAGATACTTGTCACTTGTTGAGCGGACCAATCTATCAGAAAGGCTTGATGCTGACGCTTTCATAAGCGTCCACATTAATTCTTCACCTTCTTTCGCTACAGGTCATGAAGCACTCGTCCCTACTTCTAGCGCGTACACCACAAATCCATATGCGAACGCTAGCCGCAGATTAGGTGAAGTAATTAATCAAGAAATCGCCATGAACGTTCCAGATTTTAAAAATCGAGGCGTTAAGCGACAAGATGTCTATGTGGTAGGAAGAAACACGGTACCTTCTACTCTCATCGAATATGGCTTTATTGCTAACTCAGTAGATCGCTCCTATATGTCGGGAAGTAACATGATCAAAGCAACCGCCAAAGGAATTGATAAATTTATGAAGAGTTACTACTAAATAAACACCAAACAAATACTAACAAACGATTTGACCACTGAATTTGAGACAAAATGTCCTAAATTCAGTGGTCATCATTCATTTCCTCATCAAAATGGCATTATAAGTATTTCTCTTGATATACTCGAATGACAATAAACTCAAAAGAACAACTGACATAGAAATGAAAAGAAATAGAAATATAGATGGTGAAGTAATATTGATACAATGATTCCGGTTCGAGTTTTAATCATGATACGAATACTTTTATCCAGCAACGCATTTTTTATAATAGAGATAAGTTACGGAGGCAACAACATTGTTTACCATGAAAAAAATTATAGCTTCAACTTTACTTGGTGTTATGTTAGTTCAAAGCGCATCCCCTTCTTACGCTTTAAACTTGACTGAAAAACAAAAAAATATCCAGCAGAAGCAAGCGCAAAATTCTACAGAGCAACGTAAAGCTAATACGTCAATTCAGCAGCGTGAACAAGATATCACACTCGAAGAACAGAAACTGAATGACTTGGAATCCGAGTTACAGGATATTATCAATGAGGTCACCCAGAAGAAGGCTGAAATTCGGACAACCCAAAAGAAAATTGCTCAGATTCAAACTCAAATTAAAGAATTCCAGAAAAAAATGAGCTCTCAAAAGACATTGATGGAAGAACGCATGGTCACGATGCAAAAAAACGGTGGTTCTTCTATAAACTGGGCTGAATTTATTTTTGGTTCAAAAGACTTTGGTGATCTGGTTTCACGCATGATCACCGCAGGGACGATTCAAGAAAATGATCAAGAACTTTTCAAAGAATATCAATCAACAAAAAATAAGCTTCAAATTGCTAAAGCTGAATTGGACACTGAAAAAGATAAGCTTATTAGTCAAAAAGAAGAGCTAGAGAATAGTCAGAAAAAATTGAACGGCAAAATTAAAGTGCGGGCTGCTCAAATAAAAAAATTAGAGGCCGAAAAAATCCAGTTCACATCTAAATTGGTAAGCTTGCAACAAATGGAATCGACGCTTCAAGAACAAGAAAAATCAATTCAAGCAGAGATTGAAGCCCAAAGGCTTGAAGAACAAGCTAAAATTCGTACCAAAGAGGCTGCGCGTAAAGCTGCAGAAGCAAAAAGTGCCGAAAAAAATGAAATCAGCGAGAATAAAGCCTCTCTCGAAAAATCACCAAACTCTGAGAAAGTGGTAAACACTTCAAAGACTACGGATTCACTCGCTTCTCCAACAAGTGGCGGAGTTTTTCAACGTCCAACCTCAGGTATCGTAACCCAAGGATGGGGTCCAGCAGGCGGGGCCAATGGCTACAGCTTCCATAATGCACTAGATACAGCTGGACCAGTAGGAACTCCTATTATGGCTGCTCAAACAGGAACTGTAACTCGAGCAGGCTGGGGTGGACCTTATGGAAATCATGTCATCATTACGCATGTCATAGGCGGTCAAGTTTGGACTACCCTTTATGCTCACATGAGCTCATTGTCCGTTTCCGCCGGACAACGTGTGACCCGAGGACAGAACATCGGTGCGATGGGGAGTACCGGAAATTCGACCGGTTCTCATTTACACTTTGAAGTCCATCGAGGAAACTATTCGTACTCAGCTACAAGTGCAGGGAATACAGTCAACCCATCCCAATTTTTCTGAATTTCAGAGGCGAAATTGTTTAACACTATATAATTACTTCAGTAAATCACTTAATATTTAGACCACAGAATATTAGATGCCCCGTAAAAGTTGGACCTGATAATCTAATTTTTATGGGGCGATTTTTATGTCCGAAAGCTTTTAAAGTCTCGGTGACCAAACGCTAACTGACTCGCAAGAAAAACTTCAGAAAGTTAGGATGAGCTTTCGTTCGTGCCCCCACCCCCCTACGAGTGCCTGGGGAATACAATCTCAGGTGCGACATACACATTCACTATGTAGATATTAAAAACGATATGGATGGGTAGACAATCTTTAATCGATTCAATCTTGAAGTACAGACTCTTCTCTCCTTTGATGACCTTCAACTGGCAATATACGTCGAGACGAACCTTAGGTTACTAAGGCCGTGTCTAACGGTCGATGATAAATTTACGGATATGAAGGTCCAAATTCAAACCTAGGTTGTCGAAGTCACCAGATGATCTATTTCATGATCCAACTTTTTGGATTAAGTTCAATTAATATCTTTTGAACTTAATATATAAAATTGAACTTAATATATAAAATGTACATTTCTTTATTTTTTATATAGAAAAGTAAACCAATCGAGCATACGACGCTCTATAAAGTCTTGAACCTTAAAAGTGACATGGGGTCTATGCTCGATAGCTAATAAGATTGCATGATCAGGTCACTTTTAATGTAATAATCAATACATCACATTTTCGTGTATGTTAATATTAAATCGTTTAAAGGAGAGAAAAAAGATGGCAAGGTTTTTTTCACTGTTGATTGTTTTGTTAGTATTATCTGGTTGTGGAAGTACAGTAAGCAATAATGGACCTGAAGTGATTCCAGAATTAATTGATGTACAATTTAAAACAGATCCTGAAATAGTAAAAGCAAACGAAGTTATTGAACTTATAGCAACTGTTTCTCAAGGAAACGAGAAAGTAGACGATGCGGATAAAGTTGAATTCGAGATATGGAAAGAAGGCCAAGAGGAAAGCCAACACGAAAAAATTGAAGCCAATTATCAACAAGACGGACTGTATGTAATTTCTTATATTTTTGAAGAGCCCGGTAAATACTTTATATATTCACATACGACAGCAAGAAGCTATCATTCTATGCCCAAAAACGAAATATTAGTAAAATAATAAATTTTAATTATTACAATTAATAATATAGACGAGCTAATCCATGATGAAAAAACTCGTTTTTATTGAATCGCGCGACAACATCAACCTTGTGATATATGCTCGAAAAATACCAATTTTATGATATATCCTTTCCGCTCCAATGTCTGATACGTCCATTCCGTCGCTCCACCTTGGAAACTACCATCAGTTGTATGCTTATATGTAGGAATATAAACGCGAGTCAAATAGAGTCACATTGCTCAAACGCATCCTCAAAAACTCGAAGGATGCGTTTTTTGTCCTGCTGAGTATTGCGGATACAGAGAGCCACTAGTGCGGACGACTGAGCGAGTCAATATGAAGAAAAAGGCCATCGACTCATCGATGGCCAAGATCTTAGCTTATCCCTAGCCCGTGGTGTTCCCTCATTGAGGTTTCGCCATCGACCAGGATTTTATAGGAGTCGTGTACGATCCTGTCGAGAATTGCGTCCGCGATTTGGGCCTGTCCTAGATTCGAATGCCACTCCGCGTGGCGTTAGACGCGCCCACGCTCTTGCTTTTGACGTTGCCCTTACGCTCCGTGCCTCCCGTTAGAAAGGGCCAGGAACATAGAGATGCGGCGGTGAGCCAGCAGCTCTTGTTATCGGGCCGTCAGGGGGGCAGCGGTGCGATGAGCGACTTCGCCTCCTGGCGTTAGACGCTCACGCATGAGCCCGGATCACCATTCCTTCTCCCATGCCCCGTCTTCAGACACGCCCCAATCCTCGAACCGATACTTGATGAGCCAATGGACATGCATCACTTCATATTCGAATACACCCTTGGATAGCTCTGAGACGACGAAGCTGACTTCTCCATCCGCCACCACCCATGTCCCGTATAGATACACTTTCTTGATCGGACGCTCTTCTGCATCCAGATAGATCAGCACCCGGAAGTAAGGCGAGTTCCGTCCGTCATCGAACCGGACGACCTTCTCGACGCAATGTTCCCTGTCGACGACACGCATCCATTCGGGATGTTCCATCAGTTCCGAGAACACCGTCCGGACGAACGGATCCAATCCAGCGAACGCATAGTCATCAAGCAGCCCCTCATCCATCACGTCTCCCCCCTTCCGCTTCGCTATAGAACGATTCCCCGTCCAGAGCCAGTTCAGTCCTTGTTCATGAAACTACAGAAATGACGACTTTAAAAAATGTATACATGTATACGCGTATACAAATCTACATGTATACATGTATACAAATATTTTTGTTCTTATGTACGACGATTCCGTCGAATCATATTGGTATTGAAAAAGACGGTGAGGTGGGTCAAGCGTTCTCCTTCCTTCACATCACAAAGAAGATCCATGCTCACAAGTTTTAAGTCGTCAAAATCTTCTTGGAGCCGGTCAGGAAGGCGTCGAAGTGTGTAATGCAAAATAGGAGTGGTTCTTACGCAATGTTGGTGAGGTAGTGATGCCGACATTATGGGAATAAAATCAAAAAGGATTGATTCCCATGA
>NZ_JACSLM010000015.1:0-37555 GCF_018618115.1 Exiguobacterium sp. s16 | reverse complement strand
ATAGCTCTTTAAAAATGACGAAGCTTGCGCTTCATTCAAAAATTGTAAAACTTATTTTTGCCTCATCGTTCAGTTTTCAAAGTTCGTCTGCCGCTCTTAGCGACTCATTAATAATAGCACCTGCTCTACTATTCGTCAACTATAAAAATAAAATATTTTAAAAGAATAAAAACGTGGTGTGTTCTCGGTCGCCACTATATAGAAGAAACACACCACAGATCATTGGAATGCAATGATTCGAACTTCATCTAAACGAGTCAAATCGTACATTTCTTGCGTCGGTTCAGATATGACAATCGGTTGTTCGACGTTCGGTGTATAGTTACGGATTGTACCTCGAACCCCACTACTCAACAACACGGTTCGACCGACTTCATAAAATCCAAGCAATGTCGCCAAAAGGGTAAGTGCTTCCCCATCGTAAGCTTCATTTTGCCACATATAGAAATATGCCTCTTCCGGTGTCAAAGCGTCTCGAAACGTTCGTGGGGCTGTCAACTGACAAAAACGATCTGCCACAATGAACAGCGGCGAGGCCGGATGGAGCGACCGCTCCTCGAGACGATTCGGAAAGCCAGAACCATCAAGACGCTCATGGTGTTCCGCAACCAATTTACTGACGCGCTGGCGCAGCGTCTGATCTTGAGGCAACATCGCCATCGATACGAGTGGATGTTGATACAATAACTCTCGTTCCATTTTTGTGAAATAACGCATATGCGACCATTTTCGAATTTTTGCGTAGCTGGCGTCTGCAAAATACGAGGCGATGCCGTAGTCGAACTGGAGTCGATGTTCATCCCCCCGATACTTGGACAAGGTCCTTGCAACGAGTGCGCGATAAATCGCATGATGAATGACGTGATTTTTTCGAAGTGGTTGTTTCGTGAAAAATGTAACGATAGCTGATAATGGATAATCACGACGAAACAATTGGTGGATAAACTCTAAGGCTTCATAGGGATTCGGAGCAATCCGTTCCTCCCATTGATTATAGTGACGTTCATATTGGAGGATCTTCTCACACAAATCGCGTTCTTCTTCTTGCGTGAAGCGACGACGTTCCACAGGAGCAACTTCAATCGTCTCTACTTTTAAAAACCGAAGCAAGCGTAAATGTTCATTCGTCAGTCTAATGCCAGCCTCTAATGAAGAGACCGCTGTTTTTAGGACCATCCCTACGTGAACGTTTGAAATAGCGAGTCGCATGCTCATCCCTCCTGATCGTATGAAAACAGGTCGAACGGAAGCCCCGTTCGACCTGTTTCGCCTTATTCGGTCACTTCAGACGATAGGTCGGTTTCTGGTGCTTCACCATCAAATCCATTCTCCATCTCATCTGCTGATTCCTCTTCTAGCTCATCTTTTTTCAATTTTGCGATGGTCGCTAAGCGATCGCCGTCCTCGATGTTCATGACTTTCACGCCGCGCGTACTGCGACCCATTTGTGAAATCGTCTGTGCGTCAATTCGAATGGCGACACCAAGCTCGGTCATGAGCATGATATCGTCGTCCTCATCCACGACTCGCATACCGACGACGGTACCGCGATCGGTCTTGATTCCGATGATTCCAGAACCACCTCGACCTTGCGTACGGAATTGCTCCATTGCGGTACGTTTTCCGTAACCCTTTTCCGTGATGATCAATACGTCTTGTGTCGGTCGTACGATTTCCATCGAGACAACTTGATCATCGTCCTTTTTCAATCGGATGGCACGAACGCCGCGAGCTGTACGGCCCATCGAACGCACTTCCCCTTCAAGTGGGAAACGAATCGACATCCCTTCACGGGTCACAATCAACATTTCGTCGTCGCTCTTCGCGAGACGAACGGTGACGAGTTCATCGGTGTCATTCAAACTGATGGCACGAAGTCCATTTTTATTGATGCGGGCATACGCCGAGAGCGGTGAACGTTTAACGAGTCCTTGTTTCGTAATGAATACGAGCGACAATTGCTCATCCGCCACTTCCGCTTCCGAGTCTTCAGTGCCATCCTCGACGATGGCCTTGTCCGCCAAATAACTCTGGAAATCGACCGGAATCATCGTTTCGACTTTCTCGCCTTTATCGACTTGGAGCAAGTTGATAATCGGCATCCCTTTCGCTGTACGACTCATCTCAGGAATCTCATAGCCTTTCAAGCGGAAGACACGGCCGAAATTCGTAAAGAAGAGAATCGTATCATGCGTAGATGCAGACAAAAGACGTAACACGAAGTCTTCATCGTTCGTGCCCATTCCTTGTTTCCCTCGTCCACCACGGCGTTGCGTACGATATGAGTCACTCGGGATCGACTTGATGTATCCTTCACTCGTAAGTGTGATCATCATGTCACGGACCGGAATCAAATCTTCATCTTCGAGTTCGATGATGTCCGTACGGATTACCGTCCGACGTGGATCGCCGTAACGCTCTTTGATTTCTGTCAACTCGTTGCGGATGATTTGGAGCAAGAGTTCTTCATCCCCTAAAATGGCACGAAGTTCTTCAATCAAGGCACGAATCTCACGATACTCGCCTTCGATTTTCTCTCGTTCAAGTCCAGTTAACCGCTGAAGACGCATGTCGAGAATGGCTTGTGTCTGTTCAGTCGACAATCCAAAACGAGCGATCAACTTCTCGCGAGCCTCGTCACCGGTCCGTGTACTACGGATGATGGCGATGACTTCGTCCAAATGATCGAGTGCCACGCGCAATCCTTCAAGGATGTGCGCACGTGCCTCAGCCTTGTCGAGGTCGAATTGTGTCCGGCGACGAACGACTTCTTTTTGGTGCTCGATGTAGTAATAAATCGCTTGCTTCAAGTTGAGTGTCTTCGGTCGACCGCCGACGAGAGCGAGCATGTTGACACCAAACGTCGTTTGCATTGGCGTTTGTTTATACAAGTTGTTCAAAATGACACTGGCATTCGCATCGCGGCGTACTTCGATGACGACACGCATCCCGTTACGGTCTGATTCGTCACGAAGGTCCGTGATGCCTTCGATTTTCTTGTCGCGTACCAAATCGGCAATCTTTTCGACGAGGCGCGCTTTGTTCACTTGATACGGGATTTCATGAACGAGAATGCGCTCACGGCCATTTTTCAACACTTCGATCTCAGCTTTGGCACGCATCGTGATCGAGCCACGACCCGTCTCATAGGCACGGCGAATTCCGCTACGACCTAAAATTTCACCAGCCGTCGGGAAGTCAGGACCAGGAATATGCTGCATCAACTCAGAAATCGTGATATCCGGATTATGCGTCAATGCAAGCACCCCATCAATCACTTCGTTCAAGTTATGCGGCGGTACGTTCGTGGCCATCCCGACTGCAATCCCGCTCGTCCCGTTGACCAAGAAGTTCGGGAACCGGGCAGGCATGACGACCGGTTCTTTCTCTTCCCCGTCAAAGTTCGGTTGGTAATCGATTGTATTCTTCCCGATATCACGGACGAGTTCCATCGCGATTTTCGACATCCGCGCTTCTGTGTAACGCATCGCTGCCGCCGAGTCACCGTCGACAGAACCAAAGTTTCCGTGGCCATCTACGAGTTCGTAACGGTAACTAAAGTCTTGCGCCATCCGAACCATCGTCTCGTAAACGGCAGAGTCACCGTGCGGGTGATACTTACCGATAACGTCACCGACAACACGCGCCGACTTCTTATGAGGCTTATCGGCACGAATCCCAAGCTCGTTCATCGCATAAAGAATGCGGCGGTGAACCGGCTTCAGACCGTCTCGTACATCTGGGAGGGCACGTGACACGATTACGCTCATCGCATAGTCCATGAACGAGGTGCGCATCTCTTGGCTAATATTTATATCCTTGATATTTTCTTGTTCTGCCATTCGTTATTGCCTACCCTTCTTTTTAAATATCGAGGTTTTTCACGTAATGCGCATGTGATTGGATGAAGTCACGTCGCGGCTCGACATTGTCACCCATGAGCGTTTCAAAGATCTCATCCGCCTCAATGGCGTCTTGAAGGTCGACACGAAGCATCGAGCGTGTCTCTGGATTCATCGTCGTGCTCCACAGCTGTTCAGGGTCCATCTCACCGAGACCTTTGTAACGCTGTACACTGTAACGAGCATTTTCTGGAAGCTGTTTAATCGCTTCTTGCAGTTCCCGTTCATTTTGGACGTAGGTGACGTCTTTTCCGTGCTTCAAGCCGTAAAGTGGCGGTTGCGCGATATACACATAGCCGCTTTCAACGAGCGGACGCATGTAACGGTAGAAGAACGTCAAGAGCAGTGTCCGAATGTGGGCTCCATCGACGTCGGCATCGGTCATGATAATCAATTTATGGTACCGCGCCTTCGCGAGATCGAACTCTTCCGCGATCCCAGTCCCGAGCGCCGTAATAATTGTACGAACTTCTTGGTTGGCTAAAATCTTATCGAGTCTCGCTTTTTCGACGTTGATGATTTTACCTCGAATCGGCAAGATCGCTTGGAAGTGACGATCGCGACCTGATTTTGCAGAGCCACCGGCCGAGTCACCCTCAACGATGTACAATTCAGACTTCGATGCATCTTTCGATGAACAGTCTGCTAGTTTCCCAGGCAATGAACTGACTTCGAGGATTCCTTTTCGGCGAGTCATTTCACGAGCACGTTTCGCTGCAAGACGAGCACGTGCCGCCATTAAACCTTTGTCGACAATCAATCGCCCGACAGAAGGGTTCTCAAGCAAGAACTGCTCGAACGTGTCTGTGAAGAGCGAGTCTGTCGCTGTACGAGCGTCAGCGTTGCCAAGCTTTGTCTTCGTTTGACCCTCGAACTGTGGCGATGGGTGTTTGACCGAGACAATCGCCGTCAATCCTTCACGTACGTCATCCCCTGACAAGCTACCATCGGCTTCTTTCATGAGACCGAAGCGTTTTGCATAGTCGTTGATCGAACGAGTCAGTGCCGTTTTGAACCCTGTCTCGTGCGTTCCGCCCTCGTGGGTCGGGATGTTGTTCGTGAATGAATAGATGTTGCTCGCAAATCCTTCGTTGTACTGAAGCGCGATCTCAACTTCAATCCCATCCTTCGTGCCATGTACATAGACAGGCTCATCGTGGATTGAGGCTTTTGAGCGGTTCAAGTGTTCAACGTATGACTTGATTCCGCCCTCGTAATGATAGTTGCGTTCAATCGTCTCATCACTGCGCTCGTCTTTTGCGACGATGCGAAGCCCTTTGTTCAGGAAGGCAAGTTCGCGCAGACGTGTGGCGAGTAAATCAAAGTCGTATTCGAGCGTCTCCTCAAAGATATCGCCGTCCGGGAAGAAACGGACAGTCGTACCCGTCGTATCAGTCGTACCAACGATTTCGAGCTCTCCTTGTGGAACGCCGCGTTTGAATGATTGGTAGTAGACGTTGCCGTTACGGCGAACGAACACTTCAAGTTTCGTCGACAAGGCGTTAACGACCGAGGCCCCGACGCCGTGCAAACCGCCTGAGACTTTATATCCGCCACCACCGAATTTACCTCCGGCGTGAAGGACCGTGAAAATGACTTCAACGGCTGGACGTCCCGTTTTCTTTTGAACATCGACCGGGATGCCTCGCCCGTTGTCTTCAACGACGACTGAGTTACCCGGCTCGACCGTGACCGTAATCGTGTCACAGTGTCCCGCGAGTGCTTCGTCAATCGAGTTATCGACGATTTCCCATACTAAGTGATGGAGTCCTCGTGAGCTCGTCGAACCGATATACATCCCCGGGCGTTTGCGAACAGCTTCTAATCCTTCAAGTACTTGAATCTGATCGGCACCATAATCTTGCATTTGTTTTTCGTTTTCGTTACTCATCGGTTTCATTCACCTACTATACATGAATTGGTGTTCATATGGATTGGTCTTACTTCATACAGATTCTGTTTCAACTTCGCCCTGTTTCACGTGAAACACCTTTGCTTGTTGAATCGTTTCGTGAGCGATCCCATCAATATTGGTTGTCGTGATAATCGTTTGGACTTTTTGGCCCATCGTATCGAGCAGATGGGTTTGGCGATGGTCGTCTAATTCAGATAACACGTCATCTAACAAGAGCAGCGGATATTCCCCGACCTCTTCGTGAATCAGTTCAATCTCCGCTAGCTTTAAAGACAAAGCCGCTGTGCGCTGCTGACCTTGCGAACCGAACGTTTGGACATTGCGATTGTTGACGTACAACTCAAAATCATCTCGATGCGGACCAAATAACGTCACACCTCGTCTTCGTTCGTTCTCTCTTATTTTATCAAACTTTCGACGATACGTTTCAAACATCGCATCTTTTGGGTAACGTTCTTTTTGGAATGTATCCGATACGTACTGAATCGTCAGTGTCTCCAAGTTTCGCGTGATGCCGGCGTGAATCGGCCCGGCCCACTTTTCGAGTTGATCGATGAAATGATGGCGCCGTGAAACGATTTTCACCGCAAGTTCAATCATTTGATCGGTGAGTACCTCGAGCAGTGTCTCATCCCCGCCTTTGATTGAGAGCTGTTTCAACAGGGCGTTTCGTTGCTTTAGCGTCTTCAAGTACTGGTTTAATTCATGTAGATAAACAGGACTCACTTGCCCGATCTCCATATCTAAAAACCGACGTCGTCCTTGCGGGCTGCCTTTGACGATGGCGAGGTCTTCTGGTGCGAACAGTACGACGTTGAAGGCCCCGACGTAGTCGCTGAGACGACGTTGTTCGAGATGGTTCAATTTCGCTTTTTTCCCTTTCGGTGAAAACGTGAGCGATTGGACCGTCTCACCGGTCCGTTTATGAATCCGCCCTTCGACCATCGCAGCATCCGCTTCCCAGCCGATCAGTTCACGGTCTTGCGTCGTCCGATGTGACTTCGCGAGCGCAAGTACGTAAATCGATTCGAGTAGATTCGTTTTCCCTTGGGCATTTTCCCCGATGAGAACGTTCGTCTGTTCTGAAAAATCTAGCTCGAGGGTTTCGTAGTTGCGGTAGTTTTGCAATCGGATCGACTTTAAGTGCACGTTAGTTCCCCTCGATTTGGAAGTCTCCGAAGCCTTCGACTTCGATCGTATCCCCATCCCGTAGTTTCCGTCCGCGACGTTGATCGACCTCGCCGTTCACTTTGATCTGAACGTCCTCTAAAAAGAACTTCGCTTGGCCTCCGCTTGAAATAATATCAGCCAACTTCAAAAATTGTCCGAGTGTTACATACTCGGTTGTAATCGACACTTTTTGCATGTCGTCACTTCCTTTCTTTCATACTTAGTACAAAAAATCGCCATACTTATTAGTTTATCGAAAAACGTCGAATAAGGCAAAAACGGGGATGATAAGGTGAAACACCTCATCATCCCCG
Organism: Exiguobacterium sp. s16; assembly: GCF_018618115.1. Taxonomy (NCBI): domain Bacteria; kingdom Bacillati; phylum Bacillota; class Bacilli; order Caryophanales; genus Exiguobacterium; species Exiguobacterium sp. s16. The sequence goes on along the minus strand of NZ_JACSLM010000015.1, from coordinate 30,254 downwards.
AATCCGCTCCGTCAGATTTAAGACGTACGGACTGGCAAGATCAACTGAAGGACGCTATCCTGTTCGACCGGACGCAAGATGAACGGTCGCATCGAACCCGTAAACTGGATTTCGATTTCTGAAGCATCAAGCGCACGGAGTGCATCCATCACAAATTTAGAGTTGAATGAAATTTTTAACTCTTCTCCTTCAAGCGACAGGATGCTGACGCGTTCTGACACTTTCCCGACTTCTGGAGAGTGGGACGAAACTTCAACCGTCGTCGCTTCTTCCGCGACAAATTTAATGACGTTGTTGCGATCGGCCCGGGCGAGCAGCGAGGCTCGGTCAATTGCCTGCAAGAAATCTTTAGCGTTCAAACGGACCGCTGTCCGGTATTCTTCCGGAATCAAACGTGATGTGTCCGGGTACGCCCCGTCTAAGAGACGTGAGAAGAACGAGATGTTTTTCATTCGGAATAAAATTTGTTGATCCGTCAAAACAATCTCGACTGGCAATTCTTCGCGGTCGAGCAATTTAGCGAGCTCGTTCAATGAGCGGCCCGGTACGACAACGTTTTGGAACGTCAAATCGTTGTCGGTCTCGAACCGTGCCCGACGGAGGGCTAAACGGTGGCTATCCGTGGCGACACAAGTCAAAAATCCTTTTTCAGCTGAGAAGTTAACCCCTGTAAGAACGGGACGTGTCTCTTGAGCTGATACAGCGAAGCTCGTCTGGCGGATGATTGTCTTCAACAAATCAGCCGGCAAGTAAAAACGACGCTCGCTTGAAAGCTCAGGAAGACGTGGGTATTCATCTGGGTCGAGTCCGTTCAAGTGGAATTCGGCTTGTCCTGACTCAATCCGCGTCATAAAGTTTGGAGACACTTCAAGTGTCACTTCATCCGTCGGCAACTTTTTAACAATTTCGCCAAGGAAGCGTGCATTGAGCACGACGCTGCCTGCTCGTTGGATTTGAATGAGTTCGATTCCGCCTTCTTCAATCGGGATTAAGCGTTCGATTGAAATCTCGGTATCACTTCCTGTGAGTGTCAACCCATCGGCATGAGCCTCAAGCTTTAAACCTGTGAGGATTGGAATCGTCGTTCTAGAAGCAACGGCCTTCGATACGTCTTGTACGGCTTGCATGAATACATCTCGCTGAATCGTTAAGTGCATGTGGATAATTCCTCCTAAGTGAACTGAGTCATATAGTTTAATAATAATAGTATTATTTAAGTCATAATAGTAATAAGGGCTGTGGATACTGGGGATAAGTCACTTGAACCACTCGTACTAAGCCATTCTTCCTGTGAATAACGTGTGGATAACTATGTGGGTTTATCCACAGGATATCCACAGCGAAACATAAGACGTTAGGACAAAGCCTTCTTTAGTGTCTGAATCGTCTCTTGCATCTCTGGATCATGCTTGAGTAACGTACTAATTTTCTCATGAGCGTGGATAACTGTCGTGTGATCACGTCCGCCGAACTCTTCTCCTATCTTAGGAAGCGAGCTTTCCGTCATCTCACGTGACAAGTACATCGCGATTTGACGAGGGAATGCGAGCGTCTTCGTCCGTTTCTTCGCTTTCAGCTCATCAACTTCAATATTAAAGTGACGACCGACGATCTCTTGAATGTCACGAATGACGATCTTCTTCGCTTCTTGGACCGGCATGATATTGTGCAACGCTTCGGCAGCGACATCCGGATCAATCGGACGACCGACGAGTTTGGCGTAGGCGACGACGCGCGTCAACGCCCCTTCGAGTTCACGAATGTTCGTGTCGATTTGATTGGCGATGTACAGCATGACGTCGTTCGCGATATCAAGCCCTTCTGCTGTCGCCTTCTTACGTAAGATGGCAATCCGCGTTTCGAGGTCAGGCGGTGTGATATCTGTGATAAGACCCCATTCGAACCGCGAACGAAGACGATCTTCGAGCGTCGGGATCTCTTTAGGCGGTCGGTCGCTAGAAATCACAATCTGTTTTTGGTCGTTATGAAGCGCATTGAACGTATGGAAGAACTCTTCCTGCGTCTGCTCTTTACCGGCCAAGAACTGAATGTCATCAATCAAGAGGACATCGATGTTCCGATAACGGTTACGGAACTCTTCGGTCTTATTGTCACGAATCGAGTTGATGAACTCATTTGTGAACTTTTCAGATGATACGTAAGCAATTCGTGCGCCAGGCTTTTGCCCTTTCACGTAATGCCCAATCGCATGCATCAAATGTGTCTTGCCGAGCCCGACTCCCCCATAAATGAAGAGCGGGTTATAGGCGCGGGCCGGAGCTTCTGCCACGGCGAGCGAGGCGGCATGGGCAAACCGGTTTCCGGAGCCGATGACAAATGTCTCGAAAATGTATTTGTCATTCAGTTGTCCGAGGTTCCCTTCCTCTTTTGGCAGTACTGGAAGCGGCTGTTCTTTCATTTCTGTGGCAGCAATCGTTTCTTTCGATCCATCCGCAGGTGCATACTTATGTGCTTGCGACTCCTCGATAAAATGAATCTCAAGCTTGTTGTTTGTCACTTCTTCAATCGTATCTTGTAACAATGACAAGTACTGACGTTCAAGCCAAGTCACAATGAAACTGGCTGGCGCGGATACGACGAGCGTCGTCCCCATCAACGAAATTCCTTCTGTTGATTTCAACCACATATCAAAGCTGGCTTTTGGCGTTCGTTCCTCTTCTTCAATCAGAGATAAAACATTTCTCCAAATCTCGCGAGCATTCTTCAATGAAAGACCTCCTTTACTCACATGTTGGCGAAACTTATTCACATGATATACACATTCACTATTCTATAGTAGATACTAGGGTTATCCCCAGAGAACAAAAACTGTGGATAACGTTATCCACATGGTGTTAATGTTGGGGATAACAGTTATCCACAGCCTGTGTATATCTTGGAATTGCTAAAAGTTCATCCACAAGTTTGTGCACATTCAGTTTATCAAAATAAAATAGACGTGGCAACGGTTTTTGATATTTATCCACAGACGACCAAAAGAATCCACAGGCAGTTATCCACATGCTGTGTACAGTGTGGATAAACTGTGGATATGTTGTGGATAATTGTTAGTAAGCAAAGTTGTGGTCAGAAAAGTTATACACAAAAGAGGAAGAAGGAATGGAGAAGAATATTTTTTTAAGAGAAGAAAATGAAAAATTAAAAAACGGCATGCTTAATTTGTTGAAAAAGAAGGAGTTATTCACATATAAGTGTGGATAACTCTTGGGATATGTGGATAAAATGGCTTAAGACAGCTGTTTGTAAAAAAGTCACTGTAAGATTGTTAATTCTCGATGTTACTTAACGCTTCCGTTTCTTCTAAATCGTGCCATCCAGAGATCGTCTCCCCCTCCCCTGGCAATTGATTTCGCCCTAATGGAAAACCTAACGAAAATTCATTGACAATCTGGGGAACTGTTTATATAATCTTAAAGACTGCCTTAAATGAAACTATAACTTGCTAATAGAGCGTTAACCTTGAGGAGGTGCTTTAACCATGAAACCAACTTTCAATCCTAACAACCGTAAGCGTAAGAAAGTCCACGGATTCCGTGCTCGCATGGCGACTAAAAACGGCCGCAACATTCTTGCAGCTCGCCGTCGTAAAGGCCGCAAAGCCTTGACTGTCTAATAAAGATCATGAGATTGCCCGAGGATTTTTCCTTGGGCAATCTTTTTTTATATCGTCACAGAAGTCACACAAACGGACGGAAAAAGCTGATTCGCCCTCGTTGAAACGAATGGGATATGGTATGATGTTAGTTGACGATTTTTGAAGTGAAGGATGGAGTGAGAATTTTGAAAAAAGAATACCGCCTGCAAAAGAATGAAGAGTTCCAAGCGGTGTTTCGTGAAGGACGCTCCGTGGCCAATCGTCAGTTTGTCGTCTACACGCAAAAAGCGGATCAAGCGCACTTCCGGGTCGGACTTTCGGTCAGTAAAAAGCTTGGAAATGCCGTGGAACGAAACCGGATGAAACGATTGATGCGTGAATCACTTCGCTTGCTCGAACCAAACGTGGCTCCGCACAATTACGTCATCATTGCGCGCAAACCTGCGACGTCCCTTACACAAGATGAAGTGACGGAAAGCTTGAAACACGTCTTTAAACGGGCTAAAGTTTGGAAGCAGAGACAAGTCGATCGATCGTAACAATCCGAGCTCGTTCTTTCATATATAACGCGAACTAATTAGGATTGACCGATAGACGTGTGATGAAACAAAAGAATCGATAAAGAAAGCGTAGGAGGAACTATGAGCAAAAAGCTAAAATTAGGATTGTTGGCCGTCATGACCGGCGTCATCATGTTGATGGCTGGTTGTGTCGACCCATCGACGATCCAAGGAGAGCCGATCACGGCTGAGACGGAAGGCTTCTGGTCGAAATACTTTGTTTGGCCATTGGCATGGTTGTTGAAAGAAGCGGCTTACTTAATCGGTGGGACGTGGCAGTACGGATACTCGATCATCGTTGCGACGATTATCGTTCGTCTCTTGATTTTACCGCTTATGATCAAGCAGACGAAGAGCATGGGTGCGATGCAAGTGTTGCAACCGGAAATGCTCAAGCTTCGTGAGAAGTACAGCTCGAAAGACCAAGAGACGCAACGCAAGCTTCAAGAAGAAATGATGAAGATGTATCAAGAGTATCAAATCAACCCGCTCGCGGGCTGCTTGCCAATCTTGATTCAAATGCCGATCCTCTTCGCGTTCTACGATGCGATCCGTCGGACACCTGAAATCTTTGAAGCGCAGTTCCTTTGGTTCGACCTCGGGGCACCAGATCCGACGTTCATCTTGCCGATTCTCGCGGCAATCTTGACGTTTGCACAGCAAAAAATTTCAATGGCGGGCCAAGAACAAAACCCACAATTGAAAATGATGCTCTACATCTTCCCGGTGATGATCTTCGTCATGTCGATTACCCTTCCGGCTGCCCTCTCGATGTACTGGGTCGTCGGTTACATCATCTCGATCATCGTGACGATGGCAATCATGCTCCCGATGCGTGAGAAGATGAAAGTCCAAGCTGAAGCGAAGATTGCGGCGAAAGAAGCAGAACGTGCCGCGCTTGCTGAAGAAGAGAAGAAGACGAAAAAGAAAAAACGTAAATAAATCCTAAGGCTGTGGATAACCAATCCACAGCCTTTTTTTGTCGCTTCGGATGGATAAGGGCCGAATACGGGAATAAAGGAAGAAGTGGTCTACTTCGTTACATCGGAAAGGGGTCTTTCAAATGGAGACGCTTATCAAGCGGTTGGAACGGTCGACATTCATTCAGGCAACACTTTATGTCATCATCGGCTTACTCATCATCTTGTATCCACGTTTCTTTTTTGATGCGATCGTCTATGTGGTCGCGGCTTATTTTGCCATCATCGGTCTAATCGCCATCGTTCAAGGGTTGCGCCACAAACGAAACGGCCTCCCACCCGGATTTTTTATGGGAGTCATCTATCTATTGATCGCCTTGATCGTCTTTTTCTTCGCCGAGACGTTAGCGAGCCTGCTTCCAATCTTCATCGGTGCCCTCTTCTTGTTCGGGGGGATCATCCGGTTGATTCAAGCCGTCGGATTTCGCCGGACGATCGCCAATCGGTGGATGTACTTCATGCTGAGCAGTCTATTGTGGATTGGGATTGGCCTGCTCATGTTGGCGAACCCGTTTGACAGCCTGCTCGTCTTGTTCCAATTGTTCGGCGGTTTTCTCATCGCCGTCGGGGTGATCGAATGGGTGCTCTATTTCACGCTCCGCTCGTCGAGACGTCAGCAAGCATAAACGAAAGCCGCTCACATCAGGAGCGGCTTTTTTCACGGATGACGAGTCGGTCCAAAAACGGACGAATCACTTCGAACGCAACGGTCGTCTCGAAGAACGGACGCTCGGCTTCGAGACGGGAGATATACCAGCGAGCGGCTGTCGCATGATGGTCGGGTGTCAACGCTTCATAAAAGGTCCGGATTTCAATCCGCTGCCGGGCGGCCACGTCTTTCAACCCGAGTGCGGCCCGTTCAGGTTCATAGTGAGCGGCAAGTGCGTAAGCGAAATGACTCATGCCTTGCCGGAGCATCTCGACGGCCCAGACATCGTTGCCGCGGTCACGGGCTTTCGTATATTGGAAAAAGAACCAAATCGCATCAAACACGTGTCCGCTCAAATTTTCAACAGATAAAGTGAGCGAACTCGGGTGATGTTGCAATCGGTGTTCCGGATCGTACAGCACCGTAATTGTGTCTTGATGGTTCAACGTGTCCGCCGTCACCGTGAAGAAGTCGAGATGCAAGAAATCATCATAGACGACGATCAGTTGCGGGGCCACGATATCGATTTCGTCCTCGAGCAGGATCGGGCGATATGTGGCCAGATGGTCGCGGCGGCGCGGCAAGAACTCATTCAGGCTGTCAGAGGCGACCATGACGTACAAGTCGACATCGGAATGTTCGTCCGCTTCACCACGTCCGAACGATCCTTTCAAGAAAATGGCCTGCACATCCGTGTCGGAGATGAGGCTGTCGGTCAATGTGGCGATGGCATCTTGCTGTCGCATTTCATCACGTCCTCCATGGAAATATATTCCTTTATTGTACTAAAGTAATTCCTTGAAATGCAACCGTTGCTCGAGAGGTCGGACTCTTTCGTTCGAGACAAATATCGTGTATAGTAGGTGCGTTATGCATAAGATAGAGGAAGTAGTAAGAAGTATGGGAGGGAAAGATGATGCTAGAGTTTGACACGATTACGGCGATTTCGACGCCGATGGGTGAAGGGGCAATCGGAATCGTCCGCTTGTCCGGTGACCGCGCCGTCGAGACGGTGGGCCGTGTGTTTTCTGGAAGAGATTTGACGAAAGTGGAGTCACATACGATCCATTACGGAAAATTGAAACGTCCTGGCACGGACGAGGTCGTCGATGAAGTCATGGTGAGCATCATGCGCGCACCGAAGACGTTCACGCGAGAAGACGTCGTCGAAATCAATTGCCACGGAGGAATCGTCGCGGTCAATCGTGTCCTCGAACTGATTCTTGAACAACCGGACATCCGCTTGGCAGAACCGGGCGAGTTCACGAAACGCGCCTTTTTAAATGGACGCATCGATTTGTCGCAAGCAGAGGCCGTCATGGATTTGATTCGTGCCAAAACGGATCGGGCCATGAACGTCGCCATGTCACAAATGGAAGGACGTTTGTCACGGCTTGTCCGCGAGTTGCGTCAATTGTTGCTTGAGACGATTGCGGCGGTCGAGGTCAATATCGACTACCCGGAATACGACGCCGAAGAGATGACCCAGGCCATCGTCGAAGACAAGGCGGGCGAAGTGAAGCGTGTGCTCGAGCAACTGCTTGAGACGGCGCGACAAGGGAAAATCTTGCGGGAAGGTCTCGCGACAGCGATTATCGGTCGGCCGAACGTCGGCAAGTCATCGCTCATGAACACGCTCGTTCAAGAGACGAAAGCGATTGTCACGGAAATCGCCGGCACGACGCGCGATACGATTGAAGAGTATGTGAACGTCAAAGGCGTTCCGCTCAAATTGATTGATACGGCAGGGATTCGGGAGACGGAAGACATCGTCGAGCGGATCGGTGTCGAGAAATCGCGCAAGGCGCTCACGGGCGCGGACTTGATTTTGCTCGTCTTGAACGGGCACGAAGGTCTGACTGTCGAGGATGAGGCCTTGTTTGAGGCGATTGCTGGTATGAATGCGATCATCATCATCAATAAGACGGACTTGCCACAAAGTATGGATTCTTCTAAGCTGGAGAAACTAGCGGCAGGTCGCCCAATCGTGGCGACGTCTCTCTTATTAGAAGAGGGAATCGATGCATTGGAGAAGGCAATCTCGAACTTGTTCTTCGCTAAAGGCGTCGAATCACAGGATATGACATATATCTCGAACGCACGACACATTCAACTCATCAAACGGACGATCGAACAAATCGATGAGGCGCTCGGAAGTGCCGTCATGAATTTGCCGATCGATATGGTCCAAATCGATTTACGACGGGCGTGGGACACGCTCGGCGAGATCAACGGGGACACCGTTCAAGAAAGTTTGATTGATCAACTCTTTTCACAGTTTTGTCTTGGGAAATAATAAGGAGGAACAACTATGGCTTACACGGCAGGCGAGTTTGATGTCATCGTCATCGGAGCCGGTCATGCAGGGATCGAGGCCGCACTGGCGTCGGCACGCATGGGCGCGAAAACGGCGATGCTCACGATGAATCCGGATATGGTCGGATTCATGTACTGCAACCCATCGATCGGTGGTCCCGCGAAAGGGATCGTCGTTCGCGAAATCGATGCCCTCGGCGGCGAGATGGCGAAGGCGATCGATGCGACGTACATTCAAATGAAGATGCTCAACACATCAAAAGGTCCAGCAGTGCGCGCATTACGGGCGCAAGCGGACAAATTCCAATACCAAAATCATATGAAGAAAGTGCTTGAAGACGAACCGAACCTATTGCTTCGTCAAGCGCTCGTCGAACGACTTCTCATCGAAGACGGGAAAGTCGCCGGTGTCGTCACGAATACCGGTTCGGAGTACCGCTCGAAAGCGGTCATCGTCACGACGGGTACGTTCATGCGCGGTCAAATCATCATCGGCGAATTGTCGTATGAGAGCGGTCCGAACAACCAGATGCCTTCGGTCGAATTGTCGAAGCATTTAGAAGAGCTCGGGCTCGAACTCGTCCGTTTCAAAACGGGGACACCACCACGCATCGACGGCAAGACGATCGATTACTCGAAGACGGAGATTCAACCAGGGGACGACAATCCGTCGCTCTTCTCTTACACGTCGCAAGACCTCGACCCGATCGAGCAAATCCCGTGCTGGCTCACCTACACGAGCGAGCGGACACACCAATTGATCGACGAGAACTTGCACCGTTCGCCGATGTACTCGGGTGCCATTAAAGGGACGGGCCCGCGTTACTGCCCATCGATTGAAGATAAAGTCGTCCGGTTTAACGATAAACCGCGTCACCAAATCTTCCTCGAGCCAGAAGGTCGCGACACGGAAGAGATTTACGTTCAAGGCTTCTCGACGAGTATGCCGGAAGACGTTCAGCATCAAATGCTCCGGACGATTCCTGGACTTGAGAACTCAGAGATGATGCGCCCTGGATATGCGATTGAGTACGATGCGGTCGTGCCGACGCAACTTTGGCCGACACTCGAGACGAAGACGGTCGGCGGATTGTTCACGGCAGGTCAAATCAACGGGACGAGCGGCTATGAAGAAGCGGCCGGACAAGGAATCATGGCCGGAATCAACGCCGCATGCCAAGTGCTCGGCAAAGATCCGGTCATCTTGGACCGCTCACAGGCGTATATCGGCGTCTTGATTGACGACCTCGTGACGAAAGGGACGAACGAGCCGTATCGCTTGCTCACATCCCGTGCCGAGTATCGGTTGCTCCTGCGTCACGACAATGCGGACCTTCGCTTGAGCGACATCGGTCATGAAGTCGGTCTATTGTCACCAGAGCGTCATGCCCATCTTGAAGACAAACGAGTCGCGATTGCGGCAGAAGTAAAACGTCTCAACGGACTCGTCATCAAACCGTCGGCTGACGTGAACGCCGTGCTCGAAGAAGTTGGCGCGAACCCGCTCAAAGAAGCGACACATGCCAGTATTCTTTTGAAGCGGCCAGAAGTGACGTACGCGACGCTCATGCGCTTTGCACCGGCCCCGATCGAAGTGCCGTTTGAAGTGGCGGAGCAAGTCGAGATTCAAGTGAAATACGAAGGCTACATCTCGAAGCAGCTCGAGCAAGTCGAGAAGATGCGTCGGATGGAAGAAAAACGGATTCCGGAGAAACTCGATTACGATGCAATCGGTGGTCTTGCGACGGAAGCGAAACAAAAACTAAAACAAGTTCGTCCGCTCTCGATTGGACAAGCGTCACGTATTTCCGGGGTAAACCCGGCGGACGTTTCGATCCTTCTTGTCTATATTGAGCAAGGACAATACGCGACAGTGGAGTGAAACGATGAACCAATCCCAATTTATTGAGGCGTTGCAGGCAGAAGGATTTGAATTGAGCGAGAAACAACTCGCTCAGTTCGAACTGTATTTCGAGATGCTCGTCGAGTGGAATGAGAAGATGAATTTGACGGCGATCACAGATAAGGAAGAAGTGTATTTGAAGCATTTCTACGACTCGCTTAGCGCGGCGTTCCATTTCGATTTCTCAAACGTCGAGACCGTCTGTGACGTCGGTGCCGGGGCAGGATTCCCGAGCTTGCCGCTCAAAATTCTATTCCCGCACCTTCATGTAACGATTATTGACTCGCTCAACAAGCGAATCACGTTCTTAAACGAACTCGCGCTCGCGCTCGGGCTAGAAGGTGTCGCGTTCCATCACGGACGTGCCGAAGAGTTTGGAAAAAATAGAAAATTTCGTGAACAATTTGATGTCGTAACCGCCCGTGCAGTTGCCCGGATGACGGTGCTCGCCGAGTACTGTTTACCGCTCGCAAAAGTCGGCGGAACGTTCGTAGCGCTCAAAGCAGCGAAGGTTTCTGACGAGCTTATCGATGCGAAAAACGCCTTGGCCGTGCTCGGTGGGGAAATAAAAACGACACACCAGTTCCTATTGCCAGGAGAGATGAGTGAGCGTAATATCGTAATTGTAGATAAATTACGAAAAACGCCTGGGAAATATCCACGTAAAGCGGGTACACCGGCGAAAGAGCCGCTAATCTGAGCAATAGTGTTTCACGTGAAACCAAAAGCAGATTCCGGTAGTGGAATCTGCTTATTTTTTACATAAAGGGGTGCCGACGTTGAAGAAAACAATTGCTAAACTGTTTGGAAGTCGTCCGGAAGTAGCCGTCGCGGAACTGGCAGAAGTCAAATCGAATGATGCTGTCCAAGAAATTGCCTTATCGTTGCTTTTACCGAACCGTTATCAACCGCGTAAAGTATTCGAGCCGGCTAAAATTGACGAATTGGCCGTCACGATTGACGAACATGGTCTTTTGCAGCCGATTGTCGTTCGCAAGGCGGAAGGGGATCGCTACGAGATTATCGCTGGGGAGCGTCGTTTCCGGGCTGTTAAGTCGCTCGGATGGTCTGTCATTCCGGCTATCGTCCGAGAGATGGATGACGATACGACAGCTGCCTTGGCGCTGATTGAAAACTTGCAACGGGAACAGCTCAGTCCAATCGAGGAAGCGGAAGCATATGATCGTCTGCTCGCAATGAACGGACTGACACAAGCCGCACTTGCGAAGAGTCTTGGCAAAAGTCAGTCGACAATTGCCAATAAATTGCGTCTATTAAAATTACCGGAAGATGTGAAGCAATGTTTGCGTGATCGTCAAATCAACGAACGTCATGCCCGGGCGCTTTTACCGCTCAAAGAGTCCGGTCTTCAAATCCAAGTGCTCATGGAAATTTTAGAACAAGACTTTAACGTCAAAGAGACGGAAGAACGCGTCGAATTTTTGACGACACCGATTGAGGAAGAGAAACGGAAACCGAAAAAACAGCGCCGTCGGACGAAAAGTTTTGCTAGAGATACGCGAATCGCTATCAACACGATCCGGGACTCGGTCAGCTTGATCGGTAAAACCGGCATCGAAGTCCAAACCGAGGAAGTCGAAGAAGATGAATTTGTTGAAATTCGGATTCGAATCCCGAAAGCACGGCCACAAAAGTGAGCCCGTGCTTTTTTTGTAGCAATCAGATGGAATGGAGGAATCAGGATGGAACGATTACCGATCAATCATATTCGCCCGAACCCGAACCAGCCCCGCAAACAGTTTGAGCCGGAAAAGTTAGACGAACTCAGGCAGTCGATTGAGCGTTACGGTGTGTTGCAACCAATCGTCGTCCGTAAAGCGAGTGGATTTTATGAAATCATCGCCGGCGAGCGCCGGTTTCAAGCTGCGAAGTTAGCCGGCAAGAAGGATATCCCGGCGCTGATTGTTACAGCCGACTCGGACCGCGTCATGGAGCTGGCCTTGATTGAGAATATTCAACGCGCCGACTTGAACGCAATCGAAGAGGCGCTCGCCTACGAACAGTTGATGCAGACACTCGGTCTGACGCAACAACAGCTCGCCGAACGTGTCGGCAAGAGTCGGAGCCATGTGACGAACAGCCTCAGACTGCTCCGGTTACCGAGTGCGGTCCAGCATGCGGTCATGATTGGCGAATTGACGATGGGCCACGCCCGCGCCATTACAGGCATGAAATCGGCTCAGGCGATGGAACAGATTGCTCGTCGTGTCATCGCCGAGCAATGGACGGTCCGACGGCTCGAGCGCTACTTACAAAAAGAACGCATCGAAAAAAAGACGCTCAAGCGCTCAGACGCCGACGTCGAAGCCGTCGAGGCGGTGCTAGCGGAACGTCTTCAAATGGATGTATCGATTCGCCCGCGTCGAAAAGGGGGCGTCCTCGAACTGAAGTATTTCTCGCAAGACGATTTGGAGCATTTGTTGACGCTTTTATCGCCTCAAGATTTCGATTCGTCGCGAGATTGACGAAGCCGGGTAATGGCTGCCTCTTCTTGATGGAGCCGTCCGATTCGTAAGTCGAATTCGGCGAAGCCATCGGTGATGAAACGGGCCAACTCGTAGACGAGATGTAAGCGTGTGTTCTGCAAAATCATCATCTCCATAAAGCCGCTCACGTTGACGACAGCTTTGATGTTGTATTCACCGACCGAAGGGAGCTCTTTTTGGACGCCGGCGCCAGGAGCGAGCGGCCCTTCCGAAAAGAAGATATACCCGACACTCGACAATCGGCCGAGACAGGCGTCGATTGCAATGATGAGGGGGCGGTGAAATCGTGTCTGAATCTCGTGGAGTGTCTCGACGAGGTTCAAGGCATGGACCGGTTTCGTCAGCGTCCCGTAAACATGGATATTGCGAACGGCCCGTTCTTCGAGGAAGGTACCGACGAGCGGTCCGAGTGAATCCCCCGTGGAACGGTCGGAGCCGATACACACGAGGACGATGGGACGATGCGTCTCTTTCGCCAACTGGTCGTGCAGTTGATCGGCAAAGAGCTTGGATCCACTCCGTTCGGTATGTTCGATGAAGAAAGAGTATGGTTTATGAGGTTTTAGGCGAAACGGCATGAATCTCATCCTCTCTTCTAAGCTGCCTGCGTCTAGTTGCAATTGCGGAATGAAACCGTATTATCCCATTCCCGGAACACCGAAACTTATAACGTCCGGATGTAGGGTTTGAGAAAAGTCGTCAATTATGGTTTGATGAGTTAGAATCTATAACTTTAGAGGTGACAACATGGCTTCACAAAATACAGATACAGACTTGAGCACAGTGGCCGATGAGACGATTGATAACGTCAATCGATTCGTCGCTTATTTCCAAGACACGGAGATGTGGATTGGGCTCGGCATTAAATTGACAGGTGTCGCGCTCATCATCTTGGCGCTTTATGTGGCGTCACGCATTTTGACGTCGATGGTGCAGCGCGTGTTCGCCTTGCGCAAAATCAAAGAAGATAATATCGTCGCCCAGCGCCAAAATGAGACGCTGTCAAAACTGGCTCAAAACACGATTCGGTACGTCCTTGGCTTGATTATGATTTTGACGGTGCTCGGCCAGTTCGGCGTCAACATCGCTGGTTTGATCGCATCGGCCGGGGTCGCCGGTCTCGCCATCTCGTTTGGGGCGCAGAACTTGGTGAAAGACGTCATCACGGGCGCCTTCATCATCTTTGAAAATCAATACAAGAACGGAGATTACGTCAATCTAAATCAACAAGTCGATGGGACCGTCATCGAAGTCGGGATTCGGACGACGAAGTTGAAGGGATTGAACGGGCAAGTGACGATCATCCCGAACGGACAAATCATGCAAGTGACGAACTACTCGCTCGAGAACAGCGTCGCGGTCGTCGATATCGGTGTCGCCTATGAAGAAGACATGGGCAAAGTCGAGAAGGCGTTGAAAGAGATCGCGAAGACGGTCGAAGAGAAGTATCACGACTTGTTCATCGAGCCGATCACGCTCGCCGGGGTCCAGTCGCTTGGACCGTCGGAAGTCGTCTATCGTCTCATGGCCGAAGTGCCACCGACGCAACATTTCGCGGCCGGACGGATTTTGCATAAAGAGTTGAAAACCGGACTTGATGAGCGCGGAATCGAGATCCCGTATCCGCGGACCGTCATGATGCCGCCAACCACATCGACTAAAGGAGCGCCCGAAAATGCAGGCTAAATCGTATGAGTTGAACGATTTTGTAGAAATGAAGAAACCACACGCCTGTCAGACGAACCGTTGGCAGGTGACTCGGGTCGGGATGGACATTCGTATCAAGTGTCAAGGCTGCGGGGCGAGTGTACTCATGCCGCGCCGAGACTTTGATAAGCGATTGAAAAAAGTGCTTCCACAAGAGAACGCCGCTGAATAAGTGGCGTTCTTCTCTATGTTACAACCGTGAGTTGCGGTTTAATCGAGGACTAACTATAATTGTGAAGGATGTGACGGTGTGGTGTACTGAACGTACCCACTCCACAGACGGATCAACATTTCCCGGGAAAGCCGGATGAGGAGGAAATACAAGTGGGATTAACAGCAGGAATCGTCGGATTACCGAACGTCGGGAAATCGACATTATTTAACGCCATCACGCAAGCCGGTGTAGAGGCAGCCAACTATCCGTTCGCCACGATCGACCCGAACGTTGGGGTCGTCGAAGTACCGGACGCGCGTCTTGACCGGTTGACGGAACTCGTCAAACCGAAGAAGACCGTACCGACCGCATTTGAGTTTACAGACATCGCCGGAATCGTAAAAGGTGCGTCAAAAGGGGAAGGGCTCGGAAACAAATTCCTGGCTAACATCCGTGAAGTCGACGCGATTTGCCAAGTCGTCCGTTGCTTTGAAGATGACAACATCACACACGTCGCGGGTAAAGTCTCACCGATCGATGACATCACGACCATCAACCTCGAATTGATTTTGGCCGACCTTGAATTGGTCGAGAAACGCATCACACGCGTTCAAAAAATGGTCAAGTCGAAAGACAAAGGCGCAGCTCAAGAGCTCGAAGCACTTGAAATCGTTCAAGCAGTCCTCGAATCGGAGCGCCCGGCTCGTGTTGCTGAATTGACAGAGGATCAACTCGCTATCGTCAAACATTTCCAGTTGCTCACGATGAAGCCGATGCTTTACGTCGCGAACGTGAGTGAGGACGAAGTGGCTGACGCGGACCAAAATCCTTACGTCCAAGCAGTTCGTGAACACGCCGCGACAGAAGAGGCGAAAGTAATCGTCATCTGTGCTCGCATCGAGGAAGAAATCTCAGAACTCGAGCCAGAAGAGCGCCTTGAGTTCTTGCAAGACCTCGGCATCGAAGAGTCGGGGCTCGATCAATTGATTCGTGCCGCCTACTCGACGCTCGGTCTCGCCACATACTTCACGGCTGGTGAGAAAGAAGTGCGCGCCTGGACGTTCAAGCAAGGCATGAAAGCTCCACAATGTGCGGGCGTCATCCACTCTGACTTTGAACGTGGGTTCATCCGTGCCGAAGTCGTATCGTATGAAGACTTGTCAGCTGCCGGCAACATGACGGCAGTTAAAGAACAAGGGAAACTTCGCTCAGAAGGAAAAGAATACGTCTTCCAAGACGGCGATGTTGTCACGTTCCGCTTCAACGTTTAAGCCATTTTCCGCAAACGTATTGTAAAATGAACAGAAGTTTGATAGTATATTATGACGTGAGTAAAACAATTGTTTGCTCCTTGCTCCTACAACCGGTAGGAGCCGTTAGTCCAAGAGGAGGTGAAAGATAATGCGTAAATACGAACTTCTTTACATTATCCGTCCATCAGTTGATGAGGAAGCTAAGAAAGCTTTAATCGAACGCTTCAACAACGTCATCACTGAAAACGGTGGTACTGTTGATAAAACAACAGACATGGGTAAACGTCGTCTCGCTTACGAAATCAACAAGATGCGCGAAGGACACTACGTTCTTCTCAACATCACTGCTGAGCCTAAAGCGATTCAAGAAACAGAGCGTCTCATGAAGATCTCTGATGACGTTGTCCGTCAAATGACAACTAAAGACGAGCGTTAATTCTTAACGCTTCATATTGCGAAAGGGGAGCTTTGAGATGATTAACCGAGTTGTGTTAGTTGGTCGATTGACACGCGATCCAGAAATGCGTTATACGCAGAGCGGGATTGCCGTAACTCGCTTCACTCTCGCTTGCGATCGTCCATTTACTGGACAAGATGGGAAGCGCGAGGCGGACTTTATTGATTGTGTCGTTTGGCGCAAACAAGCAGAGAACGTAGCACAATATTTGAAAAAAGGCAGCATGGCCGGCGTAGACGGTCGCCTTCAAATCAGTAGTTACGAAGGTCAAGATGGCCAACGTCGTTACCGGGCAGAAGTCGTAGCCGATAGCGTACGCTTCCTTGAACCACGCGGTGCTTCAACGCAACGTGATACAGCACCGGCTGGAGATGTCTTCGGTGGTGGTGAGTCAAGTGGATCAGGATGGGGCGCAGCCGCTTCTTCGACTTCATCTCAGTCCTCGAACTCAAACAAAGGTTTTGAAGCTGACCCGTTCTCGGGTGGCGGAAAAATCGACTTATCGGATGACGATCTACCATTTTGATCGCGTCGATTCGAAACTAAACTAAAAAGGAGGTCTTCACATGGCACGTCGTCCAGGAGGTCGTCGTCGTCGTAAAGTATGTTTCTTTACGTCGAACAACATCACTCATATCGATTATAAAGACGTAGAATTGCTCAAACGCTTCGTTTCGGAGCGTGGTAAAATTCTTCCACGTCGTGTGACTGGTACTTCAGCGAAATACCAACGTCCACTTACTGTCGCTATCAAGCGCTCACGTCAAATGGCTTTGCTTCCATACGTTGCAGAGTAATTTTTGACACACGGCTTATCCCTCGGGATAGGTCGTTTTTTGTTTTCCGAGCCGATGTAGGAGTGTAAGTGAAACGGACGGATATGGTATGATAGAGCAGAAACCATTTAGATATCATGGGTGGAACACCACTCATTTTAGGAGGCACACATGCACAGTGGTGAAGCAATAACATCAGTGAAGAACCAGTACGCGCGTCACGCCGTTCCATATGTGATTGGACTGCTTGTCGCGTTAGGATTGGCGTTCTACAGCATTGTGGCGGCAATCACCCTGTTCGTGGGCACGCTGATTTTTTTCATCTATCAGCAAGTGACGATTCGACGAGAACGCAAGGCTTGGGAACAATACGTTCACTCCTTGTCGCATCGAATCGAAGACGTCGGGAAAGAAGCGCTCACCGGCATGCCGATTGGGATTCTCGTCTTTGACGAAACTCGTCGCATCAGCTGGTTCAATGAACAGTCTCGACTCATCTTTGAGCTCGAGATGGAGCTCGGGATCTCGATCGATTCGATTCACTCGGCGTTCACCGAGTTGATTGAGGAAGAAGAGGACGAGGCGACCATCGAAGTCGGAGACCGCGTTTATCGGGTCCTCTACAATAAGGAGTATCAGACCCTTTACTTGTTCGACATGACGGATGAGGCAGAGATTGAACAAAAATACTCGGAAACGCAGACGGTGATCGGCGTCTTATACTTAGACAACTATGACGAGATGTCAACCGCTGTGGATGAACAGGTCCGGAGTGAAATCAATCGACGCGTGACCGTCCTCTTGAACCAATGGGCTCAAAAATACCACATCTATATGCGTCGAACGGCAGCCGATCGTTTCTTTCTCGTTATGAACGAACGGACGCTCTCCGAACTCGAGAACAATCGCTTCTCGATTCTCGATGAGGTCCGCGAGGCGACGAAAGAGCATAAAATTCCGCTCACACTCTCCATCGGGATCGGTTGTGGGGAGACGACGCTGACGGAACTGGGGAACTTGTCGCAATCGAGCCTTGATTTAGGGCTCGGACGCGGCGGGGACCAAGTCGTCGTCAAACGTCATAACGGGAAAGTCCGCTTTTTCGGCGGCAAGACGAACCCGACCGAGAAACGGACCCGGGTTCGAGCCCGCGTCATCTCGAACTCGATGCGCGACTTGATTCGCGAGTCGAGCCGTGTCCTGATCATGGGGCACAAAAACCCGGATATGGACTCGCTTGGGGCATCCATCGGCATCATGAAACTGGCTGAATTTGTCGGCCGTGAGGCGTACGTCGTCATCCCGGCCGGCGAGACGAGCGTTGGGATTCAACGTCTCGTCAATGAAGTCGAAAACGACGAAGAGCTGTATAGCCGTTTTTTGACCGAGTTCGAGGCTCAACCGCTCATCGACGAACAGACGCTCCTCGTCGTCGTCGATACGCACCGGCCGTCGCTCGTCATCTCGCGGGATATTCTAGACCGCGCGGAACGGGTCGTCGTCATCGACCACCATCGTCGTGGTGAAGAGTTCATTGAAGATCCGGTCCTCGTCTATATGGAACCGTACGCATCCTCGACGTGCGAACTCGTAACGGAGTTGATCGAGTATCAGGCCGGTACGCGCAAGCTATCGATTTTAGAAGCGACGTCGCTCCTTGCGGGTATGGTGGTCGACACGAAAGGATTTACCTTGCGGACCGGGTCGCGGACGTTCGATGCCGCTTCCTTCCTTCGGATTCAAGGGGCAGACACCGTGCTCGTCCAGCACTTCATGCGGCAAGACCTCGATTCGTATATCGAACAGTCTCATATTCTCGAAAACACGGACATCTATTCCGATGGCATGGCGATCGCCGTCGCCTCGGACGATGAAGTGCACCATCAAGTGTTGATCGCCCAATCCGCTGACCAGCTCCTCAATATGGAGGGCGTCAAAGCATCGTTCGTCATCGCCGTCTTACCCGACGGCCGGACCGGCATCAGTGCCCGTTCGCTCGGTGATGTCAACGTCCAAGTCATCATGGAGATGCTGGACGGGGGCGGTCATTTGACGAATGCGGCGACACAATTGAACGTGAGCCGGGAACAGGCGAAAACGTTATTACAAGAAGCGATCGATCATTATATGACAGATGAAACAGAGGGAGAGGATTCTGAATGAAAGTCATTTTAAAAGTAGATGTTAAAGGTCAAGGTAAAGCTGGTGACGTCAAAGACGTCGCGGACGCTTACGCGAAGAACGTACTCTTCAAAAAGAACTTGGCGGTCGAAGCGACACCGGGCAACTTGAAGGCGTTCGCCGCGAAAGAGCGACGCGCCGAAGAAGCGGCTGAAGCAGAATTGAAACAAGCCCAGCAGTTGAAGGACAAGCTTGAAAAAGAGACGATCGTCGTCAAGACGAAGTCAGGTGAGGGCGGTCGCGTCTTTGGATCGGTCACGAGCAAACAAATCGGTGAAGCGTTGAAAGGGATGGGCTACAAGATCGACAAGCGTAAAATCGAGCTCGAACATCCAATCAAAGCGCTCGGGTTCACGAAAGTGCCGGTGAAGTTGCACCATGACGTCACGGCTATGTTAAACGTTCATGTTCAAGAAGCGTGAAGGTGAGGTAGACACGTATGAGTGATGCGATTCAAGTCAACACCCCGCCACATAGCGTCGAAGCGGAACAAGCTGTCCTTGGGGCCGTCATCCTCGATTCCGATCGGCTGATCACGGCCTCGGAACGGGTCGACCCGGACGACTTTTATCGTGTCAGCCATCAACGGATCTTTGAGGCGATGCTGAAGATTAACGACCGGGGCGAACTCGTCGATTTGGTCACGCTCAGTTCGGAGCTTCAAGCTCAAGGTATTCTCGATGAAATCGGTGGATTGAACTATTTGGCGGAAATCGCCGAAGCAGTTCCGGCCATCGGGAACATCGGGTATTATTTGAACGTCGTCGATCAAAAGGCGGCACTCCGCCGCTTGATTCGGACTGCGACGAATATCGTCTCGGACGGTTATGAACGCCAAGACGAGGTCGATGCCGTCCTGTCAGATGCCGAGCGGAACATTTTGAAAGTCTCGCAACGAAAAGGGCAGTCGAGCTTTCATCCGATCGGTTCCGTCTTATCGGACGCTTACTCGACGATTGAAAAACTGCACCAATCGAGCGGGGAGATTACCGGCATCGCGACCGGGTTCAGCGATCTCGACAAGATGACGGCCGGGTTTCAACGTAACGACCTCATTATCGTCGCGGCCCGTCCTTCCGTCGGGAAGACGGCCTTCGCCTTGAACATCTCGCAAAACGTGGCCGTCCGTACCGGCGAGAACGTCGCCATCTTCAGTTTGGAGATGGGTGCCGAGCAGCTCGTCATGCGGATGCTCTGTGCGGAAGGCAATATCGATGCCCAGCGTCTGCGGACGGGTCGGCTCGAGGCCGAGGACTGGGGGCGTCTCTCGCTCGCCATGTCGTCACTGTCACAAGCCGGTATCTATATCGATGATACGCCGGGTCTCCGGGTTAACGAGATCCGAGCCAAATGCCGTCGCTTGAAACAAGAGCACGGCCTCGGCATGATCATGATCGACTACTTGCAGCTCATCGTCGGGAACGGCAAGCCGGGCGAGAACCGGCAACAAGAAGTCTCGGAAATCTCGCGTACGCTCAAAGCGATCGCGCGTGAGCTTCAAGTGCCGGTCATCGCCTTGTCCCAGCTCTCACGTGGTGTTGAGAGCCGTCAAGACAAGCGGCCGATGATGTCGGATATCCGGGAATCCGGGGCGATTGAGCAAGATGCCGATATCGTCGCGTTCCTCTACCGGGACGACTATTACGATAAAGAGAGTGAAGACGCCAACACGATCGAGATCATCATCGCCAAACAGCGTAATGGTCCGACCGGGACGGTCAAGCTCTCGTTCCGAAAAGAATATAACAAGTTCGTCAACATGGAGACGCAAGCTTTTGCGCCACCGATGTAGGAGGAATGATTCTGCCAAAGGCGACGTCACGAGACGTCGCCTTTTTTGTCGGTCTTTGGACCTAAACGTATTCGATTTTTAAAGAATTCATTCATTGAATGAGAAATGAGGCGTCAATAACGAACGAAAGGTTACAACATAAAAATATCGTTCGGTATTAGGTTGACTTTCGCGAGAAGCAAGTGTACACTTACGGATGGTTTGAATAGAACGTTTATCTACAAGGAGGATTCATTATGTCATCAGTAGTCGTAGTGGGAACGCAGTGGGGCGATGAAGGTAAAGGGAAAATCACGGACTTCTTATCGAAGCAGGCCGAGGTCGTCGCGCGTTATCAAGGGGGAGACAACGCTGGTCATACGATCGTCTTCAACGATACGAAGTATAAACTTCACTTGATTCCATCGGGGATCTTCTACTCGGACAAAACATGTGTCATCGGGAACGGGATGGTCGTCAATCCGAAATCGCTCGTCACGGAGCTCGCGTACTTGCACGAGCGTGGCGTGAGTACGGATAACCTCCGCATCTCGAACCGGGCCCACGTCATCTTGCCGTACCACCAGTTGCAAGACAAGCTCGAAGAGGACGCGAAAGGCGACGCCAAAGTCGGGACGACGCTCAAAGGGATCGGTCCTTGCTACATGGACAAAGCGGCGCGTATCGGGATTCGCATCGCTGACCTTCTCGACAAAGAAGTGTTCGCCGAGAAGCTCAAGACCGTCCTCGCGATTAAAAACCGCATGTTCGTGAAGATGTATGAAGTCGATGCGATCGAATTCGATGACATCTTCGAAGAATACTACGCGTACGGCCAACAGTTCGCCAAGTACGTATGTGATACATCGGTCGTGTTGAACAACGCGCTCGACGAAGAACAGAAAGTGTTATTTGAGGGCGCACAAGGTGTCTTGCTCGACATCGACCATGGAACGTACCCGTTCGTCACATCATCGAACGCAGCTTCAGGCGGCGTATCGAGCGGTGCCGGAATCGGACCATCGAAGATCCATCACGTCGTCGGCGTCTGTAAGGCGTACACGTCACGTGTCGGAGACGGCCCGTTCCCGACCCAGCTTGACGATGAGATCGGTCACACGATCCGTGAGGTCGGAAAAGAGTACGGTACGACGACAGGACGTCCGCGTCGCGTCGGTTGGTTCGACTCGGTCGTCGTCCGTCACTCACGCCGCGTCAGTGGGATCACAGACCTTTGTCTCAACTCGATCGACGTGTTGACAGGTCTTGAGACGCTCAAGATTTGTACAGCCTACGAGTTCGAAGGCAAGCTCCTCGACGAGTACCCGCCGAACTTCCGTGTTCTCGAACAGTGCAAACCGGTGTTTGAAGAGCTCCCAGGCTGGACAGAAGACATCACAGGCGTTCGCAAGTTCGAAGACTTGCCGGTGAACGCACAGAACTATGTCAAGCGCATCGAAGCGTTGACAGGTATCGAATTGTTGACGTTCTCGGTCGGACCGGCACGTGAGCAAACGGTCATCTTGCGTGACATTTACAAAGCATAAGACAGAGAGCCCTCGTGGCTCTCTTTTCATTTCCACGGAAATGGACCACGCTTTCTAACCTATAGAAAAAGAGTTACAATGTAGACATGTACGTTTAACGATAAGAGGAGGACTCACTGAATGGATCGTACGATTTTAGTGGTAGATGACGAACAACCAATCGCAGATATATTGAAGTTTAAGCTTGAAAAAGAAGGTTACCAAGTCCACGTCGCCTATGACGGGGAAGAGGCGCTCGTGAAAGTCGAAGAAGTCAAACCAGATTTGATTTTGCTCGACATCATGTTGCCGCTCAAAGACGGTATGGAAGTATGCCGTGAAGTCCGGAAGAAGTACGATATGCCGATCATCATGTTGACGGCGAAAGACTCTGAGATCGATAAAGTGCTCGGACTCGAGCTCGGTGCTGACGATTACGTCACGAAGCCGTTCAGCTCGCGCGAGCTCTTGGCCCGCGTCAAGGCGAACATGCGCCGTCATGCGACAGCCCCGGCCCCAGAAACGAAAGGTGCCAACGCCAATGATATCGTCATCGGTGACTTGACGATTCATCCGGATTCATACATGGTCACGAAACGGGAAGAGAAAATCGAACTGACACACCGTGAGTTCGAGCTCATCCATTATCTTGCCCAAAACATCGGGCAAGTCATGACGCGCGAGCATTTGCTCCAGACGGTATGGGGCTATGACTACTTCGGCGATGTCCGTACGGTCGATGTGACGGTCCGACGTTTGCGCGAGAAAGTCGAAGACAACCCATCGACGCCGACGTATATCATCACGCGCCGTGGTGTCGGTTACTATTTAAAAGCAGGAGAAGAAGACTAAACGATGAAACGGACGAACTTCTTTAAATCTATCCAGTGGAAGCTCGTCGTCATCTATGCGCTGCTCATTCTTGTTGCGATGCAAGTCATCGGAGTGTACTTCGTGCGCTCCCTCGAACGACAATACATCAACAACTTCTCGCAGTCGCTCGTCGATCGCGCCAACCTTCTGAGCTATAACGTCAGTGAAGGGATCGCATCGAACGGCGGTGACTCGACCTCGGACCAGCAGTTGAACCAGGTACTGGATCAACTGCTGTCTGAGTTTACGGAGAGCACGACGCTAGCTGATGACATTCGCGAAGTCCAGATTATCGACACGAACAGTGTCGTCCGGGCGACGTCGAATCCGAATAACCAAAGTCTCGTCGGACAACGGACGGCGAACTCGTTTATTCAAAAATCGTTTGCGACGAGCGGAGCGCAAGAGACGCTCGTCTATGAAGACTCGAACGAACGCATGCGTGTCGTCGCCGTCCCGGTGAAATCCGAGGTCGATGGGACGACGACCGGTATGATTTATATCGAGGCCTCGATGCAGTCCATCTATAACCAAATGGAACAAGTGACGAGGATTCTCGCGACCGGGACACTCATCGCTCTCATCATCACATCGATCTTGGGAGTGTTGCTGTCACGGACGATCACGCGACCGATTGCGGATATGCGTCGTCAAGCCGTCGAGATGCGAAAAGGGAATTTCTCGCGGAAAGTTAAAGTCTATTCCGACGACGAGGTCGGCCAACTTGCTTACGCCTTCAACGAATTGACCGATGAACTGATGGAGGCGAACGCAACGACGGAAGCCGAACGGCGCCGCTTGACGAGCGTCCTCGAGAACATGTCGGACGGGGTCGTCGCGACGGATCGTTCCTTGCGCGTCATCTTGATGAACGACCAAGCCCGCGATATGATCGGACTCGCTGAAGAAGAAGCGATGGGGACGAACCTACAGAACTTACTCGAATTCGATGACGAGATCGTCATTCCGGAAGACGGGACGATGCCGCCAAAACTGATCGACCTCAGTACGGACGAAGAACTATTCCTCGTCCGCGCCTACTTCTCACCGATTCAAAAGCATAGCGGACCAATCACCGGTCTCATCGTCGTTCTGCACGATGTGACCGAGCAAGAACAAGTCGAGCAAGACCGCCGTGAGTTCGTCGCGAACGTCAGCCACGAGTTGCGGACGCCGCTCACGACGATGCGGAGTTACCTCGAAGTGCTCGCCGAAGGCGCGTATAAGGATGACGAGCTCGCCCCGCGCTTCCTCGAGACGACCCAGAATGAGACGGAGCGGATGATCCGCCTCGTCAACGATCTGTTGCAGCTATCGAAGATGGACAGCAAAGAGTATACGATGCAAAAAGTGAAGTTCGATTTTATCCAGTTCTTCAACGACATCATCGACCGGCATGAGATGACGAAAGGCGAGACGATCCAGTTCCGCCGGAAGCTCATGAAACGTCGGGTATACGTCCACGCCGATCAAGATAAGATGACGCAGGTCATCGACAACATCATCACGAACGCCATCAAGTTCTCGCCAGAAGGCGGGACGATCACGTTCCGGACGATGCTCCGTGCCAAGCGACTCGTCATTGGTATTAAAGATGAAGGGGTCGGCATTCCGAAATCGAATTTGAAGAAAATCTTTGAACGGTTCTACCGGGTCGATAAGGCTCGGGCCCGCAATATCGGCGGGACCGGACTTGGTTTGTCGATTGCCAAAGAAGTCGTTTCCGCCCATGGCGGCGACATTTGGGCCGAGAGTGAGTTCGGACGCGGGACGACGATTTACTTCACCATCCCATTCGATACGATCGTGGAGGTGAATGACTGATGGAACGACCACGCTTCTTGGCGAAGCCAGAACTAGTGAAATCGCTCGTCTTGCTCACCTTGATCGTCACGTCCATCGTCCAAACGGTCATCCTCTGGGACTACCATCCGAAGTATCAGTCGGTCCAGTCAGAGACGCAAGTCGCGACGGTGGATGAGTCGCTGCAGCGACAACCGCGCCAAGTCATCGTACCGGCCCAGACGGTCGTCCACGAGAACAACGCCGTCTTCGCCACGAAAAACTCACCGAAACAGATTATGCGTGTCATCCGGGAGTCGTTCGAGGCGAGCGAATTTAAACCGCTCGCCGTCAAGAACGTCCCGAGTTTGTATGCGGGTGTCGATGAGGCCGTCGAATTGATTTTACCGGAGCCGTATTATGCGGATACACTCAGCTACATGCTTCCGGGCTCATACAGCTTGTCCGGGAAAGTGCCACAGCGGGCCCTCATCTTCATGGAGGACGACACGTGGCGCATCCGCACGATCATGAGCGACCAATCACTTTGGGAAGGGCGTTTGTCGAAAGTCGGCCAAGGGGACGTCAACAGTCTGTTCTTGAAAGACTCAGACCGATCGATGCGTCGTGTCACGTACACGGATGAACGCGTCAACTACATTCCCGTCGTCGGACCGGAGATGAACGAGCTGTTCGCTTACGACGTGTCTCAGATTCAAATCTCGGCCCGTCTTGATTGGATGCGCGATACGTTCTTCCCGGGCGACCCGAATGTACAAGAAGTCGATCCGGCCAGCTCCGTGGGCGCACTCACGAACGGGATCAGCGTCGCCGAATATGATGCGAACCTGAACGCGAGCCGTTATCGAAACTTATCACGCAACAGTTCGGAACAGGAGTCGGTCATCGGACTCGACACGATCGTCGAGTTCGTCAACTTCCACGGAGGTTGGGTCGATGAGACGTCGGAGAGCCAAGGTTTGTCGCTTCGGTTTGATGCGATCACCCCGGCCAACAAAGGTTTTGAAACGACCGTGTTCCGGTTTCACGTGAAGGGTTTCCCGGTGTTCAGTCAACGGGAGGCGTTTATCAATAACGATGCCGTCGACTTATCGACGCTGCGTGTCGAGAACGACGGGACACAAGTCCGGTCGATCACTCGGCACCATCTCGAGATCGATCGCTTGATCTCGGTCGGGACGACACAGCTCGCGGACGGACAAGATGTGGTCGATACGCTCGTCAATGCCGGACGATTTGAAAACGTGACCGAGATTCGACTCGGTTATGAGATTGAATACAATGAAGACACGAGCCGTTACGTCACGTTCTCCCCGAACTGGTTCGTTCGGGAAGCCGGAAGATGGATCCCATTCGATCAACCGGATGACTGGACAGAAAGGATGATGTATCGTGGATTGGAGTAAAGCGAAAACGATTCTTCTCTTCGCCTTCCTCGCGCTGAACATCTACCTGTTGTTCCAGCTTTTGACGGAAACGTGGGCGACAGAGGTCGTGACGAACGACAATACGTCGATCGCGCAAATCTTGGACCAACGAAACGTCGATGCGTCGAAGTTGCCGCGGATGGGTCGGGATATCGGTTATTTGACGGGGTCGTCGGAACAGATGTCGGCCTCGATGATCACGAAGAACCGGGAAGCTCAGCTGGCGACGACGCTCGACAATATGCAACTCGAAGTCGAGCTCAAACAGCCGGTCCCGCTCGATCAAGACGATTTACGGACGACCGCGTCGACGTTCGTCTCCGAGTATGTCCCGTTCGGTTCCGAGTATGCGTACTGGCGCTATGACGCCGAGACGCGTCAAGTCGCCTTCGTGCAGACGTATGAGAACAATAAGATCTTCTCGAACCCCGAGATCGATGGGGAGACCGAGCAGTACATCGGTCCGTCGCTCCTGTTGCTTCAATTGAACGAAGCGCTTGAAGTGACCGACTATAAACAACGTCATTTGACGAACTTGTCCTCGAAGTCGCAAGACGATCTCGTCTTGACGGCGAGCGAGGCGATCTCGCAACTCGCGGCCCGGAAGTACTTCCAGCCGAACCAAGAGATGCGGGCCATCAATACGGGCTTCTATAGCCTGCCGCTCGACAGTTCCGGCAGCTTGATCATCATGCCGCCGCTCTGGTCGATCACGATTGACGAGGACGTCTACTTCGTCAATGCGATCGATGGGACCGTCGAACGGGTCGAATTTGATTCAGAAGAATGAAAGGAGTGATCGAGTGACTTTACGCTATAGTGTGCTTGCGAGCGGTTCGACCGGGAACGCCCTCTACATTGAGACGGAACGGGCGAAATTGCTCGTCGATGCCGGATTGACCGGGAAGGCGATGCAACAACGCATCACTGAGATTGGACGATCGTTTGATGGGATCGATGCACTGCTCGTCACGCATGAGCACTCCGACCATATTAAAGGTGTCGGGATTCTCGCTCGAAAATATAACTTACCGATTTATGCGAACGCGAAGACGTGGGACGCGATGGAATCGTTGATTGGGAAAGTCGACCCGGCCTTGAAGTTTCACTTCGAGGTAGGGGAGATTAAACAGTTCGAGGATATCGAAATCGAGTCGTTCAACGTCAGCCATGACGCGGCCGACCCGATGTTCTACCAGTTCGCGCATGAAGGCAGACGCCTCGCCCATATCACCGATACGGGCTATGTGTCCGATCGGATGAAAGGCGTCATCCGCGGGGCCGATGATTTTATTTTCGAATCGAACCATGACGTCTCGATGCTTCAAATGGGACGGTACCCGTGGAGCGTCAAACGACGGATTCTTGGGGACTACGGTCACGTCTCGAACGAAGACGCGGCCATCGCGATGAGCGAGGTCATCGGAGACCAGACGAAACGGATTTATTTGGCCCACCTCAGTAAAGACAACAATATGAAAGAACTCGCTCAAATGAGCGTGTCCCAAACACTCGGGATGCGCGATGTCGACCTCGGTCGCATCAAATTGTGCGATACCGACCCATCGACCCCCACTTCGCTCGTTTCTTTATAAGCGAACTTGGGAAAAGACAGATAACACACTGTCTTGAAGGGGGGACGCGTCGTGAATGAAGAGAGACACCATGAGTATGAACCTCAAGACGTCGAACCTTTAGAGCACGAAGCAGATACAATGAACGATGTAAAACCGACGTACCCATCTCGCAGCGAATGGCGCCCGAAACAAGAAGAACATGTGCGCCATAAGCCGCGAATGAACTTAAAACCGTTGTTACTCGGAGGGGTTGGCGGATTCTTAGGAGCGGCTTTGTTCTTTTTGGCGATGATGCTCTGGGATTCCCCAACCTCTCGTTTTGTGACAAATGAACTGATTCGGACAGAACAAGCCGTCACCATCACGGAATCCGACATCACGAGCGCTGTGACGGGCGCTAAGACGTCCGTCGTCAGCATCACGAACATCCAGCGGGCGTTCACCTCGGACTCGCAGTGGGAGGCCGGAGCGGGCTCTGGTGTCATCTATAAGGTCGACGGCGACACGGCGTATATCGTCACGAACTTCCACGTCATCGAAGAAGCAGACGAGATCAACGTAGCGTTTTCTGACGGACAAGTCGCTTCGGCGACGATTCTCGGCGAGGACCCGCTCAACGATTTAGCTGTCGCATCGGTCGAACTGCCGGCCAATATCGATGTCGCTCCGATCACGCTCGGTGACTCGACCGTACTTCAAGCAGGCGAGACCGTCATGGCGATCGGCAATCCGCTCGGCGTCTTTTCAAACTCGGTCACCCGTGGTATCGTCAGTGGTGTCGAACGCACCGTGCCGGTCGATACGAACAGTGACGGCCTCATGGATTATAACGCCGAGGTCATCCAGACCGACGCCGCCATCAACCCGGGTAACTCCGGCGGGGCACTCATCAACATCCGCGGCGAACTCGTCGGCATCAACTCGATGAAAATCGCCGAGGCGAGCGTCGAAGGGGTCGGCTTCTCGATTCCCGTCAACGTCGCGCTGCCGGTCATCGATATGCTCGAGCGGGATGGCAAAGTGACGCGGGCCCAGCTCGGCGTCACGATTCAAGAAGTCATCGCCGTACCGGGTAACGTCCGGGAAGAATACGGCATCAGCTTTGATAACGAGGACGGGGTGTTCGTCGAGGCGATCACGCCGGGCAGTCCAGCCGAAGAGGCCGGCCTTCGCGTCGGTGACGTCATCGTCAAAATCGGCGACCGCGACATCAAACGTTACGTCGATTTGCGGGACGCGCTGTATCGTGACGCCACGGTTGGGGATAAGGTCACGATTGAATATACGCGACGCGGCAAGGTAGGCAAGACCGAGGCAACATTAACTGAAGCAACCTAAAGGAGCGGCGACGCTTCTTTTTTAAGGAGGAAACATTGTGGAAAAAAAAGTATGCAAGGAACATGTTGAAATCGCTTTAGATATCATTGTCGATGAGACGGGGGAATACCCGTTGCTCGAAGAACTATCCACAAGTGGACAAGTGACATGTGAGTTTTGCGATGCCGACGCAACATATGTTGTGTCAAGCAAAAAATGATTATCAACATGTGGATTTGTGGATAACTCTGTGGATAACCCTATGGATAACTCCAAAAAAACTGTGGAAAAAGGAAGAATTGGATGAATATTTCAATTATCACGGTCGGCAAACTAAAAGAGAAGTATTTGAAACTAGGGATTGCCGAGTACACAAAACGCCTGTCGGCCTATGCGAAAGTGCAGGAAATCGAGGTCGCGGACGAGAAAGCGCCCGAGCATTTGAGTGAGGCGGACATGATTCTAGTAAAACAAAAAGAAGGCGAGCGGATTTTGGCGAAAATCAGTCCGGACACGCATGTGATCGCTTTGGCCATCGACGCCAAGCAACGGACGAGCGAAGAGTTCGCCCGTGAGCTCGACAACTTGGCGACATACGGCAAGAGCAAAATCGCCTTCGTCATCGGCGGCTCGCTCGGCTTGTCGGACGACGTCATGAAACGCTCGGATGATACGATCTCATTCTCGAAGATGACGTTCCCGCATCAGTTGATGAAGCTCGTCTTGTGTGAGCAGATTTATCGGGCATATCGGATCAACCGGAATGAGCCTTACCATAAATAAATGAGGTCTAATAAAAGGTTGATGAGCCAACTAATCTGTACCCTGAGTAATAGACACTTAAAAAAAGTCTATTGCTCAGGGTTTTTGTGTACACTGGATTAAATCATATTGGGAGTGA
>NZ_JACSLM010000014.1:0-43698 GCF_018618115.1 Exiguobacterium sp. s16 | reverse complement strand
ATGCCGAACACGGAAGTTAAGCGCTTCAGCGCCGAAAGTAGTTGGGGGTCTCCCCCTGTGAGGATAGGACGTTGCCAGGCCAACGCGAAAGACGATCAAGCATCCGCTTGGTCGTCTCTTTTTGTATATATATGTCGTATTTAATTCGGATGGGAAGGTGTCTAAATGACTCGAAAACCTAAACATAATCCTTTTACATTTATGGAGACGCTTGAGCAACATGTGCGAGAAGGACGGGTTTCTTTTCATGTACCTGGCCATCACAATGGAACGGTGAGAGATGAAAAGCTTCCGACGGCCTTCCAAAAAATTATGCCATATGACTTAACAGAGCTTGGTCACTTGGATGATTTACACCATGCGGAAGGTATTATTTTAGAAGGTGAAAAGGCATTAGGATCCCTTTACCAGAGTAAAAGCAAATGGTTGGTAAATGGCTCTACTGCAGGGAATTGGAGTCTATTAGCAGCAACCGTAAAACGGGGAGAACGAGTGTATGTACAACGTAATTCCCACAAATCGGTTTGGAACGCCATTGAGTGGCTCGGTTTAGAACCCATTTTACTCACTCCTGAATTAGATAGGGGGAGCAGTTTACCGACTGTCGTCACATTAGAAACAATTCAAGATGCTGTCACGCAGTACCCAGGTGGGAAAGCCCTCCTACTGACGTCTCCTACTTATTACGGAGATATGGCAAACATCCCGGAGATCAGTGCTTATTTGCGTTCGTTGCATATTCTTCTCTTAGTTGATGAAGCACATGGCGCTCATTTGATTCATCCTACATTTCCAAAGCGATCCGCTATTTTCGAAGGAGCTAGCGCAGTCGTACAATCAGCCCACAAAACATTGCCCGCTCTCACGATGGGGGCATGGATTCATTATAAAGAAGAAATCGATGAAAAACGTCTCTTTCATGCGCTTTCATCTTTCCAAACATCTAGCCCATCTTACTTGATTATGGCCTCGCTTGATTACGCCCGAGAGTACCTCGAAAACTTGAGTGACCGAGATTGGACTCATATTCAAACGAGTCATTTTTCATTCATCATGGAAATGAGACGTGCTGGGTTTTCAATCAAAGTGGGCGATGATTTCACCAAGATGACTGTGTTAACATACCCTAAAAATGGTCTGATCTTTAGCCAGCATTTAGCGTCAATCGGGATTGACGTGGAACTGGCTGCAGAAGATCACGTGTTATTCTGCTTGCCGTTAAGGGAATTAAAAAGCCAAGAGATTCAACATTGGGTCAAACTGATTAAAAATGCATCGCAGCACGTCCCGCTCATTGTTGAAGATGAGACAATCTATCCTTACCCGATGACTGAACGCGTTTCGTTGTTGCGTTCTATATCGGACGACGCTGATATTGAACGTCTACCGTTTGAGCAAGCGATTGGTTCTGTTGCGGCAGAGACCGTTATTCCGTATCCGCCGGGGATTCCTTGGATTCTAAGAGGAGAAGTCATCACAGACGAGAAAATCCGAGTTTTGAATGAATGGATTTCATTAGGACGGAACCTGCAGGCAAGTAGACATGTTATGATGAAACAAATTGATGTTATCGTAGAGGAGTTTTAAGCGTGAAAGGTATGTTTATTACTGTGGAAGGACCAGATGGTTCTGGGAAAACAACACAGCTACAATTGTTAGTTCAGTCATTGACTGAACAAGGGTATGAAGTGGTCGTCACCCGAGAGCCAGGGGGAACGAAGGTCGGAAACAGTATTCGAGAAGTCTTGCTCTCGCCAGAACATGATGAGATGACGCCTCGAGTCGAAATGATGCTCTATGCCGCATCCCGAGCTCAAAACATTGATCAAGTGATTCGACCGGCTCTCCACCGTGGAGCAGTTGTCGTATGTGATCGATTTGTGGATGCCTCGATTGCGTATCAAGGCTATGGGCTCCAATATGATTTGTCACAAATTTTGTCGTTAAACGACTGGGCGACTGCTGGGATCAAACCAGATTTGACGTTTCTCTTTGACTTGACCCCGGATCAAGCGAGCCATCGCATGAAAGATAGAGGCCAATTAGATCGAATCGAGAGCCGTGATGAGTCTTTCCATCAACGCGTATACGAAGGATTTCAAATATTATTAGAGCAACATCCAGAACGAATGGTACGTATTGATGCGAACGCCTCGATTGAAACCATTCAGGATGAAGTGTTAGATATTACGTTAGAACGATTAAAAGAAAGAGGAGTGATGCAATGATGAAGATGGTAATCGCGATTGTACATGATAAGGACAGTGCCCGCTTGTCAGATGCTTTGATTGAAGAGGACTTCCGTGCAACGAAATTAGCCACAACGGGAGGTTTTTTGAAAGAAGGAAACACCACGTTTATGATTGGTGTACCGAAAGAGCGGTTAGATGACCTACTTGCGTTAATCAAATCAAACTGCTCGAGCAGGGATCAAATGATTACGCCGATTTCACCGATGGGTGGACACGCTGATTCATACATTCCTTATCCTGTAGAAGTCCAAGTTGGCGGAGCGACTGTGTTTGTCTTGCCGATTGAAGGATTTCATCAGTTTTAATGGGGACGGTCACGAACATGAGTTTTCAGGAGTTATCAAAATCTCAAACGGTTATTGCGAAAGTGATTGAAAACTCGATCGTTGCTCAAAAGGTCGGTCATGCATATATCTTTTCAGGTGACTATGAACCGTACTTGATTGAAACGGCACAGTTGTTTGCGAAATCCCTTTTTTGCGAGTCGCCTGACGGGGTAGAACCCTGCGGTAACTGTCGAAACTGTAGACGAATGGATTCGGGAAACCTTGTCGACTACATGGAAGTCGAACCGGATGGAGCCAGCATTAAGAAAGAACAGGTGCAACAGTTATTGAGTGACTTGTCTTTACGTGGTGCAGAAGGTGACCGTCAAGTGTATGTGATTCACCAAGCCCATAAGATGACGCCACAAGCCGCCAACAGCCTATTGAAGTTCTTTGAAGAGCCAGGTGTAGGGAAACTAGCCATCTTGGTAACAACTCAGCCACAACTTCTCTTACCGACGATTCGTTCGCGAGCTCAGCATTTAGTATTCCGACCGATTGATCGAGAACGGCTTGTGGAAACGTTGGTCGCAGACGTGCAATGTACGAGCGATTTAGCGCGTCTTGCTTTAGAGACATATCCGAAATTCGAAGACGCGCGTGAGGCGCTTCACAACGACTGGTTTGTACAGGCGTATGGGCTAGTGGTACAATTAGTTGAAGTATTGACAAAACGCCCGCAAGAATTGCTTTTATTCGCCCAAGAAAAATGGCTCGGTCATTTTAAAGGGCGGAATGAACTGCGAGTCGGTCTCGAGCTGTTCGGAAATTGGTTGGAGCAAGCGCTCCACTTCAAAGTGCGAACAGACTATGTCCCGGAGTTGTTTACGAGAGAACAAGCGCTATATACCGCGTTTGTAAAAGATCGTCCGGTTCATAAAATCGTCCATGCTATTGAATCTGTCCATGAGGCGATTCGACGACTAGAGGCAAACGTCAATCCTCAATTAACGTTCGAACGGTTAACGTTCGATTTGCAGAAAGGATAGGAGAGCGTGCTTGAAGTAGTCGGAGTCCGTTTTAAAGAAGCGGGAAAAATCTATTACTTTTCACCAGGCGAAGCAACGCTTGAACGTGGGGACCATGTCATCGTAGAGACGGTACGAGGCATCGAGTACGGTGAAATCGTCCAAGTTGGTAAACAACTAGGTGAAGACGAAGTGGTTTTACCGCTAAAGACAATCCTTCGTGTCGCCGATCAAAAAGATGCCGAAATCGTACAAGATAATCGATTGGCCGCTTTTGACGCTCACGCCGTCTGTGAAGAAAAAATTCGTGAACATCGACTTGAGATGAAGTTAGTAGATGTTGAGTATACATTCGATCGTAATAAAGTCATCTTTTATTTCACGGCAGAAGGCCGTGTTGATTTCCGTGAGCTCGTTAAAGATTTAGCGAGTGTGTTTCGGACTCGAATCGAGCTTCGCCAAATCGGGGTTCGAGATGAAGCGAAACTGCTGAGCGGAATCGGACCTTGTGGCCGTGTGTTGTGTTGCTCCTCGTTCTTAGGGGAATTTGAACCGGTATCCATTAAGATGGCCAAGGATCAGAACCTATCCTTGAACCCGAACAAGATCTCCGGTGTATGCGGTCGTCTCATGTGCTGTCTAAAATACGAGAACGATACGTATGAAGAATTAAAGCGGGATTTGCCAGACGTCGGAAAACGAATCAAAATTCCAGAAGGTGACGGACGTGTCATCGGTCTCAACATCTTGGATCAATTGATTCAAGTCGAGTTGAATGATCGGACCCGTGTTGTGACGTATACAATCGACGAACTCGTCGAAGTCGGTGCAGTCAAACGAAAACCGTCGAAACAGTGATGGGGTGCTGAGCAGTGGAAAGAATGGATAAAAAGGAAGTCATGATGCGGGTCGATGCGATCGAGCAACAGATGCAATTGTTGACGGAGCATTTAGGGGTGCTCAAAGAGCAACTCGCCTATTTGCTCGAAGAAAACCAACACATGTATCTCGAGAACCATCATCTGCGCGAAAAAGTAGAACAACTCGCAGAAGTCGAGACACCTAACGGAGATCCTCAAATTGCCTTGTCTGGAAAAGGACAAAATAACTTGGCGGCGTTATACCAAGAAGGGTTTCATATCTGCAATTTGCACTATGGACAAGTCAGAAAAGACGGGGATTGTCTCTTCTGTATGTCAATGCTAAATAAACATTAATAAGGGGCGATAGACGGGTATATACTCGTCCGTCGCCTTTGTACGTTATGTAGGAGGGAAATGGCGTGACTGTAAAACAAGGTGAACGTCTTGATGATTTGTTAGGACGTCCCGGAAAAATCATTCAAAGTGATGATGTATTTTCGTTTTCATTGGATGCGGTGTTGCTGGCTGAATTTGTGTGGGTCCCGATTCAAAAAGGGAGACTCGTTGATTTATGCGCCGGTACGGGGGCTATTCCGCTCTTTTTATCGTATCGGACGAAAGGAACGGTGACAGGACTTGAAATCCAGCCCCGTCTCGTTGATATGGCGAATCGAAGCATTGCCGTTAACGATTTAAGTGACAGACTGCACATCCTTGAAGGCGATGTGAAACATGCGACCAGCGTACTAGGGCATGCTCGTTATGACGTTGTCACGTGCAACCCACCTTATTTTTTAGCAAACGAAACTTCGCTCCGTAATCAAAATGAACATCATACGATTGCACGTCATGAAGTGCTTTGCACGTTAGAAGACTGTATCCGCTCAGCCAGTCAACTCGTCAAACCGGGTGGGAAGGTAGCCTTCGTCCATCGACCGGAGCGATTACTCGATATTCTAACGCTCATGCGGGCGTATCGGATTGAACCGAAACGAATGCAACTCGTTTACCCGAAACAAGGCCGAGACGCAAATACACTTTTAATAGAGGGGTCGAAAGATGGAAAAGCAGGGCTCACAATCTTACCTCCGTTTGTCGTTTATGAGGAAGATGACACGTATACGAGCGACATGCGGGCCATCCTCGATGCGTAAGCACTTTGCCTATATTCTCGAGTGTAGCGATGGCACATACTATACCGGATATACGACGGATGTAGATAAGCGGATGGACGTGCACAACAGCGGTAAAGGTGCGAAATATACGCGAGCGCGTCTCCCGGTGACGTTACGATATGTCAGGTCGTTTGCGACCAAACGTGAAGCCATGCAGTACGAATGGTCCATTAAACAACTCACTCGGGCTCAAAAACAGCAATTGATGGAGGGAACGAGTAATGAACTCACAGAAAAGTTATCAGACTGATGGGCCCACGCTCTATGTTGTGCCGACGCCGATTGGAAATCTAGAAGACATGACGTATCGAGCGGTTCGAATTCTAGGAGAAGTCGATTTGATCGCGGCCGAAGACACACGCCAAACGATGAAGCTCTGTCGCCATTTCGGCATTGAGACGAAACTAGTCAGCTACCATGAGCACAATAAGCACGTGAGTGGCCCGCGCTTAATCGAAGATATCGAGGCCGGCAAATCAGTCGCCGTCGTCTCAGACGCGGGCATGCCGGGGATTTCGGACCCGGGGAGTGACCTCGTGCGGTTGGCCATTGAAGCGAAGCTCCCTGTCGTCGTGCTCCCTGGAGCGAACGCGGCGTTGACGGCTCTTGTCGCCTCTGGTCTTGCGACCGAGCGGTTTTTGTATTACGGATTCTTGCCACGTAAAAAGAAAGAGCGGCTCGATGTGTTATCTTCTTTGCAATATGAACCGGGCACCATCATTTTTTATGAAGCGCCACATCGGTTAAAAGAGATGCTGACCGGGATTCAGGACGCGTTCGGCAATCGGCAACTCGTTCTCGGACGAGAGTTGACGAAAACGTTTGAAGAGTTTTTACGCGGGACGGTAGAAGAAGCGCTTGTTTGGTGTGAAGGTGAGGTACGTGGTGAGTTCGTCGTCATGGTGGCTGGTTCGACGGAAATAGCACCGACACACGATTGGTGGGAGGCGTTATCGCCGCTCGAACACGTCGATCGTTATATCGAAGACGGATTGAAGCCGAACGCCGCTATCAAACAAGTTGCTAAAGAGCGCGGTTTATCACGTGGCGAGGTGTACGACGCCTATCATCAAGTCGACAAAAAAGAGTAAGCAAGGAATTCCTTGCTTACTCTTCGCTGTAGTAGTTTTCGAGCATGTTTTTCAACTCGACGAGAACGCGTTGTGCGCCTTCTGGTGAAAGGATCAATTTACCGTCAGCCAACTTGAAGTTGTCATCCGATACTTCGCCCGTCACTTGGCAAGTCATGTTCGGTTTGTATTTTTTCAACACGATTTGATCGTTGTCGACGTAGATTTCAAGAGCGTCTTTCTCAGCGATCCCGAGTGTGCGGCGCAATTCGATTGGAATGACGACACGACCGAGCTCATCAACTTTCCGTACGATACCTGTAGATTTCATTTTGTGTTTCCTCCTCCAATGGTGTCGAAATCTCTTGGTGACATGAGTCGTCAAAATTCGACAATGTTACTACAGCAAAAAGCATACTAAACTTTCCAATTGCAGTCAACTGCTTACTATTGGAAATCTACATTTTCGAAAATTGGCGATATGAGAACGATATATACCTAAAATTCCCCGAAAGTTAGGACATGAAACAAAGAAAGGGTTTTTTTGGAACATTTTTTATGAGGTAATAACAAAATAATTCCAAACAATTGGTTTGGAAATTCTTTTGTCGAACCGTGTATAATGGAAATTGCAAATGTCGAAAGGATGGAGAACATACAATGGCGAAGCCTACTTTTTATATTACGACTCCGATTTACTATCCGAGTGCCAAACTACACATCGGTCACGCCTATACGACGGTGGCTGGCGATGCTATCGCGCGTTATAAGCGTCTGAAAGGATTTGACGTCCGTTATTTGACGGGGACAGACGAGCACGGTCAAAAGATTCAGGAAAAAGCGAAAGAAGCTGGCGTGACGCCGCAAGCGTTTGTCGATGAAGTCGTTAAAGACATCAAGGTGTTATGGGACCGTCTTGAAATCTCGTACGATGATTATATTCGTACGACCGATGCCCGCCACAAGGCCGTCGTCGAGCACGTATTCGAGACGCTTCTGAAAAACGATGACATCTATCTCGGTGAATACGAAGGGTGGTATTCGATCCCTGATGAAACGTATTACACGGAGTCACAGCTCGTTGATGGGAAGAGCCCTGACAGCGGTCACCCGGTCGAGCTTGTACGCGAAGAGTGCTATTTCTTCCGTCTCAGCAAGTACGCCGATCGTTTAATCGAGTACTTCGAGTCGCACCCTGACTTCATCTTGCCAGAATCGCGCAAAACCGAGATGATCAACAACTTCTTGAAGCCGGGCCTCCAAGACTTGGCCGTCTCACGGACGACGTTTGACTGGGGTGTCCAAGTACCATCGAACCCGAAACACGTCGTGTACGTATGGGTCGATGCTCTCACGAATTACATCTCTGCCCTCGGCTATGGGTCGGACAACGACGAGTTGTTCAACCGCTATTGGCCAGCCGACGTGCACTTGGTCGGAAAAGAAATCGTCCGGTTCCATACGATTATTTGGCCGGCGTTGCTCATGGCGCTTGACCTTCCATTACCGAAACAAGTTTTCGCCCATGGTTGGTTGCTCATGAAAGACGGCAAAATGTCGAAATCGAAAGGCAATGTCGTCGATCCGATTCCACTCATCGATCGCTACGGACTCGACTCACTCCGCTACTATCTTCTTCGTGAAGTTCCATTTGGAGCGGACGGCACGTTCACACCGGAGGCGTTTGTAGATCGCTTGAATTTTGACCTTGCCAATGACCTCGGTAACCTGCTCAACCGGACCGTGGCCATGATTAAGAAGTATTTCGATGGCGAGATCCCTGCCTACGCGGGCAACGTGACGGAGTTCGATGCCTCGTTGCTTCAAGTTGTCAATGAGACGACAGAGAAGACGGAAGCGGCCATGGAACACATGGAGTTTTCCGTCGCGCTCACAAGCATTTGGCAACTCGTGAGCCGTGCCAATAAATATATCGATGAGACGCAACCGTGGGTCCTTGCGAAGGACGAAGCGAAGCGTGGTGAACTCGCATCCGTGATGACGCATCTGGCCGGCGTACTTCGCCATGTGGCGGTCATGATTCAACCGTTCATGACACGGGCACCAAAAGAAATGTTCCGCCAGCTCGGTCTTGAAGGAAAAGACATGTCATGGGAAGCGCTCGATACGTTTGCGGCCTTCGATGGAGCGGTCGTCACCGACGGGACACCGATTTTCCCACGTCGTGATGTAAAAGAAGAGATCGATGCAATTCAGGAAATGATGCGTCAAGCATCGAAAGCACGTGTCGAGGAAGCCGAAGTGGAGGCGAGCGATGCTGAGGATGAGGACGTCCGTCCAGAAATCACAATCGACGTCTTTGACCAAGTCGAGTTCCGTGTCGGTCAAATCGTCGAGGCCGATAAAATCAAGAAGGCGAAGAAGCTGTTGAAGCTTCAAGTCGACCTTGGTAGCGAGACACGTCAAATCGTCTCAGGCATTGCCGAATGGTATGCGCCGGAAGACTTGGTCGGGAAGAAAGTCATCGTCGTCGCCAATTTGAAGCCGGTCAAACTACGTGGCGAGTTGTCACAAGGGATGATTTTAGCGGCTGATAAAGACGGTAAGCTTGAGCTTGCGACCGTATCTGAGAATATGCCGAACGGGGCCGTCGTCAAATAATCGTTTGGGGGAGACTTCGGTCTCCCTCTTTGTCTATATAAGGAGGAAGCACCATGTTGATTGATACGCATACCCATATCAATGCCGAGCAGTTCAATGAGGATGTCGAGGCGACGATCGAGCGGGCTCGTGCCGCGGGCGTTTCCCCGATGCTCGTCGTCGGATTCGATAACCCGACCATCACGCGGGCAATCGAGCTCGCGGAAACGTATGAGGATATCTATGCCATCGTTGGCTGGCATCCGGTTGATGCCGTCGATTGTACGGATGCTGATTTGAAGAGAATCGAGACGCTAATGGCTCATCCGAAAGTGATGGCGCTCGGGGAAATCGGTCTCGATTACCATTGGGACAAGTCGGAGAAAGATGTCCAACAACGCGTGTTCCGGCAACAAATCGCTATCGCGAAGCGGACGAACATGCCCATCGTGATTCATAATCGGGAAGCGACAGCCGACGTGCTCGATATTTTAGAGGAAGAACATGCCGAAGAGGTAGGCGGCGTGTTCCATAGTTACAGCATGTCCGTCGAATTGTTGGAACGCTGTCTGCGCTTGAACTTCTATATCTCTCTCGGAGGACCAGTGACGTTCAAGAATGCGAAAGTACCGAAGGCGGTGGCGCAACAAGTCCCGCTCGATCGGCTCCTTGTCGAGACGGACTGCCCGTATTTAACGCCGACGCCGTTCCGTGGTAAACGGAACGAACCCGCTTACGTCACGTACGTCGCCGAAGAGATTGCATCGCTACGTGACATGTCCTACGACGCGCTCGCTGAAGCAACGACAGCCAATGCGAAGCGCCTATTCCGTCTCCCATGATGTTCAGGCGCATCATCTTGAGTATTGGTGTCGTAGCGACGGCAGTGTTCGCCTATATGGCGATGCAGCCTGAACCGATCACCATCGTCGACGACGGCGTGACAACCGTGCATGAAAGCCGCGGCGATTCGGTGCTAGAAGTGCTTAACGAGACCGGTATCGTGATCGACGAGGCGGATATGGTGACTCCCGCCTTAAGTGCCGACGTCCCGACGGATCGAGTGATTCATATCGAACGAGCTCGTACCGTGTCGCTTCAAATCGGTTATGGCCAGGTCGAGACGATCGAGACGCGTGAACGGACCGTCAAAGACGTGTTGCTTCGTTATGGAGTGAGTGTACGCGAAGGGGACGACGTGTACCCGGGCGTACGTGCACCGGTCACATCAGGGATGACGATTCGCTACCAGCCTGTCGTCGCCCTCGATGTCATCGTCGGGGACGAGGCGAAGACCTTGTATACGATGGCTCAAACTGTCGAACAGGCGTTACGGGAGGCGAATGTGACGGTTTCTGACCAAGATACGGTCGTCCCGGCTCTCACGACACCGGTACGGGATGGAATGACCATCAGCGTCAATGTGAGTCGAGACGTCGTACAATATGAGAGTCGTCTCATCCCGTTTGAAATCGTCATGGAAGAGGACGATACGCTCGAACTTGGAGAGACCGAAGTCGTGCAAGTCGGCATCCCGGGACTCGAACGGACGCGGTATGCACTGACAGTGGAAAATGGTACAATTACAAATCGGACCGAAACGAGCGTGGAAACGCTACAAAGCGTACGCCCTCAAATCATTAAACGTGGGACGAAAGTCGTGGCCGAAC
Organism: Exiguobacterium sp. s16; assembly: GCF_018618115.1. NCBI lineage: Bacteria > Bacillati > Bacillota > Bacilli > Caryophanales > Exiguobacterium > Exiguobacterium sp. s16. The sequence goes on along the minus strand of NZ_JACSLM010000014.1, from coordinate 32,773 downwards.
CGGAGATTGAACCGGCAACGAATCAAGAAACGACCGCCACGACCGAACCGTCGAGTCCGTTTCGAGACGAGGCGGAGATTAAGATTGAAGAGACACCTCGTGCCGAGGATGCGCTGGACTTCACTTCCGCGAAACAACTTCTCGTCGAAGCGACCGCGTATACGAACAATGCAGAAGACACGGTCACATTTGATGACAGGGTTCTGACCCGTAGTGGTTATGATGTGACGGATACGATTTTGTATGAAGGGATGCGAATCATTGCTGTCGACCCCGCTATTATTCCTCTTGGCACACGTGTGTACGTTGAAGGGTTTGGCATGGCGATTGCTTTAGATACAGGCAGTGCGATCAAAGGTCATAAAATTGACTTGATGATGGACACGAAAGAAGAAGCGGTAACGTTTGGGCGTCAGCCGCTCACGATTTGGGTTATCCCGAAGCAAGAAGAGAAAGAAGGAAACGATGATGCGTGAAAAAATACAAGAGGTGATTGTCGTCGAAGGTCGAGATGACACGACGCGGCTTCAAGAAGTATATGACGTCGATACGATTGAAACGAACGGATCTGCCGTCTCGAAACAGACGATCGAACGAATCAAACGCGCCCAAGAAACGCGCGGCGTTATCATTTTGACGGACCCAGACTACCCGGGTGACCGAATCCGGGCCATCGTCGAGGAGCAGGTTAAAGGATGTAAGCATGCCTATTTACCTCGGGCCGAAGCGAAAGATAAACGTGGCAAGATTGGGGTCGAGCATGCTTCACCGGCAACGATTCGCCGTGTACTCGAAGCGGTGTATGAACAGCGAGTTGAGACTGACATGCCGCTCGTCACCCGCCAGATGGTGCTCGAAGCCGATTTGATTGGCGGAGCGGACGCTGCGCGCCGTCGTAAACGGCTCGGCGTGTTACTCCGAATCGGTGAACCGAACGCCAAACAGTTTGTAAAGCGCGTGGAAGCGTTACGGGTCACGATTGAGGAATGGGAACGGGCACTGGCTCAGTTAGAGGAGGAAAATCATTGAAAGACATTGCAACAATCCAACGCACGAAATCAATTCTAGAACGTCACGGCTTCTCTTTCAAAAAGTCGCTTGGGCAGAACTTTTTAATTGATTTAAATATTTTGAACAAGATAGTGGATGCAGCTGAGTTGGGCGAAGCGAGCGGGGTTCTTGAAATCGGTCCCGGCATCGGGTCATTGACGGAACAGTCTGCCAAGCGGGCTAAAAAGGTCGTCGCCCTCGAAATCGACCAACGTCTGCTTCCGATTCTGGAAGATACGATGTCTCCTTATCCACATGTGCATGTCATCCACGGCGATGCCCTCGAGCTCGATATTCAAGACATCGTCGAGCGTGAGTTTTTCAGTCAAGGAATCGAAGACATCTCGGTTGTGGCGAACTTGCCGTATTATGTGACGACGCCGATTATCATGCGCTTACTGGAAAGCCAAATCAAGTTCCGTTCACTCGTCATGATGATTCAAAAAGAAGTTGCCGAGCGCATTGGAGCGAAGCCTGGGACGAAAGCATACGGCTCTCTCTCGATTGCGATCCAATATTACGCGGAGGCGAACGTGAGCTTTATTGTTCCAAAAAGCGTGTTCATGCCGGCCCCGAACGTCGATTCAGCGGTCATCACGTTGAAGATGCGTCCCAAACCGGCGGTCGACGTGAAAGATGAAGCCTTCTTCTTCGAGCTTGCCCGGGCCAGTTTCGCACAACGTCGAAAAACGATCTTAAATAACTTGACGAATCACCTCGGGAAAGACAAAAAAATGGAAATCGAACAGTTTTTAAGTGAAGCTGGAATCGATCCGAAACGGCGAGGCGAAACGCTTTCGCTTGAGGAGTTTGCACGGTTAGCTGACACAATTTTACCACTTAAAAACAGTTGACGACCGGATAACGAATCGATATAATATTAATCTTTATTTTTGTTTTTGAATGTGTTATACTTGTAACAGTGAGGTGAAGCGTATGCCAAAGACGTTGCAAGAAATCAGACAGAAACTCGAATCGCATGTTGGAGAACGATTGACGTTGAAAGCAAACGGCGGTCGTAAGAAAGTCGTTACTCGGTTTGGAACGCTCGTTGAGACGTATCCCGCGGTGTTCGTCGTCAAATTGGATGAAGACCATCATAACGTGGAACGTGTCTCATATAGCTACGCTGATGTCCTAACGGATACAGTTAAAATTGAATTCAGTAATTGAACGATAAATGAGGGGCGGATGCATTGGCAGCTGCTTCTTTTTTTGTGCGCTCGTTTACGGTACAATGGCGAACAGGAGATACATGGGAAGGGTGAACGATATGCGCACGATCAGTGTGAAAGCGCCGGCAAAAATCAACTTGACGCTCGATGTCCTTGGGAAGCGGACAGATGGCTATCATGAAGTGGAAATGATAATGACGACAGTAGACTTATCGGACCGGTTAGAATTGACTGTGCTCGATACAGATGAGATTCGGATTCAGTCCGAGCATGCCTACGTGCCGAACGACCATCGAAATTTGGCTTATCGTGCGGCTGAGCTGTTACGGAAGCGATTCAATATCAAACAGGGTGTCGAAATTGTATTAGATAAGCAAATCCCAGTGGCGGCAGGGTTAGCTGGCGGCTCGAGCGATGCGGCGGCGACACTTCGGGGTATGAACGAATTGTTCGACCTTGGCCTGTCGTTAGAAGAGTTGGCCGAACTCGGAGCCGCCGTCGGATCGGACGTATCGTTTTGTGTCATGGGAGGAACAGCCATCGCGCGCGGACGCGGCGAACAGCTGGAGACGATTCCGTCACCGCCGCCGTGCTACGTCGTATTGGCGAAGCCGAAAATCGGAGTGTCGACGGCTGACGTCTATCGTGCCGTGCAGATGGAGAAGATTGTGCATCCAAACACCGAGGCGATGGTCACGGCGATTCGGGATCGGGATTTTGATGGCATCTGTGTAAACTTAGGGAACGCCCTCGAGGCGGTCACGCTCGAACTTCATCCGGAAGTTCGCCAAATCAAAGAGACGATGCTGCACTGCGGAGCGGATGGTGTCCTCATGAGCGGCAGCGGTCCAACGGTATTCGCATTGATTGAGCACGAGCAAAAAGCACATCGTGTCTATAATGGACTGAAGGGATTTTGTCCTGAAGTGTTCGTCGTTCGGATTCTCGGCAAAAAACATTGAACAAAGACGAATGAGAATGATATATTCTGTTTAGAACATTCGTCTATTATTGAAGAAGTGAAGGGGAATCCGTATGAAAATTCGTAGAAGTGGTCGTCTTGTCGATATGACCCGTTATTTGCTGGACCATCCACACCAGCTCGTCTCATTATCGATGTTTTCGAGTCGTTATAAAGCAGCCAAATCATCCATCAGTGAAGATTTGGTCATCGTCAGTGAAATGCTTTCGCATGATGGCACGGGAAAACTCGTCACAGTGCCAGGGGCAGCCGGCGGTGTCATGTTCATTCCAGGCTGGAGCAAGGAAAAGTCGCTCTCGATGATCGACGGCCTATGTGAGCAATTGTCGAAACCGGAACGGTTGCTTCCGGGAGGCTATCTCTATTTGACAGATGTCCTCGGGAACCCGCGTCAAGTGAAGCCGATGGGGCAAGTCTTCGCCTCTGTGTTCGCCGATCGTAAAGTTGACGTCGTCATGACAATCGCGACAAAAGGGATTCCGCTCGCGTACGCTGTCGCCGAGCAACTTGGTGTCCCGTTCGTTATCGTTCGTTCTGACAGTCGTGTCACAGAAGGTTCGACGGTCAGCATCAACTACGTATCAGGCTCATCAAAGGCGATTCGCACGATGGCGCTCGCTCGTCGCAGCTTGCCGCGTGGCGCGAACGTCTTGTTGATTGACGATTTCATGAAAGCGGGCGGTACGATTCGCGGGATGATGAGTCTCTTGAATGAGTTCGAGGCGAACCTCGCGGGTGTCGGTGTCCTCATGGAAGCGGAAGGCGCCGAGAAGAAAATGGTAAGCGAATACGTCAGTTTGATGAAATTGACGAACGTCGATTCGGATGAAGGACTCGTCACCATTTCGCGAGGGAACGTCGAACAGTTCTTAAAGTGATTGGCAAAAATTTGATTTCGTTTTATGATGAAAGGGTATAAGATTCGTACGAAGTCAATCGGTTCGCTTGGAATCATCTCAACCTTTTAGAAGGTACACCACGGTCTAGACAACGATGAAAAGGGGATGCGAAACATGCAGATCACAGACGTAAAAATTCGCAAAGTCGCGACGGAAGGTAGAATGAAGGCACTGGCCTCCATTACACTCGACCATGAATTTGTGGTACACGATCTTCGAATCATTGAAGGGAGTACCGGTCTTTTCGTAGCGATGCCGAGCAAGCGGACGCCAGAAGGGATTTTCCGCGATATCGCTCACCCGATTAATGGAGATATGCGTCAAAAAGTCGAGGCGGCTGTTCTAGAGGCGTACGGCCAAGAGGACGTCGCTATTGCCGAGACGCAAGCACGATACAATGCCATGAATGAGTAATCTTTGACAGCGGATGGGGACCCTTCCGCTGCCTTTTTACGTTTCATTGGTTACGAATGGTTACAACGGTTGAAACCACGTCACGGTTTCGATATAGTAGATACGGTGTAAATAAGATTTGAATGTAGAAAAAAACCGAACAATTGAGTACATTACAGTCGATATGAGATAGGAGCGAATCAAGAATGGATCGTTTTGCAGTCATTTTGGCAGCAGGTAAAGGGACCCGTATGAAGTCGAAGCTATATAAAGTGCTTCATCCGGTCCTCGGAAAACCGATGGTCGAACACGTCGTCGATCAACTCGACAAAATCGGGGTCAGTCGTCAAATCGTCATCGTCGGCCATGGGGCTGAAGCGGTACAAGAGACGTTGGGCTCACGCGTGGAATATGCGGTCCAAGAAGAACAGCTCGGGACAGGTCATGCAGTGCAGATGGCAGAAAGCGAACTCGCGGGTAAACCGGGCGCAACGCTCGTCGTTTGCGGCGACACGCCACTGTTGACAGCGGAAACGCTCGAGGCGCTGTTGGCCCATCATGAAGCCCAGCAAGCGAAAGTGACAGTACTGACAGCCATCGCTGACGATGCGACAGGATATGGTCGTGTCATCCGTGGGGAAGACGGAAACGTTACAAAAGTCGTCGAGCATAAAGATGCGTCTGACACTGAACTAGAAATCCGTGAAATCAACACAGGCACGTACGTGTTCGATAACGAGCTCTTGTTTGATGCATTGAAGCAAGTCGGGAACAACAACGCTCAAGGTGAGTACTACTTGCCGGACGTCATCTCGATTGCGAAAGAAGCAGGCGAAGTCGTGGCAGCACACACGGCGCCGACATTCGATGAAACGATCGGCGTCAACGACCGTGTCGCTCTTTCACAAGCTGAAGCGGTCATGCGCAAGCGGACGAACGAACGCCTCATGCGTGAAGGTGTCACATTCATGGATGCAGCTTCGACATACATCTCACCAGATGCCGTCATCGGTTCGGATACGATCATCTATCCAGGGACGGTCATTCTCGGGAAAACGATTATCGGTTCAGAGTGCGTGATTGGTCCGAATTCAGATATCCGCAATAGCGTCATCGAAGACGGTGCGACGGTTCGTCAATCGGTCGTGAGTGACAGCCGTGTCGGAACTGAAGCACAGGTCGGGCCGTTCGCCCACCTTCGTCAACAAGCAGTCCTCGGCGCGAATACGCGCGTCGGTAACTTCGTGGAAATCAAAAAATCAACGTTCGGAGACGGTGCGAAAGCATCACATCTCAGCTATATCGGAGATGCTTCGATCGGGGAACGCGTCAACCTCGGCTGTGGCTCGATCACGGTCAACTATGACGGCAAGAACAAGTTCGAAACGGTCGTCGAAGCCGATGCCTTCGTCGGCTGCAATGTGAACTTGATTGCTCCGGTGAAAGTCGGAAAAGGCTCAATCGTAGCAGCCGGTTCGACGATCACGGATGACGTTCCTGAAGAGGCGCTTGCGATTGCACGCGAACGCCAAACGAATAAAGAAGGTTACACGAAACGATAAGTTGCTGCCTATTATTATGGAAAACGATGGAGGAGAATCCTAAACATGTCTACTGTATATGAACGTGAAATTCGCCTATTTAGCTTAAACTCAAACCGCCCACTCGCCGAAGAGATTGCCAAGGAAATTGGCATCCCGCTCAGCGATTGCCAAGTGAAGCGGTTTAGCGACGGAGAACTTTACATCAACATCGAGGAGAGCGTGCGAGGCGATGATGTGTACATCATTCAATCGACGAGCTCACCGGTGAACGAAACGCTCATGGAGTTACTCGTCATGATCGATGCGTTGAAACGAGCATCGGTTCGGACGATTAATGTGGTCATGCCATACTATGGTTACGCTCGCCAAGACCGCAAGGCGCGCTCACGTGAGCCAATCACAGCGAAACTTGTCGCTGATTTATTGACGGTTGCAGGTGCCACGCGTTTAATCACGATGGACTTGCATGCTGCTCAAATCCAAGGTTTCTTCAATATCCCAGTAGACCAATTATTAGGTGTTCCACTCATCTCGACGTATTTTGAGACAGATGAATTTAAAGCGAAAGACATTGTCGTCGTCTCACCGGACCACGGTGGCGTCACGCGTGCCCGTAAGCTTGCCGAACGCTTGAAGGCTCCAATCGCCATCATCGACAAGCGTCGTCCTGAAGCGAACGTGGCTGAAGTCATGAACATCGTCGGCAGCGTTGAAGGCAAGACGGCCATTTTGATCGATGACATCATCGATACAGCTGGAACAATCACGCTCGCGGCCGATGCCATCGTCCAAGCTGGTGCAAAAGAAGTGTACGCCTCGTGTACACACCCAGTCTTATCTGGACCGGCGATGGAACGGATCGACAACTCGTCAATCAAAGAACTCGTCGTTTTGAACACGATCGATTTAGAAGGTCGCGAATGTTCGAGCAAAATCAAGCAGATGTCGGTTGCCCGTTTGCTTGGGGAAGCGATCATGCGTGTCCACGAGCACAAATCGGTGAGCACGCTGTTCGATTAAAAAAACGAGGCCCGAAGGCGTTCGCCTTTGGGCTTTTTTGTTCAGGAGGAATAAGATGAAATGTATCGTCGGCCTCGGGAATCCAGGCAAAAAGTATGAGATGACCCGTCACAACGTCGGTTTTTTAGCGATTGATCGCTTAGCTGACAAACATGGGATTCAACTTGATGAAGCCAAGTTTAAAGCATTGATCGGAACGGGAAGAATCAATGGAGAACGTGTCGTCCTCGTCAAACCGCTCACCTACATGAATCTATCAGGGGAGTCGGTACGTCCGATTTTAGATTATTATAAGATTGAGATTGATGACTTGCTCGTCATTTATGACGACTTGGACATGGTGCCAGGGAAACTGCGATTCCGTCCGAAAGGCAGTGCCGGTGGACATAACGGCATCAAGTCGCTGATTCAACACCTGGGAACCCAAGATTTCAAACGTCTGAAACTCGGCATCGGTCGTCCGCCGCATCCGATTAAAGTCGTCGATTGGGTGCTCATGAACTACCGGAAAGAAGATATGCCAGAATTGAATGATACGCTCGATCAAGCGGTGTCCGCCGCGACTGATTTTGTGGACACGGAATGGATCGCGCTCATGAATCGATATAACTAAAGGGTCAACGTACCCTTTTTTGTCGTATGAGGTGGAGGAAATCAAAATGAATGCTTTAGAGAAATTCATGTTGGCATTGCCTGAGACGAATGTGATTCGGGAGCGGTTGCCAAAAGTTGATCGTCAACTCGTCACCGGATTGACGACGAGTGCCAAAGCGCTCGTGTTGGCAGGTTTGGCGAAAAATTCGCCCCGACGTCTCGTGGTCGTCACACATAACATGTACCAAGCCCAAAAAATGTACGATCAGCTCGAGTCGCTCGTCGGCCCGAGTCAAACATTGCTTTATCCGATCGATGAGACGCTCGCTGGAGAACTGTCACTCACATCGAGCCCAGAACTTCTTGCCGCACGGATTGAAGCTCGAACACGTCTCCTTGACGAAACGGGAGGCGTCCTTGTCGTGCCACTCGGTGGGTTACGTCGCTTTATCCCGAGCCCGACGGACTGGCGGACAAGCCATCGAGTCATCAAACCAGGTCAAGAGCTTGATTTGAAGCCGTTTGCTGAGACGCTGATCACGCTCGGATATGAACGAACGGCTACCGTCACCGCACCGGGTGAATTCTCCGTCCGCGGCAGCATTTTAGATGTCTATCCGCTCACGGAAGCGCGTCCGTATCGCATCGATTTGTTCGACACCGAGGTCGATTCGATTTTTACGTTTGATGCTGAGACACAACGCTCACTAGGGGTCGTCGCCGAAGCGGTCATTCCCCCGGCGACCGAGTTTATCGCTTCGACAGAACAATTGAAAAAAGCTGGACAGGCACTCGAACGTCAATATGATCGGACGCTCTCGTTGATTGAGACGGAGACGATTCGTCAAGCACTTGAGGACGGGATTGCCCGGGACATCGAACAGTTCGGTCGAGGTGAGGCGCCCGAAAAAGTTGGAAAGTACACGCCGCTGCTATATAGCTCGACACTCCTCGACTATGTCGGACCGGATGCTGTCTTGATTTTAGATGAAGTGGCCCGGATTGAAGACGCCGCCGATGTGCAAGATCGCGAGGAAGCCGAATGGTTCTCGTCGCTCATCGAACGCGGGGAATCCGTCAGCAACTATACGCTTGCCGTTCCGATGCATAAAGTGTTTCGTGATTTGAAGCAAGTGGCGTTCTCGCTCCTCCCGTCGAGACGGTCGGGGATTCCGGAAACGAACACGGTCCACCTCAGTTGCCGTCCGCTCCCGGCGTTTCACGGGCAGATGCACTTGCTGAAGCAAGAAGTCGAACGTTGGCAACAAGGTGACCATCGTCTCGTCTTCTTAGCAGGGGATCAAACGCGGGCCGACAAGGTGGTAGCATTGCTTGAAGACTATGGCATCTCGTCAACGTTCACAAATGTGGACGGCGAGTTGTTGCCGCGTCATGTCCACGTCATGATTGGACAAATCGAGGGCGGATTCGAGCTCTCGACGAGTCGCCTCGTCGTCGTCTCCGAAGAAGAGCTGTTCAAACGCGTCACGAAGCGGAAACGACAGACGAAGAATTTGACGAACGCCGAACGGATTAAAAGTTATCAAGAGTTGAAGCCGAACGACCACGTCGTCCACATCCATCACGGGATCGGGAAGTACCTAGGCATCAAAACGATTGAAGTCGGCGGCATTCATCAAGACTACTTACATCTCGTCTATGCCGGTGACGATGCGCTCTACGTCCCGGTCGACCAAATCGATCTCGTCCAAAAGTACGTCGGGGCGGAAGGCAAAGAGCCTAAGATTTATAAACTCGGTGGGACCGAGTGGAAGAAGGTCAAATCGAAAGTCGCCAAATCGGTCGAAGATATCGCCGACGAGCTGATCAAGTTGTATGCGGCGCGGGAAGCGTCCGTCGGTTATGCGTTCCCGACCGATGACGAGGAGATGGGTCAGTTTGAAAGCTCGTTCCCGTATGCGGAGACAGAAGACCAGGTCCGTTCCATCGCCGAAATCAAAGCCGATATGGAACGATCACGGCCGATGGACCGTCTCCTTTGTGGCGATGTCGGTTACGGAAAGACGGAAGTGGCGATTCGAGCCGCGTTCAAAGCTGTGCTCGCTGGTAAGCAAGTCGCGTTCCTTGTGCCGACGACCGTACTCGCACAACAGCACTACGAGACGATGCTCGAGCGGTTCAGTGAGTTTCCAATCAACGTCTCCGTCATGAGCCGCTTCCGCTCGAAAAGCGAGATGGCGGCGACGAAAAAAGGCTTGAAAGAAGGGACGATTGACGTCGTCGTCGGGACGCACCGCGTCTTGTCGAAAGATGTGACGTTCGCCGACCTCGGGCTCGTCATCATCGATGAAGAGCAACGTTTCGGGGTTAAGCATAAAGAACGGCTCAAACAGTTGAAGACAAATATCGACGTCTTGACGCTGACGGCGACACCAATCCCGCGGACGCTCCACATGTCGATGATTGGGATTCGGGACTTGTCAGTGCTTGAGACACCGCCGGAGAACCGCTACCCGGTGCAGACGTACGTCATGGAATATGACGGTATCGTCTTGCGTGAGGCACTCGAGCGTGAACTCGCGCGAGGCGGGCAGGCGTTCTTCCTCTATAACCGGGTCGAAGGTATCGAGCGGAAGGCTGAAGAGATTCGCGCTTTGTTACCGGAAGCGCGGATCGCGACGGCGCACGGTCGGATGACCGAGACTGAACTCGAGAGCCAGCTTATCAGCTTCCTCGAAGGAGAAGCCGACGTGCTCGTCTCGACGACGATCATCGAGACCGGCATCGATATTCCGAACGTGAACACGCTCATCGTCCACGATGCGGACAAGATGGGGCTGTCACAGTTGTACCAGTTGCGCGGTCGTGTCGGTCGTTCCAACCGAATCGCCTACGCCTACTTCACGTATCGGAAAGATAAACGCTTAACCGAGGTCGCGGAGAGCCGGCTACAGGCCATCAAGGAGTTCACGGAGCTCGGGAGCGGGTTCAAGATTGCGATGCGCGACTTATCGATTCGCGGTGCCGGCAATCTGCTCGGGGCTCAACAGTCCGGGTTCATCGATTCGGTCGGATTCGACTTATACTCGCAAATGTTGTCCGAAGCCATCGAAGAACGGAAAGACCGGATGCGCGGCCAGGCGAAACAAGTCGTCTTCAAACCGGAGATTGCGTTCCAAGCGGACGCGTATATCCCGGACGAGTATTTGTCAGACAGCGAATTGAAAATCGAGATGTACAAGCGCTTCAAATATGTCGATACACCAGAGGCGCTGTTCGCCCTCCAAGACGAGTTGATCGAACGGTTCGGGGAATTCCCAGAGCCTGTCGCCCTCCTCATCCAACTGACGCGTCTGCGCATTTATGGGGAAATGGCGAAAGTGGCCCGCATCAAACAGACGCCGGGTCGCATTGAGATGGTATTGTCGCTCGAATCGACGACAGCGCTCGACGTGCCGTCGTTCATGGAGTGGACGATGCCGCTCGGTCGGAAACTTGGCGTCGGTCAAGACAACGGTGCTCTCAAGTTGTCGCTTAGCGGCAGGATGCCGGTCATCGAACTGTTGAACGATGCCGATACGGTACTCGAGGAGCTTGTGAAGAGGTTGGCCCATGCGGTCGCCAAGTAAATTTGCGACCGGGGTCATCTTATTTGCGCTTGCGGGTTATCTTTCAAAATTCATCAGCTTCGCTTATCGGGTCCCGTACCAAAACATCGCGGGAGACTTTGGCTTATACGCCTATCAGACGGTATACCCGTTTGCTGCGATCGTCGCCTCGCTCGGCATGTATGCGATGCCGGTCGTGATTGCGAAAATTGGTGTCGGGGCCCAAGGGCCGAGACGCAAGCTCGAGGTGTTGTGGGGGAGTTTTTATGTCTTACTCGGCCTCGGCTTCGCCCTTGTCGTCGCGATGTGGATGCTCGCACCGGCGATTGCCCGTCTTCTCGGTGACATGCAGCTCGCACCGACGTTACGCGTGATCAGCCTCAGCTATTTGCTTATGCCCGCGTTGGCGGTGCTCCGCGGTTCGTTCCAATCGGTCGATGACTTAAGGCCAAGCGCCATCTCGCAAGTGCTCGAGAACCTTGTCCGTGTCACAGTTCTGCTCGTCGCTCTGTTGATTGGCGTCCGCTTTGGACAAGACGCCTATACGCTGAGCCGGTACGCGTACGCGGCGACGCTCGTCGGAGGTGTGGTGGCGATTATCATCTTATCGTTGTGGGCGAAGAAGCTGCGGGTCGTCCCGGTCCAACGTGCGACGTTGCGGTCTGTCCTTCGGATTTTACTGACGACCGGCTTTGCCGTTGGCTTCGCCTCGCTCGGGATTTTATGGATGCAGCTCGTCGACTCATTCACGATTGTCAATCTGATGGGTGGAGACTACGCCGCGAAAGTCGGGAAAGGGGTATTTGACCGAGGTTATCCGCTCGTTCAATTTGCGATTCTTTTCACGACGGCTCTCGGGATGGCGAACGTGCCAAATTTGGTGCGCCATTACCGGGCTGGTCGTGTCGAGGCGACGTCATCCGGACTCAGCTCGATGATCCGTGTGACGACGACAGTCGCCGCAGCGGCGACCATCGGCTTGATGGGTGTCATGCTTCCATTAAACATTGCCTTATTCGAAAATGCCGCTGGGACAATGGCACTCGTTCTGTTGGCGACAAGTACGTTTGCTGCTTCGCTTGCCGTGGCGAGTATGACGTGCCTACAGGCGATTGACCGGGAACGGACGGCCGCTGTCGGTATGATTCTCGCGATCGGTGTCAAACTCGTCAGCAATCTGTGGCTCGTCCCTCCCTATGGCATCGAAGGGGCTGCCCTCGGGACATCCCTTGCCTTTTTAACGATGGCCGCCTTCAATTTCAATCGGCTCGATCAAATCATTCCGCTTGGCATGCTCCGATTTCGACACTATGGGCGTCTCATCAAAACGGTGGCGCCAATGGGGGGTGTCTTGTTCGGTTTGAATGTCATCATAATGAACTGGCTGCCAAATCGTCTCGATGCTCTCGCTTGGCTCGGCTTTATGCTCGTAGTCGGGGCTGGCAGTTATGTCTGGCGGTTATGGAAAGAACAAATCTTGACGATAGACGAGTGGGAAATGATCCCGTTCGGAGGTCGTCTCATCAATCTGCTAGAGAAAAAGGAGAACTGATATGAGTTACGGAATTACGGTCGTCGGCCTCGGGTCCGGCGAACTCGAGCAATTGCCGCTCGGTGTCTATCGTCATTTGAAACAGCAACCTCTCGTTTGGTTGCGTACGAAAGAACATCCGGTCGTTCAAGAGCTGGAGACGGAAGGGGTCCACTTTGAATCGTTCGACTCGATTTACGAGTCGTGCGATACGTTTGAGGAAGTGTATGCCAAAATCGTTGAGACGTTGCTCGACAAGAGTGAGGAGTTGGCCATCACCTATGCTGTACCAGGTCATCCGTTCGTAGCGGAGCGGACCGTCGAACTGCTCGTCGAGCAAGGTGCGGACGTCACGTTTCTCGGCGGTCAGAGCTTTTTGGACGCCATGTTCCAAGCCCTGCGCATCGATCCGATTAACGGCTTCCAATTGCTTGATGCGACCGCGCTCGATGTGGAACGGATTCAAGTGACCCAACATGTGTTGATTGGCCAAGTGTATGATGGGTTCGTGGCCGGAGACGTGAAAGTCCAGTTGATGGAACGTTATCCAGATGAGCACATCGTTAAACTCGTGACGGCCGCCGGGACGAAACGCGAGCGGGTCAGTGAAATCCCGCTCTACGAGATGGACCGCGTGGCAGAAGTCGACAACTTGACGACGCTCTATGTGCCGCCGCTCATGGATGAGACGCATTTGGCGCGCGAGTTTTCGACGTTGAAGCATATCATTGCGACGCTCCGCGGACCGGACGGGTGCCCATGGGATCGGAAGCAGACGCACGAGTCGCTCCGCAAATATTTGCTTGAAGAAGCATATGAGTTGATTGAAGCGATTGACGCGGAAGACGATGATGCCATTGTCGAAGAGCTCGGTGACGTTTTGCTTCAAGTCATGCTCCACGCCCAAATCGGGGCGGACGAAGGCTATTTTGATATCCGGGACGTCATTGGCGCCGTCAGCGAGAAGATGGTCCGCCGTCACCCCCACGTGTTCGGTGACGTGACAGTAAACGATGCCGATGATGTCGTGACGAATTGGAATGCGATTAAACAAGTGGAAAAAGGGGAAAAAAGAAAATCGCAGCTAGATGGTGTCCTCATGACTCAACCCGGGTTGATGCGGGCCGAGCAGTTGCAGAAAAAAGCTGCACAAGTCGGTTTCGAATGGGACGATGTTCAAGGTGCGTTCGAGAAGTTGGAAGAAGAACTCCGCGAGTGGAGAAGTCAGCCGGAAGATGAACGAGAACTTGGCGATGTCCTGTTCTCAATCGTCAACGTGGCGCGCTATTTCAAGTTGAACGCTGAGCAGGCGCTCGAACGGACCAACCAAAAATTTAAGAGACGATTCGAATACATTGAAGCGAACGGCTCCCTCGACGAGATGACGCTCGACGAGATGGATCGGCTCTGGGATGAAGCGAAGGAGAAGGGATTATGAGATTAGACAAGTTTTTGAAAGTATCCCGTTTGATTAAACGGCGCACATTGGCGAAAGAAGTCGCCGACCAAGGCCGAATTCAGTTGAACGGACAAGTGGCGAAAGCGAGCACGGACGTCAAAGTCGGTGACGAGTTGCAAATTCGCTTCGGAAACAAGCTCGTCACGGTTGTCATCGACTCGATTGCCGAGCATGCTCGAAAAGAGGACGCGAAAGAAATGTACCGCTTGCTCAAAGAAGAAAAGGTGAACAGTGGTACGGAAGCGTAAAAAAAAGGTATACTGAACGTAACAGGACAGGAGGAAGGTGATTCGATGAATGGACGTAACCCGATGGAACGCAAACAGCGGATTCGGGCTCTTGATGAACGAAGAGAACAGCTGGAAAAAGAACAGAACCGGCAACGTATCCATCTTCGACGCCGCCTGGCTGCAGCCTCGCTTCTCTTTTTGTTGATGATTGTCTTCATCGGTCAGAGTTACTTCTCGAAAGTCGGATATGTGTCCGAGCAAGAACGGAAACAAAATGAAGCGCAAGTCGAACTTCGGGAAACGAAGGACGAACAGTCAGAACTAAAAGAGCAGGTCGAGCGTTTACAAGACGAAGAATACATCGCCAATCTAGCGCGCAACGAGTTGTTGTTCTCGAAAGATGGCGAGATTATTTTTTACTTCTCACCAGAGGAATAAGTGGGTTCGTTGACCGTTGACGAATCGACTCGTATAATTGTAGGGAATCAATCAAAAAAGGAGTACATTATTTTATGTCAATTGAAGTAGGAAGCAAGGTACAAGGTAAGGTTACAGGGATTACGCATTTCGGAGCGTTCGTAGAGCTTCCAAATGGCAAAACGGGTTTGGTGCACATCAGTGAAGTGGCAGATTCTTACGTCAAAGACATCAATGAGGTTCTAACGGTCGGTCAAGAAGTGACGGTCAAAATCTTGAACGTCGAAAACGATGGCAAAATCGGGTTGTCTATCAAAAAGGCCGTCGATCGTCCTGTCAGTGAACGCCCAGAGCGCCCAGCCGGCGAGCGTTTCTCTCGTGGCCCACGCCCAGGTGGCCCGGGTCAAGGCGGCCCACGCCCAGGTGGTCCAGGACAAGGTGGCCCACGCGGTGGCGGCGGTCCTCGCGGTGGCGGTCCACGTGGTGGCGGCGGACGTCGTGAAGTACGCCGTGAACCAGAAACGTTCGATACGTTGATGAGCAAGTTCTTGAAAGATAGCGACGAGCGCTTGACAACGTTAAAACGTCAAACCGACTCAAAACGCGGTGGACGTGGAGCCAAGCGCGGGTAACCCTTCGTAAACCATCAGCTTCTACTCGTAACAATAAAGACGACGAACCACAGACTGTCACAGTCTGTGGTTTTTTGTCGTCTATTTTTTTGTTATGAAAAATAACTAAAAAGGGTTGCATTTTTGAAAGGAAGCGAGCACAATAGGGAACATGAAAAAATAGTTATGTTTTATAAGTGAAAGGTGAGAGTTGAAATGAATGGATGGAAACTGTGGACAGCAGAATGGCGCAGTATCGGGAAAGATCGACGGGTATGGATTCCGATTCTCGCGGTCGCGCTCGTGCCGCTTATGTATGCCGGGATGTTTTTATGGGCTTTTTGGGACCCGTATGGACAAATGGAAGACTTGCCGGTGGCACTCGTGAACGAGGACCAGGGTGCAACGTTCGATGGGAAACAACTGACTATCGGTGATGAACTCGTAGAGAAATTAAAGACATCTGATGCGTTCGAATTTGTCGAGACGACAAAACGAGAGGCTGAGTCAGGATTGGACGACCATGACTATTACATGGCGATTGAGATCCCGGCGGATTTCTCGGAAAAAGCGACGACCGCGCTCGATAAAGAGCCGGAGAAGCTCGAACTGAAATACATCGCCAATGAGTCGTATAACTTTTTAGCGGCTCAAATCGGAGGTTCGGCGATGGAACAAGTGAAAGGCGAACTATCGACCGAGGTCGCCAAACAGTACGTCAGCGCGATGCGTGACGGAATTCAAGATGCCGCTTCTGGGCTCGATGACGCCGCAACCGGGGCTGCGAAACTAGCAGACGGTTCGAAGACGGCCGAGAACGGCGCGACCGAGTTGGCCGACGGGACTGCGCTGCTCGCTTCGAAACAACAGGAGTTGGCCGACGGAGCGAGTCAATTGAATAAAGGTGTCGCGCAACTCGAGGCAGGGACGACCGAGTTGGCGAACGGAAGCCGACAAGTACATGATGGCAGTGCCGCCTTATCAGACGGGGCTCGTCAAGTGAATGACGGGGCGTCCGCCCTTCAAGACGGGACGAACCAACTCGTCGAAGGGACAGACACGTTCGCTTCGAAGTTGGAGGAATTGCACAGCGGGACGGCTTCTCTCAATCAAGGCGTTCAACAACTCGCGGCTGGGATTCAGCGTTCGAAGGACGGCAGTGATCAATTAAGCGCCGGTTCGAATGAGTTGGCGGCCGCGATGACAGCGGCGAAAGAAGGCAATGCTGCTCTATTGGCAGGTGAGGCGGAACTCATGGCCGGAATCGGTCAGATGAAGACGGAGATGTTGGCCAGCCAAGACCAGTTGATCACCCAGCTGGCAGCACTCGCCGAGGCAGGGCAACCTGCTTCACCAGAGATGCTACAGGCGATCGTAGCCCAATTGGCGGAAGGTCAAACAGCGACCGCAGCCGGGTTCGATGAACTGGCAGCGGGAGCGACGCGTGTGAAAGAAGGACAGGCCGCGCTCGGTGACGGATTGACGCAAGCAGAGGCCGGTGCCAATGAACTTGCTTCGGGACTGGCGACGTTACGTGACGGACAAGCCGAGCTCGCAAGCGGGGCACAGGCGTTAGCGGATGGGTCGACACAAGTGGAACAAGGGGCTCAAACGGCCGCTACGAGTTCGAAAGAGCTGGCTGCCGCGAGCAACCGAATAAATGCCGGGGTCGGGGAGTTGAAAGACGGGACGTCCGAACTTGCGACCGGTAGTGACCGTCTGACCGAAGCGACAGGAGCTCTTTCAGAAGGAAGTTCAAAACTCGCGGACGGAGCGAAGAGTGCGGGTGACGGAACGGACACACTTGCGGACGGCGCTGTACGTTTGGCAGAGGGCGGTAAAGACCTTCAGTCAGGTAGCGACCAGCTCGCAGACGGAGTGTCCGAACTTGCGGCTGGCAACAGCAAGTTACGGGACGCGCTCGCCGATGGGGCCGAAGCAGCCGCAATCGACATTCGAGACGATAACGTTGACATGATGGCCGGACCGGTCACAGTCGTCAACGACTCGATTCATAAGGTGCCGAACTACGGAACGGGCTTTGCACCGTATTTCATGTCACTCGGTCTATTCGTCGGGGCGCTCTTGTTATCCATCGTCTACCCGCTGTACGATCCGGCTGGTAAGCCGAAACGCAGCCTGTCGTGGCTCGTCTCGAAATCGGGTGTCCTACTCGTGGTCGGCTTTGTTCAAGCGCTTGTCTTAGATGTGGCGATGGTCATGCTACTCGGACTTGAAGTCGAGGCACCGTTGCAGTTCTTCGGATTCAGTTGGCTCGTCAGCATCACTTTCTTGTTGATCGTACAATTGCTCGTCACGACACTCGGGAACCCAGGTCGTTTCGTGGCCATCGTCCTATTGATCCTGCAACTGACGACGTCGGCCGGAACGTTCCCGCTCGAACTCATTCCGAGCGCGTTACAACCATTCAACGCCTGGTTGCCGATGACGTATACGGTTGCTGGTTATAAAGAGATTTTGTCAGCGGACGGTTGGAGTTATTTGCAACAAGCCATTGTATATCTAGCGTTTGTATCGGCTATTTGTTTCTTCTTGCTTTGGGGTTATTTCCACATTGCCTGGAAGAAAAAATATCGGCTGACGACGTCAGAAGCGTGATACACAACGAACTGAAAATCGTGTATAGTGGATAAGACGACACTATACACGATTTTTTTGTGAAAAAACTTTTAAAAAAGAATTGACACTGGCGTGGGTACTGGTTATTATAGAAAATGTGCTTAGGACACAACAATAACATGGCGGTGTAGCTCAGCTGGCTAGAGCGTACGGTTCATACCCGTGAGGTCGTGGGTTCGACTCCCTCCGCCGCTACCATTTTATTTAGGCCCGTTGGTCAAGCGGTTAAGACACCGCCCTTTCACGGCGGTAACACGGGTTCGAATCCCGTACGGGTCACTTACCTAAGCGAAAAGAAGCCATCTCACTCGAGATGGCTTCTTTTGTTATATCAAGGAGGGCGACGGATGACGAAAGTATTGATTGCTGTGTCAGGTGGAGTCGATTCGGTCGTCTTGTTAGACCGTGCCGTCCAGAGCGGTCTTGAGATCGGGGTGGTCCACGTCCACCACGGATTGCGTCTCGAGTCGGATGAAGAGTATGAATTTGTGCGACGTCTTGCCGACTCGTACGACGTGCCGTTTCATGGCAAACGGCTCACTTTCCCGAACGGTGGTTCACAAGCTGCTTACCGGACAGCACGTTATGCATTCTTTGAAGAAGTCATGCGTGCGTTCGGGTATACACAACTGATGACGGCTCATCATGCGGACGATCAACTCGAGACGGTTCTCATTCAACTACACCGTAACGTCGTCGAAGTAACAGGAATTCCCGAATGTCGTCCGTTTGCAGGAGGGGAGCTCGTCCGCCCGCTCCTATCGGAAACGAAACGAGAACTGATTGCCTACGCCAATCGACATCGTCTCGAATGGCGAGAAGATGCGAG
The DNA here is from genome assembly GCF_018618115.1 of Exiguobacterium sp. s16. Classification (NCBI taxonomy): domain Bacteria; kingdom Bacillati; phylum Bacillota; class Bacilli; order Caryophanales; genus Exiguobacterium; species Exiguobacterium sp. s16. The sequence continues at coordinate 13,830 of NZ_JACSLM010000014.1, read as the reverse complement.
CAATGCCGAAGCGGATTACTTACGAAACAAGCTGCGGCATCAGCTCGTCCCGCAACTCCTCGCCTCTCGACCGGATCTCGTTTACGTCGTGAGCGAGACGGCAAGGCGTCAGCGCGAACTATGGGACGCTCGTTATCGACGGATGGAGATATGGATGGATACCTCAGTTCATTTTGAGATGAAAGCGTTTCATGTGAAACTAGACGACGTGCTCGGTTTAGATCGGTTTGAGCGACACGTCGTGGGGCGATTGCTCTCTACTCGATATGGGGTAGAGGTAGGAGAAGCGATGGAACGTCTTCTTGAGAATCCACGAGGGTCAGGACACTTTGATTTAGAAGGTCCGTGGCAACTTTGGAAACAAGGTGGAAACTTGTCATTGCAGATAACCGATCGACCGCTGCCTCTCCCGACTGAACTAGTGGTGACGACGTTCCCAGCATGCGTAACGTTCGGTGAGAGTCGATTTTCACTTGAAATCGTCGAAGAGGCACATGGCATCCCGCTCGAGGCGATCGAGTTGCCGTTGATCATCCGTTCTGTCGAGGCTGGGGACGCGATGAAACTGTCCATCGGGACGAAAAAAGTCGCCCGCATCTTCATTGACGCGAAGATTCCGCGAGAAAAACGGCCTTTTGTCCCATTGGTAGTTGACGCAACGGGACGGATTATCGCTATAGTAGGGGTAAGAGTTTCCGATTTTCCGGATAAGTCGGGTGCGATGTGCCCACGATTAATGGTAAAATGATGATTGTGTCGGATAAGAAAGAGGAGGATTTTAAGATGTCATTAATGAACGATATGGAGAAAGTACTGATTTCAAGCGAAGAGATTCAAGGTAAAGTGAAAGAACTCGCTACAACACTTAGCGAAGAATATAAAGAAGAGTTCCCACTCCTCGTCTGTGTGTTAAAAGGTGCGATGCCATTCATGTCAGACCTCGTCAAAGAAATGGACATCCATTTAGAAATGGATTTCATGGACGTGTCGACGTACCATGGCGGAACGTCATCGACGGGTGAAGTTAAAATTGAGAAAGATTTAAATACATCTGTAGAAGGACGCGACATCTTGATTGTAGAAGATATCATTGATAGTGGACTCACGCTCGGCTATCTCGTCGACTTGCTCAAGTACCGCAAAGCCAAATCGGTTAAAATCGTGACGCTTCTCGATAAACCGACGGGCCGCAAGAACGGATTGTCGGCAGATTATAGCGGTTTCGTTATTCCGCACGAGTTTGTTGTCGGCTATGGTCTCGATTACGAAGAGAAATATCGTAACCTTCCGTACGTCGGTGTGCTCAAGCCGAGCATTTACGGGGGCTAACGTTTTTCTTTTGAAAATGCGTCGTGTTAAGATAAAAGAAATACCCAAAGTATACACATATACTGAATGGGCGAGAACATCGTTTCTCGGAATAGGAGGCAGAGAATGAATCGTGCAGTGAAAAACACCTTAGTTTTCGGTGTGATTTTCCTAGCCTTGATCTTGTTCCTTCAATATTTACAAAACCCGAATAGCCAGAGCGAGACGCTTACGTATTCGAAGTTCTTGGAATATGTGGAAGAAGGTCGGATTGAAACGGCAACCGTACAAGAAATTCCGGGAGCCATCTCAATTACAGGAGATCTAACAGGAGACGAAGATCAGCGTTTTGAAACGAATATCCCGGCCAACGAGGCCGAATACGCCGAAGTGCTCTCGTCACTTCGCGCGGATACCGACATCCAAATCGAAGAAGCAGAGTCGAGTGGTAGCTGGTTCAGCATCGTATTCGCGATCTTACCGTTCATCATCATCTTCATCTTATTCTTCTTCTTGCTCAACCAAGCCCAAGGTGGCGGTGGTGGTGGTCGTGTGATGAACTTCGGGAAATCGAAGGCGAAATTATACGATCAAGAGAAGCGCCGTGTGACGTTTGAAGACGTTGCCGGAGCGGATGAAGAGAAGCAAGAGCTCATCGAAGTCGTTGAATTCTTGAAAGACCCACGTAAGTTCTCGAAACTCGGGGCACGGATTCCGAAAGGTGTCTTGCTTGTCGGTCCTCCGGGAACAGGTAAAACATTGCTCGCTCGTGCAGCTGCAGGAGAAGCCGGTGTACCGTTCTTCTCAATCTCAGGTTCTGACTTCGTCGAAATGTTCGTCGGTGTCGGGGCGTCACGTGTACGTGACTTGTTCGAGAATGCGAAAAAGAACGCACCGTGTATCATCTTTATCGATGAAATCGATGCGGTCGGACGTCAACGTGGCGCTGGCCTCGGTGGTGGACATGACGAGCGTGAACAAACGCTTAACCAACTTCTTGTCGAGATGGATGGATTCAGTGACAACGAAGGGATCATCATGATTGCCGCGACGAACCGTCCGGATATTCTTGACCCGGCCCTTCTTCGTCCAGGCCGTTTTGACCGCCAAATCACGGTTGATCGTCCGGATGTTAAAGGCCGTGAAGCGGTACTCAAAGTTCACGCCCGCAACAAGCCACTTGATTCGACTGTCGACTTGAAGTCGATCGCGCAGCGGACACCTGGATTCTCAGGTGCCGACCTTGAAAACTTATTGAACGAAGCAGCGCTCGTCGCAGCCCGGTCTGACCGTTCAGCGGTATCAGTCGTGGATGTCGAGGAAGCGATTGACCGCGTCATCGCCGGTCCTTCTAAGAAGAGCCGTGTCATCTCGGAGAAAGAACGACAAATCGTCGCCTATCATGAAGCGGGTCATACGATTATCGGGATTGAACTTGAGAATGCAGATGAAGTGCATAAAGTGACGATCGTTCCTCGCGGTAACGCAGGCGGCTATGTCGTCATGCTTCCAAAAGAAGATCGCTACTTCATGACGAAACCTGAGCTTGAAGATAAAATCGTCGGTCTCCTCGGGGGCCGCGTGGCGGAAGACGTCATCTTCGGTGAAGTGTCAACAGGAGCAAGTAATGACTTCCAACGTGCGACTGGTATCGCCCGGAAGATGGTCATGGATTACGGGATGAGCGATAAGCTCGGGCCGCTCCAACTTGGGTCAAACCATGGTGGACAAGTCTTCCTCGGCCGTGACTTCCAAACGGAACAGAACTACTCGGATGCGATTGCACAAGACATCGACCTCGAGATTCGTGATATCATCAACCGTTGTTACGCCAAAGCGAAACAAATCTTGACGGATCGTAAAGACGATCTTGAGCTCGTCGCGAAGACGTTGCTCGAAGTCGAGACGCTCGATTCGAAACAGATTCGTCACTTGATCAAGACGCGCGAATACCTTCCGCACGAACCGGAAGAGCCGTCTGAACCATCGAAAGATGATGCAAGCGACGAAGCGAAGAAAGATGAGGCGGCCGTCAAGCACGGACAAGTCATCGATCAGCCTGGAGTCGTTCAAGAAGCGAAGCCGGACGTTGTCCCTGAAGGCGATAAGCCGGAAGCGACGCCGACGGAACGCCCGAACAACGAATCACGCTAAGTGTAAGAGACGAATGCCCTAAACAAGGCATTCGTCTTTTTTCGTGTTATAATTCGAGCGAACTGTAATTGACAACAAAGTGAGGAACGCTATCATGATTTTAGTGATTGATGTTGGGAATACAAATATTGTCCTTGGGATGTATGACAGCGAGACGCTCGTCCATCATTGGCGCATCTCGACCGACCGCACGAAAACGACCGATGAATACGGCATGCTCGTGAAATCGCTGTTCGATCATTCGAACGTTTCGTTCGATCAGATTGACGGCGTGATTCTATCTTCGGTCGTCCCACCGGTCATCTTTCCGCTCGAGCAGATGTCGCAACGTTATTTCAACGTCCGGCCAATCGTCGTCGGTCCCGGCGTGAAAACCGGTCTCGACATTCATGTCGACAATCCGCGCGAAGTCGGAGCGGACCGAATCGTTAACGCGGTCGCTGGAATCGCCAAGTATGATGGACCGCTCATCATCGTCGATTTCGGTACGGCGACGACATACTGCTATATCGATGAGAATCGCCGCTATCACGGAGGAATTATCTCGCCGGGTATCATGATCTCGGTCGAGGCGCTCTACCAACGGGCGGCTAAATTACCTCGTATCGAGCTTGCGACGCCACCTACGGTCGTTGGGAAAAATACAATTCAAGCGATGCAGTCCGGGACGTATTACGGCTATGTCGCACAAGTCGATGGCATTGTCGGCCGCATGAAGCGTGAAGTCGGAGAAGCGACCGTGATCGCCACAGGCGGTCTCGCACGTTTGATTAGCGAGCATGCCGAGACGATTGATGTCGTCGATTCATTTTTAACGCTCGATGGGCTTCGTCTCATCTATGAGCGCAACCAGAAATAAACTTAAAGGAGTTACTCGATATGATTCAACCAGAACAACAAGCATTACTTGACCAAATGAAAGCCGATTACCTCGTCCGTGCCCTCGGGTTCAACGGGGAAGTCCGCGCGTTTGCCGTCCGGACGACGAAAACGATCTTTGAAACGCAACTCCGTCACCAGACGACACCGGTCGCTTCAGCAGCGCTCGGCCGCACGATGACGATCGGGACGATGATTGGTGCGATGCAAAAAGGCGCCGCTCGCGTGACGCTCAAAGTCGAAGGCGATGGACCGATCGGGAAAATCATCGTCGATGCTGATACGGCGGGAGACGTGCGCGGTTACGTGTCACATCCTCGTGTCGAAGGCGGCACGTTCGTGAATGATCACGGTTTGACGAAGCTGAAAGTCGGTGAAGCCGTCGGACGCGGGACGATTTCGGTGATTAAAGACCTCGGTTTAAAAGATTTTGTCGGCGGCTCGTCTGAGATTCAAACGGGTGAGATTAGCGAAGACTTCACGTACTACTTCGCGACGTCAGAACAAGTGCCGTCAGTCGTCGGTGCGGGTGTGCTCGTCCTCCCGGAAGATGAATCGATTCTTGCGGCCGGTGGCATTATCGTTCAATTGATGCCGGATGCGTCAGAAGAGACGATTCAAGCGCTTGAGCAGGCGCTCAAAACGTTCCCGCCAGTGTCGGTGCTCATCGGAGAAGAGAAGACACCGGAAGAGATGCTCCATATGCTCCTTGGCGACAGCCTCGAAGTGTTGGATCAAAAGCCGGTCCAATTCAATTGCACATGTGGTCGCGACCGTATGGAAAGCGCGATTATCGGGCTCGGTGCCGAAGAGATTCGTCACATGATTGAAGAGGATGGCGGCGCTGAAGCGGTTTGTCACTTCTGTGGCGAGAAATACCACTTCTCGGCGGAACAATTAGAAACGATGAAACAACAAGCACGCTGACCGCTTTGCTCCAAATTGCATATTTTGAATCTGATAGGGTATGATTACAATATCGGAATAGTCGGAATTATGGAGGAGGAAATAAAATGCGTATCGTAGATTCAGTAACAGACTTGATTGGAAAGACACCGATTGTGAAGTTGAATGGATTGACTGGCGCTGAAGATGCCACGGTTTACTTAAAATTGGAGTATATGAACCCGGGCTCTAGCGTAAAAGACCGGATTGCGCTCGCTATGATTGAAGCGGCGGAACGAGAAGGGGTCTTGAAACCAGGAGATACGATTATCGAACCGACCAGTGGGAACACGGGAATCGGTCTCGCCATGGTCAGTGCGGCCAAAGGCTATAAAGCGATTTTGGTCATGCCGGAAACGATGAGCATGGAACGTCGCAATTTGCTTCGTGGCTACGGCGCCGAACTTATTTTGACGCCGGGTCCTGAAGGGATGGGCGGAGCGATTCGCCGTGCGACGGAAGAGGCTGAACAAAACGGTTATTTCCTCCCGCAGCAGTTTAACAATGAAGCCAACCCGAACGTGCACGAGATGACGACGGGACCTGAAATCGTCGACGCGTTCGATGCGTCAGGCCTTCAAGTCGATGCGTTCATCGCCGGCGTCGGGACAGGCGGAACAATCACGGGAGCGGGTAAAGTGTTGAAAGCCCACTATCCGAACGTTCAAATCTTAGCGGTCGAACCGGTCGATTCACCGGTCTTGTCGGGTGGTAAACCAGGCCCGCATAAAATCCAAGGGATCGGGGCCGGGTTCATCCCGTCGATTCTCGATACGGAGATTTATGAAGGTGTCCTTCAAATCACGACCGATCAGGCGTTCGAATACGCACGTCTTGCGGCCAAAACGAACGGCGTGCTCGGAGGCATCTCATCTGGGGCGGCGATCGCAGCCGCTGTCGATACGGCGAAACGTCTCGGTAAAGGAAAAAACGTGTTGGCGATTATCCCGTCAAACGGAGAACGCTACCTCAGCACACCGCTCTATCAATTCGATGAAGAATCAGATAGCGTACGCTCGTAAACAAACGGCAGTTACCGGGAGACAACTTCTTTCGGTAACTGCCTTTTCTTGTGTACAATTAAAGGCATGAATCAGTGGAACGGGGGAATGTGGCGTGAGACAAACAGCGTTCAAAACCATGCGCATGACAAAAGAGAAGATGTACGACACGTATATGACATTAACTGAAGGGAAGAAGCACTATGCGTGGTTAGAGAGCGGACGCGCCGGCCGCTATACGATGGCCGGGATTGAGCCGTTCGCTTCGCTTCACGTGAAAGATGGGATCGGAACGCTCGAGACATCAGAGGCGACGGAAACACTTTACGGTGCCCCGCTCGACATCGTCGAAACAATTCGGACCCGGTACGCCACCGAGCGGCCAGCAGGTGCTCCCCCATTTTTCGGCGGGATGATCGGTTATGTGAGCTATGATGTAGCCCGTACCCTCGAACGTTTACCACGGCAAGCGGAAGACGATTTGGCAACACCGGACGTCTCGTTCTTGTTGTTCGATGAAGTAGCGGTCTTCGATGAAGAAGAATCGCTTTTATACGTGATGGTCACGGCCGATGAGCAAGCGGAGGCGAAGCTCGAGCGCTTTGCCGCCCTCTGGCGAACAGAAACACATTATGCGTTTCCGCCGCTTACGAGTGGAACGGTCGAGCGATCCCGTTCGCTGTCACAGGATGAATTCGTTGCGGCCGTGCAAAAGATTCAAGACTACATCGTCGAGGGCGATGTGTTCCAAGTGAACTTGAGCGTCCGGCAGTCGGAACCGCTTGTCGCACACCCGCGTCACATCTACGACACGCTCCGGAAAGTGAACCCTTCACCGTATATGGGTTATTTCGTTGACGACTCGCTCACGATGGTGTCGGCTTCACCAGAACTGTTGATTGAAAAACATGGCGCCGCCATCTCGACCCGCCCGATCGCCGGAACGAGACCGCGAGGCCGGGATGAGGCAGAGGATCTGGAACTGGCTCGGACGCTGCTCGACAATGAGAAAGAGCGGGCCGAACATGTCATGCTCGTCGACCTGGAACGAAACGACTTGGGCAAAGTCGCGGCTTACGGGACAGTGCATGTCGATGAACTGATGGTCATCGAGAAGTACTCGCACGTCCAACATATCGTCTCGAACGTGCGCGGTCTGATGCGGGACGGCGTATCGGGAGCCGAAGCACTCGGCGCGATGTTCCCGGGCGGCACCATCACCGGGGCGCCGAAAATCCGGACGATGGAAATCATCGAGGAACTCGAACCGGTCCGGCGTGGGATTTACACCGGCTCATACGGCTGGCTTAGTTGGGATGATGACCTCGTGTTCAACATCACGATTCGGACGATGGTCGTGAAGGACGGAATCGCCCATGTTCAGGCTGGTGCCGGGATTGTGATTGATTCGGATCCTGAAGCGGAGTACGCCGAATCACTTTCCAAGGCGAAAGCGCTATGGACGGCGAAAGAAATGACGGAGGCGACAGTATGATTTTACTCATCGATAACTATGACTCGTTCACATACAATTTAGTTCAATACTTTGGGGAGCTCGGTGAACAACTCGTCGTCCGTCGTAACGATGACATCACGATCGAGGAAATTGAAGCGCTCGCCCCAAGTTATCTCGTCATTTCGCCTGGTCCGTGCACACCGAGTGAGGCGGGTATCAGCATCGACGCGATTCAGGCGTTTGCCGGTCGCATCCCAATTCTTGGCGTCTGTCTCGGACATCAAGCGATTGCTCAAGCGCTCGGCGGGAAAGTCGTCCATGCCGAGCGGCTCATGCATGGCAAGACGTCAGCGATTCAACATGACGGAAACACGCTGTTTAACGGCATCCCGCAACAGACAATCGTGACACGCTACCATTCGCTCGCGGTCGAACGAGATGCGTTACCGCCGTGCTTGAAAGTCACGGCCGAGACGAGCCTGGGAGAAATTATGGCACTCCGGCATGAAACGTTACCGATTGAAGGGGTCCAGTTTCATCCAGAAGCGATTTTGACAGAACACGGCAAAGACATGATTCGTAATTTCGTCGAGGTGTATCGTCATGTGGCTTTGGCATAACGGCGAACTGCGGGGCAGCTCTGAAGTAACGATTCCGGTGGAAGATCACGGATTTTTATATGGGATGGGCCTATTCGAGACGTTTCGAACGTTCAATGGCACCCCGTTCTTGTTTGGCCTTCACTGGGAACGTCTCGAAAAGAGCTTAGCGGAACTATGGATTGATTTACCGTATACGAAACAAGAGATGGAGCAGGCGATTCAAGACGTCGTTCGTCAAAACGGGACCCCGAACCTGTATGTGCGCTTGAACGTGTCCGCGGGGGTGGCGCCACTTGGACTCTACGACGGACGCTACACTCGTCCAAACGTGACACTGCTCGTCAAGCCGTTACCGGAATCGATCCAGCCCACGGAAAAACGGCTGGAAGCCATCCCGTTTCCAAGAAGTCGGCCCGAAGCGGCATTCCGCTTAAAATCCCATCATTATATGAACAATATATTAGGGAAGCGCATGCTTGTTGATCGGGAGGCGGAAGGACTGTTCGCCGATGACTCAGGACATGTCGTAGAAGGGCTTGTCTCGAATATCTTCTGGGTCGAAGCTGACCAACTTTGGACGACGCCGCTCGCGACGGGACCTCTGGCTGGGGTCACGCGACGTTGGGTGATGGATACGTTTGATGTGAAGGAACGTGATGTGACGTTTGCGGAACTTACACAGGCAGACGAGATTTGGTTGACCAATTCGGTTCAACAGATTGCTCCGATCACAGACTATGCCGGGAACAGCTATCCAGGAAAAGACGGGGCAAAATTTAAAGCATGTTGGTCTGTCTTGTTGCATGCGATTGAAAGGGAAGAAACGCGATGACAAAAATCATGGGAATTTTAAATGTGACACCGGATTCGTTTTCGGACGGAGGACGGTATACGGCGCTCGAACAGGCGGTCGCTCACGCCAAGCAACTCGTTCAAGACGGAGCGGACGCGATTGATATCGGCGGGGAATCGACACGGCCGGGAGCCCGGTTCGTCTCGGCGGAAGAAGAAATCGAGCGAGTCGTTCCTGTCATTCGTCAACTGAAGCAAGAGCTCGACGTGCTCATCTCGATCGATACGTACAAACCGGTGGTGGCAAAGGCGGCATTAGAAGCCGGGGCCGATATCATCAATGACGTCTGGGGCTCGAAGTGGGGCGATCAATCGATGGCACAAGTGGCACGGGCGTTTAACGTTCCCATCATCTTGATGCACAATCGCGACAATCGAAATTATGGCCATTTCATTGAGGAGGTCGTCGGTGACTTGTACGAATCGATTGAAATCGCCCAAGCGGCCGGTGTGCCGGATGAGATGATTTGGTTAGACCCGGGAATCGGCTTTGCGAAAGACTATGCGCAAAACATGGAGTTGATGAATCGACTCGACGTGATCACGAACCTCGGTTATCCGGTGTTACTCGGAACGTCGCGGAAATCATTTATCGGGCAAGCGCTTGATTTACCGACCGAAGAACGACTGGAAGGGACACTGGCGACGACGTGTCTAGGCATCATGAAAGGCTGTGCGTGGATTCGGGTCCATGACGTACGAGAGAATAAACGAGCGTCACTCATGATGGACGCGATGCTGGGAGGCGGACAAATTGGATAAGATGTTTGTGAATGGGATGCGTTTCTATGGCTATCACGGTGTGTTTGAAGAAGAGAATCGACTCGGTCAACGGTTTAACATCGATTTGATGTGTGAGTTGGATTTGGCGCCGGCGGGACAATCGGATGATTTATCAGACGGGGTCAGCTACGCCGGTCTCTATCAATTGACGGAAGACATCGTCACCGGGGAGCCAGTCAATCTACTTGAGGCGCTGGGCGAGCGCATCACGACGGCTGTTTTGGCCCACAGCGACAAGATTCAAAGCGTCACCGTCAAAGTGATTAAGCCGGACCCGCCCATCCCGGGTCATTATGACTCAGTCGCAATTGAGATGACACGGAGACGGAACGTATGATGTACGTAGCGCTGGGCTCGAACATTGGGGAGCGTGCCAACTATCTGGCAGAAGCGATTCAAGCGATGGCGGTAAACGGTCTTCAGGTGACGAAAGAGTCATCCGTATATGAGACGGCACCGGTCGGATACACAGATCAGCCATCCTTCTATAATATGGTCGTCGAAGTCGAGCCGTCCCTTTCTGCGGAAGCAGCCTTGCTTCAACTCCAACAGATTGAACGGGACCTAGGGAGAGAACGACTATTCAAGAATGGACCGCGTACAATCGACCTTGACATCTTGGTCTATAACAGCGAAGATATACAATCGAAGCAGTTAACTGTTCCGCATCCACGGATGCATGAACGCGCTTTTGTCCTTGCCCCGTTCGCGGAGATTGCTCCGGCGGTCGAGGTAAAGGGAATGACGGTGCGGGCGTTGCTAGAAGCCCTTCCTGCGTCGGAACGACAAGATGTCTTCCGTCTCGGGCCGTTACAATCATTGGTCAGCTCGGTTTAACGTTAGCAAAGGAAGTGGAGAAGTGTCAGGGTTCAAAATTGGTAACATCGATATAAAGAACCGCGCCGTCCTTGCCCCGATGGCCGGAGTGACAAACCCTGCGTTTCGTCTGATCGCTAAAGAATTTGGCGCGGGACTCGTCTGTGCTGAAATGGTCAGCGATAAAGGGATTTTATTGGAGAACGCAAGAACGCTCCGGATGCTGTACGTCGATGAACGGGAAAAGCCGCTCAGCCTTCAGATTTTTGGCGGTTCGAAAGACACACTCGTCAGAGCGGCCCAGTACGTGGATCAAAACACGAATGCGGACATCATCGATATCAATATGGGTTGCCCAGTCCCGAAAGTCACGAAGTGTGAGGCGGGTGCCAAATGGTTGCTTGACCCGGACAAAGTTTACGAGATGGTGAACGCCGTGTCGCAAGCGGTGGATAAGCCGGTCACGGTCAAAATGCGCCTCGGTTGGGACGAAGACCATATTTATATTCTCGACAATGTTCGGGCGGCTCAATCTGGAGGAGCGGCGGCGATTGCGATTCATGGTCGTACGCGGTCTCAACAATATGAAGGAACTGCAAACTGGGATTGGATTGGCGAAGCCAAGAAGATTGCGACGGTTCCGATTATCGGTAACGGCGATATCTCGACACCTCAAGAAGCAAAACATGCGATTGATCACTACGGTGTCGATGCCGTCATGATCGGGCGGGCAGCACTTGGTAACCCATGGATGCTGTATCAAACGGTGCAGTATTTGGAGACGGGTGAACTTCCGCCAGAACCAGCGGCGCGTGAAAAAATCGACATCTGTATGTTGCACCTCGATCGATTGATTGCCATCAAAGGAGAAGTGACTGCCGTTCGCGAGATGCGTCAACATGCGGCGTGGTACTTGAAAGGGTTGAAAGGCAGCGGCCCGGTTCGGAAGCAAATCAACGAAACGGAATCGCGAGATGCTTTTGGCATCGTGTTGTATCATTTTGTGGAACAGCTCGAGCGACAAATGCAAGAAGTGTGAACTAGTGAAAAAAATTGATTTGTGGTAAGCTTGTTTGGCGAAAAAGTGAACCACACAAGCAAACGGTTTAGGCTGTGCTGTTGGCCGTGAGGCTGACAGTTTTTTATTAGACATCCCCAATACGTATAGAGGAGTGAATGGAGTAGTGAGTCACGAGTTGGAAATGAATGACCAAATGCAGGTTCGGTTTGAAAAAATGACCGAGATGCGTGAACAAGGGCTTGACCCGTTCGGACGTCGGTTCGAACGTTCTGCCCACGCCGGTGAATTACATGAACAATATGAGGCGATTGAAAAAGAAGCCTTGGCCGAACAAGACGTCGAAGTGACGCTTGCCGGACGAATCATGACGAAACGTGGAAAAGGGAAAGTCTTCTTTGCCCACATCCAAGACGTCACAGGACAAATCCAAATTTACGTTCGTAAAAATGACGTAGGTGACGAACCGTTCGATTTATTCAAATCATCTGACCTTGGTGACATCGTCGGTGTGAAAGGGAAGTTGTTCAAGACGAACGTCGGCGAATTGTCGATTCATGTTGAAGAGTTTGAACTCTTAACAAAAGCACTTCGTCCGCTTCCTGATAAATATCATGGTTTAAAAGATGTGGAGCAACGCTATCGCCAGCGCTACTTGGATTTGATTACGAATAACGATTCGCGTCAAACGTTTATTCTGCGTAGCCGCATCATCTCGGAAATTCGGAATTTCTTGAACCATCGCGGTTACTTGGAAGTCGAAACGCCGATGTTGCATACAATCGCAGGTGGAGCGGCGGCCCGTCCGTTCTTGACGCACCATAATGCACTTGATATGGAATTATATATGCGAATCGCCATCGAGCTTCATTTGAAGCGCTTGATTGTCGGTGGTCTCGAGCGCGTGTATGAGATTGGCCGTGTCTTCCGTAATGAGGGGATCTCAACACGTCATAACCCAGAGTTCACGATGATTGAATTGTATGAAGCGTATGCGGACTATAATGACATCATGGATTTGACGGAAGAACTCGTAGCTCACGTAGCCCAAGAAGTTCTTGGCACGACGGACGTTCAATATGGAGAAGATACGATTCATTTGGCTGTCGGTTGGAAACGTGCGCACATGGTCGACTTGGTTAAAGAAGAAACAGGCGTCGATTTCTGGCAACAGATGTCTGATGAAGATGCACGTGCACTTGCAAAAGAGCACGGTGTCGAGATTCAAGACCATATGACGTTCGGTCACATCGTCAATGAATTCTTTGAGCAGAAAGTCGAAGAAACATTGTTACAACCGACGTTTGTCACAGGTCACCCTGTCGAAGTATCGCCATTGGCGAAAAAGAACGATACAGATCCACGCTTCACGGATCGATTCGAATTGTTCATCGTTCGTCGTGAACATGCGAACGCCTTCACGGAATTGAATGATCCGATTGATCAGCGTGAGCGTTTCGAAGCTCAACTTCTTGAGAAAGAAGCAGGGAATGACGAAGCCCATGAATTGGACAACGATTTCCTTGAGGCGCTCGAATACGGAATGCCACCAACGGGCGGTCTTGGAATCGGAATCGATCGCCTCGTCATGTTGTTGACGAATGCACCATCGATTCGTGATGTTCTATTGTTCCCGACGATGAGACACCAACAGTAAAGAATCGTTTTAACCTCTCGCTCTTACGAGCGAGAGGTTTTTCTATGGAGAATGTTGCCGATTTAAAGAGGCTAAAAACTTTTTTAGAAAAACTTTTGCAAAAAGTCTTGCGTTCTATTTAGGGATGCGGTAAAGTAATAAACGTTGCCGCTGATGGCAGCGGAAAAGAATAAAAAAAGTGGTTGACAACTGTGTCGATGACTTGTATTATTTTAAGAGTCGCCAATGAGCGATAGACGAACTTTGAAAACTGAACGATGAGGCAAAAATAAGTTTTACAATTTTTGAATGAAGCGCAAGCTTCGTCATTTTTAAAGAGCTATATCAAATTCTTTGGAGAGTTTGATCCTGGCTCAGGA
>NZ_JACSLM010000013.1:0-53623 GCF_018618115.1 Exiguobacterium sp. s16 | reverse complement strand
CGTCCTGAGCCAGGATCAAACTCTCCAAAGAATTTGATATAGCTCTTTAAAAATGACGAAGCTTGCGCTTCATTCAAAAATTGTAAAACATTTTTGCCTCATCGTTCAGTTTTCAAAGACCAAGTGTCTGTCGTGTTAGCGACTTTTTAATAATAGCGATTTGTCTTTTGAAAGTCAACCGTTTTTTATTATTTTTTTCATCCGCTTTCTGTTGTTCAGATTTGAACAGCAGCGACGTTTATTAATATATCAGCGCCCCGCATTTTCGTCAACTGTTTTTCTAAAAAAACTTTATTTTCTTCGGGAATCTTTTTTCCAACGTTGAAAACCGACTTTCCTCACATAAAAACAACGTAGCGTCCTCCCACCTAGGGCGACGCTACGTTGTTGAAGAGTGTAACTATCGAGTGCTTCCGTTCCTATTGGTGTTAGGACGATTTAGAAGACACCCGTTTCTTAGATTTAGCTTTAGCCTGATTCTTCGTCGATGGTTTGGCATCCTCTGCTTGAGCAGGCGCTTGGAATCGATGTAGCATCAATACTTGATACGCGTTAGCAAATACGAGCGTCGCTAACGCTGGCCACAAGAGCGCAATCTCATCCGTCGCCTGAAGGGCTGGAATCCATTCGATCAATGTTATAACGATCATCAAGAAGAGCGTCGGGATGAACGCACTCGCGTTCGTCTGTTTCGCCTTACTCGTTGCGATAATCCATGAAACGATCACTAACACGACCATCTCCCCGATATACCGCCACATATGATCGTTACCAAAAGCGAGCATACGAAGGTAAACCGCATCAAATAGCGCGAAGGCGATTAACAGCACTTGTACACGATTCCATAGTCTTGGGCCACGGAACAAATCCAATCCGACCCGGTGGACAATCAAGTAGGCGAAGAAGCCCATCATGCTAATCCCGGTCCATGTGCTCGAGTAACTGAGTGCCGTCACGATTGCTTCCCACGATTGACTCACTAAATAGCCAGGATTGGCCAGCAAGTTCATAACGAACCCAAACAACGTCCCGAAGACGAGCGTCGTCCAAAATAACCTTAAAAATCCTTGTACCTTCATCTATAAACCATTACCCTTCTATCTGTTGAATGACCGCTTGCGCTAGTCCGTCGTATGTCTTCTCAAACGGATGCCCATCTCGGTAAACCGATGGTGCAAAGTCTTCTTCATTCTCATACGGCTGACCGAGCGGAATTTGCGCGAGCAATTTGCTCTTCAACGCTTCAGACAATTTTTCGCCGCCGCCATAGCCGAAGACGTACTCTTTCTCCCCTGTCACTTTACTTTCAAAATACGCCATGTTTTCGATGATACCAAGCACTTTGTGGTTTGTCTTGATGGCCATTGCCCCAGCACGCGCAGCGACAAAAGCAGCTGTTGCGTGTGGCGTCGTGACGATCAACTCTTGACATGCCGGGAGCATCGAATGAATATCGAGGGCGACATCACCCGTCCCTGGTGGCAAATCGAGGAGCAAGTAGTCTAGGTCGCCCCACTCCACATCGTTGAAGAAGTTATTAAGCATCTTCCCGAGCATTGGTCCACGCCAGATGACTGGAGCGTTATCTTCTACAAAGAAGCCCATCGAAATCACTTTCACGCCGAAACGCTCGACAGGAATGATTTTCTCGCCACGGACGACCGGCCGCTCTTCAATCCCGAGCATGTCAGGTACACTGAAGCCGTAAATATCCGCATCAATCAATCCGACCTTCTTCCCTGCCCGCGCTAGCGCGACTGCCAAGTTGACCGAGACTGTCGATTTCCCGACGCCACCTTTGCCCGAAGCAATCGCAATGAATGTCGTGCCAGCATTTTCACGGAGAATAGCAGGCTTCGTCGCTTCTTTCAAACTTTCGTCATTGAGCGCCTCGAAGCGAAGACCGACCGTCTTGAATCCTTTTCCTTTGAGCAACGTGACAATCTCTTGTTGAAGTTGGAGTTGCTCGCCGCTCCCGGTTTGACCGAGTGCCACTTTTACACTGACATAATCTTCTTTAATGCGAATATCCTTCACGCCAGCTGTATCTCCAAGCGTACGGTTGATTGTTGGATCGATCAACCCCGCCAATTCTTCACGAACTTGTTCTACTGTAAGCATGTGGTTTCCCCCTAATTTCTGTCTCGCTAACAGTATATCAAAAAAGCGTTTTCTTGAGGGAATGGAAACCAACAATTTCATGAGCAACAAAAAAACTCTCTACCCCGATGGGCAGAGAGTTTGAACCAAATTGTTCGAAGATTAACGCTTCGAGAATTGTGGTGCGCGACGTGCAGCTTTAAGACCGTATTTTTTACGTTCTTTCATGCGAGCGTCACGAGTCAAGAAGCCTTTTTCTTTGAGGCTTGGACGGAATTCTGGGTCCGCTTGAAGAAGCGCACGCGATACGCCGTGGCGAATTGCTCCAGCTTGTCCAGTGAATCCACCACCGTTAACGTTAACGATTACATCGTATTTACCTTCTGTTTCAGTCAATACGAGTGGTGATTTTGCCATCATGATCAAAGTCTCATGTCCGAAGTATTCTGAAATATCACGGCCATTTACAACAACTTTGCCGTCACCTGCAACGAGGTGAACGCGAGCCACCGAGTGTTTGCGGCGGCCTGTTCCGTAGTAACGTACATCTGCCATCGTTTAGTTCCTCCCTGTGTCCCGATTAACCGCGAAGTTCGTAAACTTCTGGTTTTTGTGCTGCGTGGTTGTGCTCAGCTCCAGCGTAAACGTGGAGTTTAGTGAATGATTGACGACCAAGTGATCCTTTTGGAAGCATCCCTTTGATTGCGAGTTCAAGCATACGCTCTGGGCGTTTTGCGAGAAGCTCTTTTGCAGTTTGTGATTTCAAACCGCCTGGATGACCTGAATGACGGTAGTAAATCTTGTCGTTCATTTTGTTACCAGTCAAGTGGATTTTCTCAGCGTTGATGATGATGACGTGGTCTCCGCAATCAACGTTTGGTGTGAAAGTCGGCTTGTGCTTACCGCGAAGAAGTGATGCTACTTCACTAGTCAAACGACCAAGTGTTTTGCCTTCTGCGTCGATAAGGAGCCATTTGCGTTCTACTTCAGATGCTTTTGCCATGAATGTCGTGCGCATGTGGAATACCTCCTAAAATGTCTGTTTGCTTAATTTTTTTAGTGCTTGTTTGATGCTTTATCATAATCCTAGTTTACGGGGCTAAGATTGTGGTTCATCTCTCAATGTGAAAATGAAATGCCAATGAATATAATACGATTTTATAGGGGGAATGTCAATCTACTTTTTCATAATTCACATTCCACAAGTATAGACCGTGCGGTGGGGCTGTAATCCCAGCGCTACGCCGGTCTTTTGAGGCGAGCATCCGGCTCACGTCTGCCGGCTCATATTTCCCACGCCCGACCTCTAACAACGTCCCTACCATAATACGGACTTGGTTATAAAGAAAGCCCGAGCCGACGAAACGAATATACATCTCATCGCCCGCTTCGACGAGCTCCGCTTCATAGATTGTGCGGACACGATCCTCTACCTCAGCCTTCGTCACTGAAAAGGAGGTGAAGTCGTGAGTCCCGACGAGCATGCGTAGCGCCTGTCGGATCCGCTCATGGTCGAGCGTGTACGTGACCGTTACAGCATGGTGGCGCCGGAACGGGTCCGCGTCGCTTCGGAAGAAATAGCGATACTCTTTCCGTTTTGCCCCGTAACGCGCGTGAAACGACGTATCGACCTCTTCGGCGGACCGGACAAGAATATCATCGGGCAACATTGCATTCAGCGCTTTGACGAACCGGTCGGCTGGCATAGCGAGGTGCGTATCGAAGTGTAGCACTTGCCCCCGAGCATGCACACGGGCGTCCGTACGACCCGAGGCCACTACTTTGACGGTCTGACTATGCATCCGCGCCAGCACACCCTCTACTTCGGCTTGAACCGTATTTCCGTTCGGTTGGACCTGATAACCGGCATAGTTCGTTCCATCATACGCAATCGTCAATTTAATTCGCTTCATCCTATCCCTCGCAATCCAATCAAGATGAGTGTGATGACCACGAAGATGATGAGTAACACCGTGTCACGACGGTGCCACGTCATCTCACGCAAGCGCGTCCTTCCTTCACCCCCACGGTACCCGCGGGCCTCCATTGCCGTAGCGAGGTCCTCAGCACGTTTAAACGCCGACACAAACAATGGGATCATGAGCGGGACGACTGCCTTCAAGCGATCCTTGAGCGGACCGCTCTTCAAATCGACGCCTCGCGCCTGCTGAGCCTTCATGATACGATCGGTCTCGTCGGCCAAGGTCGGAAGGAACCGGAGCGAGATCGACAGCATGAGGGCGATCTCATGGGCAGGCACTCGAAATCGTTCGAGGGGGCGGAGCCCTGCTTCAATCGAATCGGTCAATTCCATCGGTGTTGTCGTCAGTGTGACGAGTGTCGTCAACATGACGAGATAGAAGAAACGGAGCGAGACGATCAAGCCCATCCGGACGCCTTCCGAATAAATCGCGAACGGACCGAATGCAATCAACTCCGTCCCGTCCCGATTAAAGAACAGTTGCAACAACAGTGTAAAAATGATGAGGAATAAAATCATCTTTAATCCATTCCATAAATACCGCCATGACAATTGAGACAGTCTCACGGCGAACAAGGTAAAGCCGAGCAAGAACACGTTCGTCCATAAGTTATCAGCCAAAAAGACGATTGGAATGAAGCCGAGGATGAACAACGTCTTGGCTCGCGCATCAAGTGTATGGAGCCATGAATGTCCGGGAATGTACTGTCCGATGATCATGTCGCTCTCCCCTTTCTCAATTCGAGCGCGATCCAGTCCGCCAATTCGCCTTCGGTCCGTAAGGCCGGTGTCGCGACACCGAACGCAGGGGCAAGCTCACTCGCGAAACGAAGCACATGTGGGATTTCAAGCTGGAGCCCTTTGACAAGCGCCTCATCTTTGAACAAGTCAAATGGATTCCCATCAAAGGCGACCTCGCCCCGTTCCATGACGACGACTCGTTCTGCGTACGCTAACACGTCGTCCATATCGTGCGAAACGAGAATGAGCGTCAAATCGAGTTCTTGTTTTAAGCGTTTGAATAGTGCCAGCATCTCACGACGGCCGAGCGGGTCGAGTCCAGCCGTCGGCTCATCTACGACGAGAACGTCAGGTCGACTAGCGAGCACGCCGGCAATGGCGACGCGACGCATCTGTCCGCCCGAGAGATCGAACGGGGAACGGCCCCATAACGTTTCATCCAGGCCGACGAGGCGTAACGCAGCATGAGCCCGCTCTTTCGCTTCGTCTTCAGACGCCCCAAAGTTTCGTGGACCAAACATGACGTCGCGTTCGACCGTCTCTTCAAATAGTTGATGCTCCGGATATTGAAAGACGAGCCCAACGCGGCGCCGAAGCGGTAGCAGGCTTTGCTTTTTGTCGCGACGCTTCGTAATCGCACGGACTTCGATGTCATCGACGACGACACGCCCTTTTGTTGGTCGCAGCAGTCCGTTCATATGTTGAACGAGCGTTGACTTGCCTGACCCAGTATGGCCAAGAAACGCAACAAGCGCCCCCGACGGAATCATTACATTCACATCGCGCAGCGCGGTTCGTTCAAACGGAGTATTCAATTGATATTGGTAAGTCACTTCTTCAATGCTAATCGGCATAGATGGTTCACCAACTCCGAATGTTGTAGCATCAGACGATCGAGTGGTATGCCCCGTTCCTTCAGTTCGAGTTGCATCCGGACAATAAACGGTACGTCGAGCTGAATGGCTCGTAACGCCTCCGGATTTTGAAACACGTCTTCGGGTGTACCGGTCATCGCAATCTTGCCTTTTGACAATGCAATGATACGGTCGGCAAACAACACTTCGTCGAGCTCGTGGGTAATGGCGACAACGGTCATCCCTTCTGAGACGAGCTGTTGTACCGTTTCAATCACCTCTTTGCGCCCAATCGGGTCGAGCATTGAGGTAGCTTCATCGAGCACGAGGACATGCGGGCGCATTGCGAGTGCCGAAGCAATCGCAACGCGCTGCTTTTGTCCACCGGATAACTGATGCGGTTCACGGTCCGCTAGTTCCGATAATCCAACGCGCGCTAGACTGTCATCAATTCGACGAACCATTTCTTGACGTGGAAGTCCCATGTTTTCGAGAGAAAATGCCACATCATCGCGCACGGTCGCCCCGACAAACTGGTTGTCAGGATTTTGGAAGACGACACCGATCCGTTTCCGAACGTCCCACACGTCTGTGGCGTCCGTTGGATCGAGTGTCTCAACCCGGACTTCTCCTTCTTGAGGAAGCAAAAGCCCATTCCACAACTTCGTCAAAGTCGACTTGCCAGAACCGTTATGGCCAACGATAGCGAGCCATTCCCCTTTGTATACGTCGAGTGACAGCCCGTTTAAGGCTGGCTCGGTTTGTCCCGGGTAACGAAACACGATATCGCGTACCATAATTTGAGATTCCATCTGCCGACTCCTTTCCGATGTGGAAACAGGGCAATACGTCACCGCATGCCCTGTTGACTGCCTAATGAATTAGACGAGTTCGATGATTACGACTTCTGCACCGTCACCGCGGCGTGGGCCGACTTTCATGATGCGTGTGTATCCACCTTGACGTTCAGCGTAGCGTGGTGCCACGTCTTCGAACAATTTTTGGATTGCGTCTTTTTCTCCAGCGTTCTCTTTACGAACGAATGAAGCTACTTGACGACGGGCATGAAGATCGCCACGTTTCCCAAGAGTGATCAATTTTTCAACGACTGGGCGAAGTTCCTTCGCTTTTTGTTCAGTTGTTTGAATGCGCTCGTTGATAATAAGGTCAGTTGCAAGATCACGTAAAAGTGCCTTACGTTGTGAGCTTGTACGGCCGAGTTTCGAATAAGCCATTACATTTCCCTCCTTCGGTTGAACTTAGTCTTCTTTACGCAAGCCCAAACCGAGCTCGTCCAACTTGAGTTGAACTTCTTCGAGTGATTTACGTCCGAGGTTACGAACTTTCATCATCTCTTCCTCTGATTTGTTTGCGAGTTCTTGAACAGTGTTGATGCCCGCGCGCTTCAAGCAGTTGTACGAACGAACTGAGAGATCGAGTTCTTCGATCGTCATTTCGAGTACTTTTTCTTTTTGGTCTTCTTCTTTCTCGACCATAATTTCTGCATTGAGAGCCTCATCAGTCAAGCCAACAAAGATGTTCAAGTGTTCTGTCAAAATTTTCGCCCCGAGCGATACCGCTTCTTCCGGACGGATTGAACCATCTGTCCACACGTCTAATAGAAGCTTATCGAAGCTAGCATCTTGACCGACACGTGTTTTATCTACTTCGTAGTTCACGCGTTGAATCGGTGTGTAGATCGAATCGATTGGAATAACGCCAATCGGCATATCATCACGTTTGTTATCTTCTGCCTGGACGTAACCACGACCACGGCGAGCAGTCAAACGCATGCGAAGCGTCGCGTTGTCAGCGAGAGTCGCGATGTGGAGCTCAGGATTCAAGATTTCAACGTCGCTATCATGGGTAATGTCTGCCGCAGTGACAGCACCGGCACTTGAAACGTTAATCTCAAGCGTTTTCTCTTCGTCCGAGTACACTTTGAGAGCCAACTTCTTGAGGTTTAATACGATTTGCGTGACGTCTTCGACGACTCCGTCAATCGTAGAGAACTCATGAAGAACGCCATCGATTTGAACCGCTGTTACCGCTGCACCAGGGAGCGATGACAAAAGAATTCGACGTAGTGAGTTGCCGAGAGTAGTGCCATATCCACGTTCAAGCGGTTCCACCACGAATTTACCAAACGTAGCATCCTCGCTGATTTCGACCGTTTCGATCTTTGGTTTTTCAATCTCGATCATCTGAACCCCTCCTTGAGTGTATCCTGCCATGCAGCGCGAGCTGCATTGTATATGCTGTTTGTGCTAGGTAAGCCCTTCACACGCACAAGCGATTATACGCGGCGACGTTTTGGAGGGCGGCAACCGTTGTGCGGAACTGGTGTTACGTCACGGATTGCAGTTACTTCAAGACCAGTAGCTTGGAGGGCACGGATAGCCGCTTCACGTCCAGCACCAGGACCTTTAACGTTAACTTCTACTGTACGCATACCGTTGTCCATTGCAACTTTCGCTGCAGTTTCAGCAGCCAATTGTGCTGCGAACGGAGTCGATTTACGTGATCCTTTAAATCCAAGGTTACCAGAAGTAGCCCATGAGATCGCGTTACCTTGCGTGTCAGTGATTGTAATGATTGTGTTGTTGAATGTAGAGCGGATGTGTACCACACCGACTTCAACATGTTTTTTGACTTTACGTTTTGAACGTACATTTTGCTTACGTTTCGCCATTGTTCAATTCCCTCCTTTACTTCTTCTTGTTCGCTACTGTACGGCGTGGGCCTTTACGAGTACGCGAGTTGTTCTTCGTGTTTTGTCCGCGAACAGGGAGACTACGACGGTGACGAACACCGCGATATGCGCCGATCTCGATCAAACGTTTAATGTTGAGTGAAACTTCACGGCGAAGGTCACCTTCAACTTTAATTCCGTCAATTGCTTCACGGATACGGTTGATTTCGTCTTCTGTAAGATCACGTGTGCGTGAATCTTCAGATACGTTTGCAGCCTTCAAAATTTCTTGTGCTCTTGTTTTACCAATACCAAAGATGTATGTGAGCGAAATAACGATACGTTTTTCGCGTGGAATATCTACACCAGCAATACGTGCCATGTGTGCACCTCCTCTTAGATTAACCTTGTTTTTGTTTGTGTTTCGGGTTTTCGCAAATTACCATTACTTTACCCTTACGACGAATAACTTTACATTTTTCGCAGATCGGTTTTACCGACGGTCTTACTTTCATGATTATACCCTCCTCCTGGAAAAATCGGAGTTACTTGTAACGGTACGTAATCCGCCCGCGAGTCAAGTCGTACGGAGACAACTCGACAGTTACGCGGTCACCTGGAAGGATTCGAATGTAGTGCATCCGAATTTTCCCTGAGACGTGCGCGAGCACCGTGTGGCCGTTTTCTAACTCCACTTTAAACATTGCGTTTGGAAGTGGTTCGACAACAGTGCCTTCCACTTCAATGACATCTTGTTTCGCCATCATTTATTCCCCTTTCTATATGAAGATATTTAGGAGCACAGACGATCTATCGCATTGTACTGTGAGAGAAGGATCCGTAACGGATCAGCACGAAGCAATAGAGCCTCATTCACCGGAATCGAGTTTCGTTAAAATCTCGTATCCATCGTCTGTGATGGCGATGGTGTGCTCAAAGTGGGCGCACATGCTACCGTCCACTGTCACAACTGTCCAGTTGTCAGCCAGTGTCCGAACATAGCGTTGACCAGCGTTGACCATTGGTTCAATGGCTAACGTCATTCCAGTCTTCAGGCGCGGCCCTTTCCCCGGTGGACCATAGTGCGGAATTTGCGGTTCTTCATGCAAATTTTGTCCGACACCATGACCGACGTATTCGCGGACGACAGAGAAATCATGAGATTCCACATACGCTTGAATCGCATGCGAAATGTCTGTCAAACGCTGTCCAGCCTTAGCGTGCTCCAATCCTTTATACAGACTTTCTTCAGTCACGTCAAGTAACTGCTGTGTCTCTTCCGAGATTGTTCCCACTGGATACGTCCAAGCGGAATCTCCATGGTATCCGTTATAGTAGGCACCGATGTCGATCGAGATGATATCCCCATCGTTCAATACCCGTTTTCCGGGAATCCCATGAACAAGCTCTTCGTTCACTGAAGCACAAACGCTACCGGTAAACCCGTTATAGCCTTTGAACGACGGTGTCGCACCTTGGCTGCGAATGTATTCTTCCGCGATCCGGTCGAGCTCAAGCGTCGTAATACCTGGTTTGATGTGCTCTTTGAGCACCTGGTGTGTTCGAGCAACAATTTGCCCAGCCTCACGCATAATCGCTATTTCACGAGGCGTCTTCGTGATGATCATTCAGTACCACCGAGTAACGCTTTGACATCGGCGTATACGACATCGATTGGACGATCTCCATCCAATGTACGAAGATACCCTTTTTCAGCGTAAAAGTCAATGAGTGGTTTCGATTGCTCGATGTTGACGTCAAGGCGACGGCGGACCGTTTCCTCTTTATCGTCTTCACGTTGCATGAGAGCCGACCCATCCACATCACAGATGCCTTCCACTTTAGGTGGGTTGAAGATCACGTGATATGTCGCACCACACGTCGGGCAGATCCAACGACCTGTCAAACGCGGGACGAGAATTTCCGCATCCACATCGATATTCACGACATGGTCAATCTGTTTTCCCAAATCTTTAAGCAAACTTTCGAGTGCCTCTGCTTGAGCAACAGTACGCGGGAATCCATCGAGCAGGAAGCCGTTTTTCGTATCATCTTGACTCAAGCGTTCGCGTACGATTCCGATTGTTACCTCATCCGGTACGAGTTCGCCTTTATCCATGAACGATTTTGCTTCTTTGCCGAGTGGCGTTCCGCCTTTGATTGCCGCACGAAACATGTCGCCTGTCGAAATGTGTGGGATTTGGTACTCTTCAACGATTTTAGCCGCTTGAGTCCCTTTCCCTG
Organism: Exiguobacterium sp. s16; assembly: GCF_018618115.1. NCBI lineage: Bacteria > Bacillati > Bacillota > Bacilli > Caryophanales > Exiguobacterium > Exiguobacterium sp. s16. The sequence continues at coordinate 43,011 of NZ_JACSLM010000013.1, read as the reverse complement.
CACCCGGTAAGCCCATGAGTACTAGATTCATCTCAGTTAGCCTCCAGTTTTGATTTTCACAACACGTCGTAAACACGACAGGAAGGAAGGGTGTACCCTTCCTTCCGCTTTAACGGATAAAGCCTTTGTAGTGTCGTTTTACGAGTTGACTCTCGATTTGTTTCATCGTTTCGAGGGCTACCCCGATGACAATCAACAAGCTCGTTCCTCCGATTTGCACCGAAGTTGGGAGACCGGCAAGCTTAATGAAGATTGTCGGCATGATCGCTACGAGCGATAAGAAAATCGCTCCGAAGAAAGTCAATCGATAAAGCAACTTCGTGATGTACTGTTCTGTTTGCGCCCCAGGACGAATCCCAGGAATATAGCCACCTTGCTTCTGCAGGTTTTCTGCCATCTGTTCAGGGTTTACCTGAATGAATGTATAGAAGTAAGCGAACGCGATGATGAGCGCTACGTAGATCGACATTCCGATTGGAGACGTCGTATCGAAGTAAGTCTGCAACTTCTGCGTCGTTTCCGGAGAAGCAATGAAGCTTGCAACAGTTGGTGGTGTCACCATGAAGGAAATCGCGAAGATGACCGGGATGACACCGGCAGCGTTTAGTTTGATTGGCAAATGCGTTGACTGTCCGCCCACAGGGGTACGGTTCGCCGTGCGTTTTGCGTATTGAATCGGAATTTTGCGAGCGGCCTGTTGAACATAAATGATCCCCATGGTCACTGCAAGAATGACGAGCAATAGCACAACCAAGTAAACGATGTTAATGAATAACGCGTCTCCAGCATTTTGGAGCTTCGTTTCATAAATCTGCGTAAAGATTCTTGGGAACCCAGCGACGATACCGGCGAAGATAATGATGGAAATACCATTCCCAACACCTTTCTCCGTCGTCATCTCACCAAGGAACATCAAGAACGCCGTACCTGCAGTCAGCACGATCGCGATCACGAAATAGGTTGCCGTGCCCCACGTCTCGTTGACGAGACCTGGATAGAGGCGGTTAAACCCGAACGACAATGACGTCGCTTGGATAAACCCTAACATGATCGTCCCATAGCGCGTGACCGTCGCTAGCTTTTTACGCCCAGACTCGCCTTGTTTTGCCCATTCGGCAAACTTCGGAACGACGTCCATTTGTAAGAGCTGCACAACGATCGATGCCGTGATGTACGGCATGATCCCCATTGCGAACAGGGAGAAGTTCTGTAAAGCATTTCCTCCAAACAAGTTCAAGAAGTCTAAAAGACCACCTGAGTCAAAACGCAACACATCCGTATTCACCATCGGCACCGGGATATGGGCCCCGATGCGGAAAATGATGATGATTGCGAGTGTGAAGAGAATACGCTGTCGAATATCTTTCACGCGCCACATATTGGAGATCGTCTGAAACATCAGATCACCTCAACTGAACCGCCAGCTGCTTCGATCGCTTCTTTCGCTGCACCCGAGAATTTGTTGGCTTTTACAGTCAATTTTGTTTCAAGCTTGCCGTTAGCAAGTACTTTGATTCCGTCTTTAGCAGAGCTGACAACACCAGTCTCAATTAAGAGTTCTGGAGTAACTTCAGTACCTGCCTCGAAACGGTTAAGCGTGTCTAGGGAAACAACTGCATACTCTTTACGAGTAGGGTTGTTGAAACCGCGTTTTGGAAGACGACGGTAAAGTGGGTTTTGCCCACCTTCGAATCCTGGACGAACGCCACCGCCCGAACGAGCTTTTTGACCTTTATGTCCACGGCCAGAAGTTTTACCGTTACCAGTCGCCATACCGCGACCGACACGGTTGCGTTCGTGACGCGAACCTGGAGTTGGCTTCAATTCATGGAGTTTCATAGTGGCACCTCCTTATTTAGTAAGATCTTTATTATTCGTTGATTTCGTTTACAGTCACAAGGTGCGACACTTTTTTGATCATACCGCGCATCGCTACGTTGTCAGGGACAACGACAGTCTGATGCATTTTACGAAGACCAAGTGTACGTACTGTTACACGCTGATCTTCCGGACGACCAATAGTGCTGCGTGTGAGGGTGATTGCGAGTTTCGCCATGTCTAATTCCCTCCCTTATTTAAGAAGTTCTTCTACGCTTTTACCGCGTAGTTTAGCAACTTCCTCTGCTTTTTTAAGCTCTGTCAAGCCTTTAACCGTCGCACGGACGATGTTGATTGGTGTGTTAGATCCAAGCGATTTCGAAAGGATGTCACCTACACCTGCGAGTTCGAGCACTGCACGAACTGGACCACCAGCGATAACCCCAGTACCTTCAGAAGCTGGTTTCATGAATACACGACCTGCTCCGAATACTCCTGTGATTTCGTGTGGAATTGTTGTACCGACCATCGGTACTTGAACCATGTTTTTCTTAGCGGCTTCAATAGCCTTGCGGATCGCTTCTGGCACCTCTTGTGCCTTACCTGTACCGAAACCGACGTGACCATTTTTGTCACCTACGACGACGAGAGCGGCGAAACGGAAGCGACGGCCACCTTTCACGACTTTCGCGACGCGGTTTACGGTAACAACGCGTTCTTCAAGTTGTTCCATGTTAACGTCTAACTGGCGCATCGAGTGTCCCCTCCTTTTTGTTAGAATTTAAGACCTGCTTCACGAGCTGCTTCAGCAACAGCTTTGACGCGGCCATGATAGAGGTATCCACCACGGTCGAACACAACAGTGTCGATACCTTTCTCGAGTGCACGTTCAGCTGCAAGTTTACCAACAGCTTTCGCTGCTTCAACGTTGCCGCCGTTTGTAAGATCGAGAGCTTTATCTTTCGAAGATGCTGACACAAGCGTTGTTTGTGCTGCATCATCGATGAGTTGAACGTAGATGTGCTTGCTCGAGCGGAATACGTTCAAACGTGGACGAGCTGCTGTCCCTGTGATCGTACGACGTACACGAGCATGACGTTTCTTACGAACTGCATTTTTGTCTGCTTTTGTGATCATTTATGCCACTCCTTTCCGTTCATTTCGTGACGAATTACTTACCAGTCTTACCTTCTTTACGGCGAATACGTTCATCAGAGTAACGAACACCTTTACCTTTGTAAGGTTCTGGAGCACGGTACGAGCGGATTTGAGCTGCAACGTGACCGACGCGCTCTTTGTTAATCCCTTTAACGACGATTTGCGTGTTTGAAGGAACTTCGATCTCAATACCTTCTTCAGCAACGTACTCGATTGGGTGCGAGTAACCGAGGCTGAGGACGAGTTTGTTACCTTGCTTAGCTGCACGGTAACCAACCCCTGAGATCTCAAGTGTTTTCTGGAATCCGTTAGACACACCTTCCACCATGTTGGCGATAAGGGCACGTGTCGTCCCGTGGATCGTACGGTTCTCTTTCGAGTCATCCGGACGAACGACGTTCAATTCGTTCTCTTCAACTTTGATTTCCAAGGCTGGGTTAGCTGAAAGCGAAAGTTCACCTTTAGCACCTTTTACTGTGACCGTGTTGTCTTCTGCAACCGTGACAGTAACGCCAGCTGGAATCGTAACTGGTTTTTTACCAATACGTGACATTGATTACACCTCCGTTCTTGTTAGAAAAGTGACTTACCAGATGTAGGCGAGCACTTCGCCGCCGACTTGTTGTTGGCGAGCTTCTTTATCAGTCATAAGACCTTTTGATGTCGAAAGAACTGCGATACCGAGTCCTCCGAGTACTTTTGGTACTTCATCAGCTTTTGCGTATACACGAAGACCTGGTTTCGAAATGCGTTTGAGACCAGTGATAACACGTTCGTTGCTTGCTCCATATTTAAGGAACAGACGAAGTGTACCTTGCTTAGCGTCCTCGATATATTCAACATCGCGAATGAAACCTTCACGCTTGAGGATCTCTGCAACCTCACGTTTGATATTAGAAGCTGGAAGCTCTAATTTTTCATGGCGAACCATGTTAGCGTTACGGATACGTGTAAGCATATCTGCAATTGGGTCTGTCATTACCATGCGATGTACCTCCTTTCACACTGTTAGTGGATTACCAGCTTGCTTTTTTAACACCAGGGATTTGACCTTTGTATGCAAGATCACGGAACTTGATACGGCTGATCCCGAATTTACCCATGTAACCATGTGGACGACCTGTGATACGGCAACGGTTATGAAGACGTACAGGTGAAGAGTTACGTGGCAATTTGCTGAGTCCGATGTAGTCGCCTTCAGCTTTCAATTGTGCACGTTTCTCAGCGTACTGGGCAACGAGTTTCTCGCGTTTGTGTTCGCGATTCACCATTGACTTTTTAGCCATGTTGTCGACCTCCCTTTAGATTATTTTTGGAATGGCATTCCGAGAAGTGTGAGCAATTCACGAGCTTCTTCGTCTGTGTTCGCTGTTGTAACAACAACGATGTCCATACCGCGTACTTTCGTTACTTTATCGTAATCGATCTCAGGGAAAATAAGTTGCTCTTTCACACCAAGCGTGTAGTTACCGCGTCCGTCGAATGCTTTCTTCGATACACCGCGGAAGTCACGTACACGTGGAAGTGAAACAGTTACCAATTTGTCGAGGAAATCGTACATACGCTCGCCACGAAGAGTAACCTTCGCACCGATTGGCATGCCTTCACGAAGTTTGAAACCAGCGATTGATTTCTTAGCCTTCGTTACGAGTGGTTTTTGACCAGAAAGAATTGATAATTCTTCCACTGCCATGTCAAGAGCCTTCGAGTTCGAAACAGCGTCACCTACACCCATGTTGATGACGATCTTGTCGACCTGTGGGACTTGCATGACTGAGTCATAGTTGAATTTATCCATCATCGCTTTCACGATGTCGCTTTTATACTTCTCTTGCAAACGGTTCATAGTCGAATGGACCTCCTTTCGTCACGTTCTTCTTATTTATCGAGTACTTCGCCCGATTTCGCGACACGAACTTTTTTACCATCGACTACTTTGAAACCAACGCGAGTCGGTTTGCCCGTTTTAGGGTCGAGTGGCATGACGTTCGAGACGTGAATTGGTGCTTCGATTTCAAGGATACCGCCTTGTGGATTCGCTTGTGATGGTTTCGAGTGTTTTTTAATCACGTTGATACCTTCTACGACTACGCGGTTCTTGCTTGGCATAGCTTTGAGGATAACCCCTTGCTTGCCTTTATCTTTACCAGACATTACCTGGACTGTATCGCCTTTTTTAACATGCATCGTTTTGCGCACCTCCTTATAGGATTGAAATTGGAAATTAAAGTACTTCCGGTGCCAACGAAACGATCTTCATGAATTCTTTTTCACGAAGTTCACGTGCAACTGGCCCGAAGATCCGAGTGCCGCGTGGGCTCTTGTCATCTTTGATGATGACTGCTGCGTTCTCATCGAAACGGATGTACGAACCATCTTTACGACGAGCGCCGCGTTTTGTACGAACGACAACTGCTCTGACAACGTCACCTTTTTTAACAACGCCACCTGGTGTTGCTTGTTTTACCGTCGCGACGATGATGTCACCGATGTTGGCAGTCTTACGACCTGAACCACCGAGGACTTTAATTGTCAACAGTTCACGCGCGCCAGAGTTGTCTGCTACTTTCAAGCGAGATTCTTGTTGAATCATGCGAGTGTACCTCCCTCCGGATGTTTATAGATCCGAACTGTTATTAGATGATTACTGATTCTTCTACTACTGTTACGAGACGGAAACGTTTGTCTTTAGAAAGCGGACGTGTTTCCGCGATGCGGACGACATCGCCGATTTTAGCGACATTGTTCTCATCGTGCGCTTTAAATTTCTTCGTGTAGTTTACACGTTTGCCATAAAGCTTATGACGTACTTTTGTTTCAACTGCAACGACGATCGTTTTGTCCATTTTGTCAGACACGACGCGTCCAGTGAGTACTTTACGCTTATTGCGTTCCATGAGTGTTACCTCCTCTTAAAGAATCCGATTAGATTAGCCGTTGTTGATGCCGAGTTCGCGTTCACGAAGAATCGTTTTAGCACGCGCAATCGACTTGCGTACTTCACGGATACGAGCAGGATTCTCAAGCTGACCTGTAGCTAATTGGAAACGAAGGTTAAAGAGTTCTTCTTTCCACTCGCCTACTTTACCGTTGAGCTCTTCAGTTGTTGATTGACGGAGATCAGTTGCTTTCATTCGTATCACCACCATTTTCTTCACGTTTCACGAACTTACATTTCACTGGAAGTTTGTGCGCTGCAAGACGAAGTGCCTCACGTGCAACTTCCTCAGATACACCCGCGATTTCGAACATTACTTTGCCAGGCTTAACTACAGCTACCCAGCCTTCTGGAGCACCTTTACCCGAACCCATTCGGACTTCGAGAGGCTTTTTCGTGTATGGTTTGTGTGGGAAGATCTTGATCCACACTTTACCACCACGTTTCATATAACGTGTCATTGCGATACGTGCTGATTCGATTTGACGGTTTGTGATCCAGCTCGCTTCGAGCGATTGGAGACCGAATTCACCGAAATGTACTGTTGTGCCGCGTTTTGCATTTCCGCGCATTTTACCACGGTGTACACGACGATATTTCACGCGTTTAGGTAACAACATAGTGTGTTGCCTCCTTCCTGAAAGAGTGTTTATTATTCAGCGTTTTTAGCTGTGTTGTTTTTTGTTGGAAGAACTTCACCATGGTACAACCAGACTTTAATTCCGATTTTACCATAAGTTGTGTCAGCTTCAGCTGTTCCGTAATCGATATCGGCACGGAGTGTGTGAAGTGGAACTGTTCCTTCCGAGTACTTCTCTGAACGAGCGATATCAGCGCCACCAAGACGACCAGAAACTTCTGTTTTGATCCCTTTGATGCCAGTGCGCATCGAACGTTGGATTGATTGTTTCATTGCACGACGGAATGACACACGGCCTTCCAATTGACGAGCGATGTTTTCAGCAACAAGTTTAGCGACAGCGTCCGCGTTTTTCACTTCAACAACGTTGATGTGAACACGTTTGCCTTCAGCAAGCTTGATGATGTTTTTGCGGAGTGACTCGATTTCCGAACCACCCTTACCGATAACCATACCTGGTTTCGCAGTGTGAAGCGAAATGTTCACGCGATTTGCAGCGCGTTCGATTTCTACTTTAGAAATACTAGCATCCTTCATTTTGTTTTCGATGTATTCACGAATAACGAAGTCTTCATGAAGGAGATCTGCGTAGTCTTTCTCAGCGTACCAACGCGAATCCCAGTCTTTGATAATACCAACGCGAAGACCGTGCGGATTTACCTTTTGACCCACTACATATCCCTCCTTATTTCTCAGTTACCACGATGTGGATGTGGCTTGTGCGTTTGTTAATACGGCTTGCGCGACCCATCGCACGTGGGCGGAAGCGTTTGAGTGTTGGACCTTCGTTGACGTAGATTTCCGACACCACAAGGTTCTCAATATTCATATCGTAGTTGTGCTCTGCGTTTGCAATCGCTGACTTCAATACTTTTTCAACGATTGGCGACGCTGCCTTGTTCGTGTGAGCAAGGACAGAGAGCGCTTCGCCGACTTGTTTCCCGCGAATTAAGTCTACAACGAGACGTGCTTTGCGAGGAGCAAGACGGACCATATTAGCTGATGCTTTAGCTTGCATGGATTTGACCTCCCCTCAAATTACCGTTTCGTTTTCTTGTCTGATCCGTGACCTTTGTACGTGCGTGTTGGAGCGAATTCACCAAGTTTGTGACCGACCATGTCTTCTGTCACGAATACTGGTACGTGTTTACGACCATCGTGTACACCGAACGTGTGACCCATGAATTCTGGGAAGATTGTCGAGCGACGTGACCAAGTTTTGATGACTTGCTTCTCACCAGATTCGTTGAGTTTGTCAACTTTAGCGAGCAAATGGTGATCTGCGAATGGACCTTTTTTCAAGCTGCGACCCATGATAGAACCTCCCTTTGGAATGATTCGGGAACGGCTCTTTCGAACCGCCCGAGAATCATGTAGTAATTATTTCTTGCGACGACGAAGAATGTACATGTCGCTCGATTTGTTTTTCTTACGAGTTTTAAGACCAAGAGCTGGTTTACCCCAAGGAGTAAGTGGGCCCGAACGACCGATTGGCGCACGACCTTCACCACCACCGTGTGGGTGATCAACCGGGTTCATTACAGAACCACGTACTGTTGGGCGTTTGCCTAACCAACGTGAACGTCCTGCTTTACCGATGTTTACGAGTTCGTGTTCTTCGTTACCAACTGAACCGACTGTCGCGCGGCAAGTGCCGAGGAACAAGCGTGATTCACCTGATTGAAGACGAACGATGACGTACTTGCCGTCACGTCCTTGGATTTGTGCCGATGCACCAGCCGCACGAACAAGCTGACCGCCCTTACCAGGCTTAAGCTCGATGTTGTGGATAGTAGTACCGACAGGGATGTTCACGAGTGGAAGAGCGTTCCCCACTTTGATATCCGCCTCAGGACCAGACATGATTTCCATGCCTACTTTGATGCCCTTAGGAGCGAGGATGTAACGTTTCTCACCATCTGCATAGTTGATGAGGGCGATGTTCGCTGAACGGTTTGGATCGTATTCGATCGTAGCAACGCGTCCGACGATGCCATCTTTGTTACGTTTGAAATCGATGATACGGTATTTGCGTTTGTGCCCGCCACCTTGGTGACGTACAGTCAAACGACCTTGGTTGTTACGACCGCCTTTTTTCGAAAGCTTTTCAGTTAACGATTTTTCAGGACGGTTCGTTGTGATCTCTGCAAAGTCGAGAGATGTCATGTTACGGCGACCGTTAGTGGTCGGCTTAAACTTTTTAATTGCCATCGAGGATTCCCTCCTTTTCTTCTAAGGTAGTAAATTAACCGAGGAAGTCGATTGTGTTGCCTTCAGCAAGGGTTACGATCGCTTTTTTACGACGAGCTGTGTAACCAGAGTGACGACCGACACGTTTCGCTTTCGGTTTCATGTTCATTGTGTTTACCGAAGCAACTTTCACATTGAAGATTGTTTCGATAGCGTACTTCACTTGCGATTTAGTCGCTTTAACGTCGATCTCGAAAACGTATTTGTTAGCTTCCATGAGGCTAACAGAACGCTCAGTGATGATAGGACGTTTGATGATATCGTATGCTTGAGCCATTATGCAAGCACCTCCTCTACCTTCGCAACCGCATCTTTAGTGAAGATGACTTTGTCGTTAGCAACGAGGTCAAGAACGTTAACGCCTGCTGCCTCGATCACAGTCACTCCTGGGATGTTACGAGCTGCGAGAGCGATAGTCTCATTGTAGTCCGCTGTGACTACAAGAGCCTTACGTTCTACTGACAAGCTGTTCAAAACAGCAGCCATGTCTTTTGTTTTTGGTGCATCGAAAGCAAGGCCTTCGAGGACGATCATTTCGTTGTTTTTCACTTTCGACGAAAGCGCCGAGAGAAGTGCTAAACGACGAACTTTTTTAGGAAGCTTGTAAGAGTATGAACGTGGTGTTGGACCGAAGACTGTACCACCACCAACCCATTGTGGTGAGCGGATAGAACCTTGGCGCGCACGACCAGTTCCCTTTTGTTTCCATGGTTTACGGCCGCCACCGCGTACTTCCGAGCGACCTTTCGTATCGTGAGTACCTTGACGGCGTGATGCTTGTTGCATGACGATCGCGTCGTAAAGTACTGAGTCGTTAGGCTCGATACCGAAAATGGCTTCTGCCAATTCGATCTCGCCAACTTGTGAACCTGTTTGGTTAAGCAAAGCTACTTTAGGCATTCGTAATTCCTCCTTTCCGTGCAGTTAATTAGTTACCTTTTACCGCTGTTTTGATGATGACGTTCGACTTGCGAGCGCCTGGGATTGCGCCTTTAACGAGTACAAGGCCGCGTTCCGCGTCAACTTTGACAACTTCAAGGTTTTGAATCGTTTTACGCTCGCCACCCATTTGACCAGGAAGAAGCTTCCCTTTAAATACGCGGTTAGGAGCTACAGGACCCATCGAACCAGGACGACGGTGGTAGCGCGAACCGTGAGCCATTGGTCCACGTGATTGTCCGTGACGCTTGATCGCACCTTGGAATCCTTTACCTTTCGATGTACCTGTTACGTCTACTAATTCACCTGCAGCGAAAATGTCCGCCTTGATCTCTTGACCGATTTCGTATCCTTCTACTGAAGTACGAATCTCTTTCATGAAGCGCTTAGGTGTCGCGTTTGCTTTCGCAGCGTGACCTTTTGCCGGTTTGTTTTGACGTGATTCTTTGATGTCGCCGAAACCGAGTTGAACTGCTTCGTAACCGTCTGTTTCAACTGTTTTAAGTTGAAGCACAACGTTTCCTTCGACAGCAACTACTGTTACCGGTACGACTTCGCCTGCTTCGTTGAAGATTTGAGTCATACCAAGTTTTGTTCCTAAGATTCCTTTAGCCATGAGATACACCTCCTGTTTAATAATTATTGTCTCTTCTGGCTAGTATCTACTATATGAAGAATTAAAGTTTGATTTCGATGTCAACACCTGATGGTAATTCGAGGCGCATAAGCGCATCAACCGTTTTTGGTGTTGGGTTAACGATGTCGATCAAGCGTTTGTGTGTACGCATCTCGAACTGCTCACGAGCATCTTTGTACTTGTGAACCGCACGAAGGATCGTGTAGATCGATTTTTCAGTTGGAAGCGGGATTGGTCCCGAAACCTTTGCACCTGAACGCTTCGCAGTATCAACGATTTTCTCAGCTGATTGATCGAGTACGCGATGGTCGTATGCTTTTAAACGAATACGGATTTTTTCATTTGCCATGTAAGTTTCCCTCCTTTGTCGCCTATTTTTAAAAATAGACAGTTCTCCGCGGAAATTTCCACACCGGCCATGGCAAAGCTGCCTGGCGTGTCATAACCTCCCGCTTCATCGCAGCGTGCTTGTGTCAGCAGAGGTATCCGATCATTGCAAATCAACGATTGGACCCGATTTCTGCTGTAAAGTCTCTCACCACTCGCACAAACACTTAATCATTATATCGAATCTACATATGAAATGCAAGATTTGATTTTTAAATTGCGCCGGATGTCTGATGAGTTGTTCAACGTTCACTAATGTAACAAGATTTGAACCCATTTGCAAGCTATTTTCCTTCTTTTGTTGAACTATTTGTTACAAGAACCGCCATGCCAACTCTACCTAGCGTTTCATACGTGCTCCGAAGCGTTCCGTGACGGATTCGATGACCGAGGCTGGGGCTCGTTTCAAGCAGGTTTGGACGATCGTTTCATTCATTGGATGAGTCTCGAAGTATTGACTTAACCGTTCAAGCTTATCGATACGGTTCATTACCGTATACAGTACGACCCACTCTTCGAGATGCATCCAACTGCCGACCGGTTCAATATATGGATGTGTATAGATCCCATCGGTGCACTTCATCCGAAAGCTGGCCATCACATCAATGTCTCCGCCCTCGAACTCATATTCGCCAAAATAGGTCGTCACGTAATCTGGATGAGGCGTCGACTCGACTTTCTTTCCAGCACGGCTCAGTACTTGATCGACTCGCTCGAATTGATCCGGTTCGACAAACACATCCAAGTCGTTCGCCGTTTCAATTAGCCCATGATGCTTCAGTAACGTCGACCCACCGAACCGACACGCGATCCCGTTCAGCCGACATAACGTTTCGACTTGCTTCTCCATCTTCGTCTCCCCTTTCGTTCGACATATGTCCCATCTTACCACGTCTTGCCACAAAACAAAAAAGCAGCCCGCAAAATGCGGACTGCTTGAAAGGTCAGTGAATCAATCGATTACTCGATGATTTCAGTTACTGAACCAGCGCCTACTGTACGGCCACCCTCACGGATTGAGAAACGTGTTCCGTCTTCGATCGCGATTGTAGAAATCAATTCGATCGTCAACTCGATGTTGTCTCCTGGCATTACCATTTCAGTACCTTCTGGAAGGTGAACGATACCTGTTACGTCAGTTGTACGGAAGTAGAACTGCGGACGGTAGTTCGCGAAGAATGGCGTGTGACGGCCACCCTCTTCTTTAGAAAGAACGTAGATTGAAGCTTTGAATTTTGAGTGCGGCGTGATTGAACCTGGCTTAGCAAGTACTTGTCCACGCTCGATGTCTTCACGTGATACACCACGGAGAAGAGCACCGATGTTGTCGCCAGCTTCAGCGTAGTCGAGAAGCTTACGGAACATCTCTACACCAGTACATACAGTTTTCTTAGTTTCTTCTGTAAGACCAACGATTTCAACCTCGTCGTTGACGCGGAGAACACCACGCTCAACACGACCAGTCGCTACAGTACCGCGACCAGTGATTGAGAATACGTCCTCAACTGGCATCATGAATTCTTTGTCCGTGTCACGAACTGGCTCAGGGATGTACTCATCAACTGCGTTCATGAGTTCCATGATTTTTTCTTCCCACTGAGCTTCGCCGTTAAGCGCGCCAAGTGCTGAACCTTTGATTACAGGGAGGTCGTCGCCTGGGAAGTCATATTCAGAAAGAAGTTCACGGATTTCCATTTCAACGAGCTCAAGGAGTTCTTCGTCGTCAACCATGTCAACTTTGTTCATGAATACGACGATGAAAGGAACACCTACTTGACGTGAAAGAAGGATGTGCTCACGTGTTTGTGGCATTGGGCCATCAGTTGCCGAAACAACGAGGATCGCGCCGTCCATTTGTGCAGCACCAGTGATCATGTTTTTAACATAGTCAGCGTGACCTGGGCAGTCAACGTGTGCATAGTGGCGTTTTTCTGTTTCGTACTCGATGTGAGCTGTTGCGATTGTGATACCGCGCTCACGCTCTTCAGGAGCACCATCGATTGCGTCAAACTTTGTAGCTGTTTTCCCTTGTGCTTTTGAAAGTACAGCTGAGATCGCTGCAGTCAAAGTTGTTTTACCGTGGTCGACGTGGCCGATTGTACCAACGTTAACGTGCGGTTTAGAACGGTCGAATTTTTCTTTACCCATTCTAGATTCCTCCTCTATTAGACAATTAGTTTTTTATTTAACTAGGAAGACGTAGGCTACTTTTAACATACGTCCTCCTTAGCTTACAACAATCAATTAAGCGTTACAACCGTTATTAGCCGTTCGCTTTTTTGATGATTTCTTCTGCGATTGACTTCGGTACTTCTTCGTAGTGATCGAAGTGCATCGAGTACGTTCCGCGTCCTTGCGTACGTGAACGAAGCGATGTCGCATAGCCGAACATTTCTGAAAGTGGAACCATTGCTTTAACGACTTGAGCGTTACCGCGTGCTTCCATACCTTCTACGCGTCCACGGCGTGACGTGACGTCACCCATGATATCTCCCAAGTATTCTTCTGGGATGACAACTTCAACACGCATCATTGGCTCAAGGATAACAGCTTTCGCTTGCTCCTTAAGTTGTTTAACCGCCATCGAAGCAGCAACTTTAAACGCCATCTCGTTCGAGTCGACATCGTGGTACGATCCGAAGACGAGGGCAGCTTTAACGTCAACTACTGGGTAACCAGCGAGGATACCGTTTTCGAGAGCTTCTTCAATCCCGTTTTGAACAGCTGGGACGTATTCACGTGGTACAACACCACCGACGATCTTGTTCTCGAATGCGAATCCAGCGCCTTCTTCGTTCGGCTCGAATTCTACGACAACGTGACCGTACTGACCGCGTCCACCAGATTGACGTACGAATTTCGAATCGATCTTCGCAGCGCCACGGATTGTCTCACGGTAAGCAACTTGTGGTGCACCGACGTTTGCTTCTACTTTGAATTCGCGACGCATACGGTCAACGAGGATATCAAGGTGAAGCTCACCCATACCAGAGATGATTGTTTGACCAGTCTCTTGGTTTGTTTCAGTGCGGAAAGTTGGATCCTCTTCTGCGAGTTTCGCGAGGGCTTGACCCATCTTGTCTTGGTCAGCTTTCGATTTAGGCTCGATAGCGACCGAGATAACTGGTTCTGGGAATGTCATTGACTCGAGAACGACGTTGTCTTTCTCTGAGCAAAGTGTATCACCAGTCGTAGTATCTTTGAGACCAACAGCCGCGGCGATGTCACCAGCGTATACCATTGGAATCTCTTCACGGCTGTTCGCGTGCATTTGAAGGATACGACCGAGGCGCTCACGCTTGCCTTTAGTCGAGTTCTTCACATACGAACCAGCTTGTGCTGTACCAGAGTACACACGGAAGAACGTCAATTTACCGACGTAAGGATCCGTCATGACTTTGAACGCAAGTGCCGAGAACGGCGCGTCATCTGAAGGCTCACGCGTGATTTCTTCTTCTGTGTCGAGGTTGATCCCTTTGATTGACTCAACATCAACTGGTGATGGGAGGTAATCAACAACAGCGTTCAACATCAATTGAACACCTTTGTTTTTGAAGGCCGAACCAACGAGTACAGGGTAGAATTCTACGCTGAGTGTTGCTTTACGAATACCAGCTTTGAGTTCGTCGATTGAGATCTCTTCGCCTTCGAGGTATTTCATCATCAACTCTTCGTTGTAGTCTGCGACCGCTTCGATCAATTGACCGCGAAGTTCTTCAGCTTGGTCAGCCATGTCAGCTGGGAAGCCATCTGTTACTTCGATGTCAGTACCGAGGTCGTTCGAGTACATGTACGTCTTCATTTCGACGAGGTCGACGATTCCTTTGAATTCGTCTTCCGCACCGATTGGAAGTTGGATTGGGTGTGCATTTGCATGCAAGCGCTCGTGAAGTGTTTTCACCGAGTACAAGAAGTCCGCACCGATCTTATCCATCTTGTTGACGAATACGACACGTGGAACACCGTAAGTCGTCGCTTGACGCCATACAGTTTCTGTTTGTGGTTCAACACCTGACTGAGCGTCAAGTACTGCAACTGCGCCATCAAGTACACGGAGTGAACGTTCAACTTCAACCGTGAAGTCTACGTGTCCAGGTGTATCGATGATGTTTACACGGTGGCCATTCCACTGTGCAGTTGTCGCAGCAGAAGTGATCGTGATTCCACGCTCTTGCTCCTGCTCCATCCAGTCCATTTGTGAAGCTCCTTCATGAGTTTCACCAATTTTATGGATACGACCTGTGTAATAAAGAATACGTTCAGTTGTTGTCGTCTTACCGGCATCGATGTGAGCCATGATCCCGATGTTACGAGTATTCTTTAGGGAGAATTCTCTTGCCATACTGGGTATTCTCCTTCCGCATGTGTTTTTCGTGTGCTGGCACACGATATGATTATACCCGAAAGCCACTCCATTAAGCCACCGCTTGGTGACGTGGAGTGGTCTTTACGTTTAACTTACCAACGATAGTGAGCAAACGCTTTGTTCGCTTCTGCCATCTTATGCATGTCTTCGCGTTTCTTAACAGACGCACCAGTGTTGTTGGCTGCATCCATGATTTCGTTCGCGATACGTTGCTCCATCGTTTTCTCGTTGCGGAGACGAGCGTAGTTCACGAGGTAACGAAGACCAAGTGTCGTACGGCGCTCTGGACGAACTTCAACAGGAACTTGGTAGTTTGCTCCACCAACACGGCGAGCTTTAACTTCAAGTACAGGCATGATGTTGTTCATTGCTTCTTCGAACACTTCCATAGGCTCTTTGCCTGAGCGTTCAGCGATGAGGCCAAATGCGTTGTAAATGATAGTTTGAGCTGTACCTTTTTTACCGTCTAACATGACACGGTTAATGAGGCGAGTTACCAATTTCGAGTTGTAGATCGGATCTGCGATAACGTCACGACGTTCTGCACGGTTTTTACGCATCCGAGTACCCTCCTTTCAAAATTTCAGTAGTTTTTAGTTAGCGAGAATTACTTCTTCGCAGCTTTCGGACGTTTCGTACCGTATTTAGAACGGCCTTGCATACGTCCGTCCACACCTGCAGTGTCAAGCGCACCACGAACGATGTGGTAACGTACCCCTGGTAAGTCTTTTACACGTCCTCCACGGATAAGAACAACGCTGTGCTCTTGAAGGTTGTGGCCAATACCTGGAATGTACGCAGTCACTTCGATTTGGTTAGTCAAACGAACACGAGCATACTTACGTAATGCCGAGTTCGGTTTCTTCGGAGTCATTGTACCAACACGTGTACAAACACCACGTTTTTGTGGCGAGCTCACGTTTGTTTGTGACTTGATGAAACTGTTGTAACCTTTGTTAAGTGCTGGAGAGTCAGATTTAACGACTTTCGATTTACGTCCTTTACGGACTAACTGGTTGATAGTAGGCATCTTTGAAGATCCTCCCTTCCTGAATTATGCTATTTTCTAGACCCACCGACCCGGGTGGTTCATTTAAGGTCATAACGAAACGCTTTTACGAGGCGTAGGCATTCCATGACCTCGCAAAAACGTGAGTTATACCTTGAAAGTGGCAATAATAGCAGCCAAACCTTTCCGAAGAAAGATCGGGTGACGTCCGAGTAGCTTGCCGACTGCTGGACACCGTTGTCATCGACAACAACCGATTGGCGGCACTAAATCATAGTAGCACCGCCAACCTATGCTGTCAAGACGTTTTTATTCTACAGTCGTGTCTTCGAGGACGGCTTTCGTCTCATCTTCTTTGAGCTGTACATCGCGGTAAACCGGCATCCCAGTACCAGCTGGAACGAGTTTCCCGATGATGACGTTCTCTTTGAGTCCGAGAAGATAGTCGCGCTTGCCTTTGATGGCAGCATCTGTCAACACACGAGTTGTTTCTTGGAACGAAGCGGCCGAGAGGAACGAATCTGTCTCAAGCGACGCTTTCGTGATTCCGAGAAGGACCGGTTTCGCTGTTGCCGGGCTCTTGCCTTCGCGGAGTGCATCTTTACATGCTTCTTTGAAGACGCTGATGTCGACGAGCGAACCAGGGAGGAGCGGCGTATCACCAGACTCGATGACTTTGACGCGGCGAAGCATTTGGCGAACCATAACTTCGACGTGTTTGTCGCCGATCTCTACCCCTTGCATCCGGTAAACTTTTTGTACTTCTTGGAGAAGGTAGTTTTGTACGCCAGATACACCACGGACGGCGAGCAATTCTTTCGGATCGATCGAACCTTCCGTGAAGACTTCCCCAGCTTCTACCGTATCTCCGATTTGAACACGAAGACGTGCTCCAAACGGAATCGTGTACGTACGTGTCTCGCTAAGTCCTTCGACCGTGAGTTCACGTTTGTCACGCGATTCTGTGAAATCGATGACCGTACCCGGGATTTCCGAGATGACCGCTTGCCCTTTCGGGTTACGAGCCTCGAATACCTCTTGGATACGCGGAAGACCTTGTGTGATATCATCTCCGGCTACCCCACCTGTGTGGAAGGTACGCATTGTAAGCTGCGTTCCTGGCTCACCGATTGATTGCGCGGCGATGATTCCGACAGCTTCGCCGACTTCAACGTTCGAGCCAGTCGCCAAGTTGCGGCCGTAACATTTTTTACATACGCCGTGTGACGTGTTACATGTAAAGGCTGTCCGGATTTCAACTCGTTCGATTCCAGCGTCGACGATGTCGCGAGCGAGATCTTCGGTAATCAATTGGTTCTTCTCGACCATGACTTCACCCGTTTCCGGATGTGCCACTGTCTCGAACGCTGTACGGCCGACGAGGCGGTCATACAAGTTTTCGATTTCTTCCGTGCCTTCGCGGAGAGCGGCGACGCGGATACCGCGGTCCGTTCCACAATCTTCTTCACGGATGATGACATCTTGGGCTACGTCAACGAGACGACGCGTCAAGTAACCTGAGTCAGCCGTCTTAAGGGCTGTATCGGCAAGACCTTTACGCGCACCGTGTGTCGAGATGAAGTATTCCTGTACCGTCAGACCTTCACGGAAGGAAGATTTGATCGGAAGTTCGATGATGCGGCCAGATGGAGCGGCCATCAAACCACGCATCCCTGCGAGCTGCGTGAAGTTGGACGCGTTACCACGGGCACCTGAGTCAGACATCATGAAGATTGGGTTCAAGCGATTGAGGGATTTCATCAATCGTGATTGAATCTCATCCTTCGCTTCGTTCCAAGAGCGTACAACGCGCTCGTAACGCTCATCTTCAGTGATGAGACCGCGACGGAATGACTTCATGATTTGATCGACTTGAGTTTGCGCTTCATCAAGGATTTCTTGTTTGTCCGGAAGAACGATGATATCAGCGATTCCGACCGTCACACCGGCTTTCGTCGAGTGTTTGAAGCCGAGATCTTTCATCCGGTCAAGCATGCGGCTTGTTTCAGTCGTTTCGAACTTCTGGAACACTTCCGCGATGACTTTTCCAAGGAATCCTTTTTTGAACGGCTCGACCAAAGGACGTGAGGCGATTTCTTCTGCCACGTTGGCACCTTTGTCGATGAAGTACTTGTCAGGCGTTGCTTCCTGTAAGTTTTCCATCGTCGGCTCGTTCAAGTATGGGAACGTGTTCGGCAAGATCTCGTTAAAGATCATCTTACCGACCGTTGTGATCAACAATTTCTCGTTTTGCTCATCTGTGAACGTCGGGTTGTTGAGCGTACGTGCTGGAAGAGCGACACGTGTATGCAAGTGGACATAGCCATTTTGATACGCGATGAGCGCTTCGTTCACGTTCGACAAAATTTTCCCTTGTCCGACGGCATCGTCGCGTTCAAGCGAGATGTAGTAGTTACCGAGGACCATATCCTGCGATGGTGTAACGACTGGTTTTCCATCTTTCGGGTTCAAGATGTTTTGCGCCGCGAGCATAAGAAGACGAGCTTCGGCTTGCGCTTCGGCAGAAAGTGGTACGTGGACCGCCATTTGGTCACCATCGAAGTCGGCGTTGTAGGCCGTACATACGAGCGGGTGAAGACGAATCGCACGACCCTCGACGAGAATCGGTTCGAAAGCTTGAATCCCTAGGCGGTGAAGCGTAGGGGCACGGTTCAAGAGAACCGGGTGCTCACGAATGACTTCTTCGAGGACGCCCCAGATTTCTGGTTGCATCTTCTCAATCTTACGTTTGGCGTTCTTGATGTTCGAAGCAATGCCGCGACCGACAAGTTCTTTCATCACGAACGGTTTGAAGAGTTCAAGCGCCATCTCTTTCGGGAGACCACACTGGTACATCTTCAAGTTCGGTCCAACGACGATAACTGAACGTCCTGAATAGTCGACCCGTTTACCAAGAAGGTTTTGACGGAAACGACCTTGTTTCCCTTTCAACATGTGTGAAAGTGATTTCAATGGACGGTTACCTGGACCTGTTACCGGACGACCACGACGACCATTGTCGATGAGGGCGTCAACCGCTTCTTGAAGCATACGCTTCTCGTTTTGCACGATGATGTTCGGCGCGCCGAGGTCGAGCAAACGTTTGAGACGGTTGTTACGGTTGATGACTCGACGATATAAATCGTTCAAGTCAGATGTCGCAAAGCGTCCACCGTCGAGCTGCACCATCGGGCGAAGCTCAGGCGGAATGACAGGAAGTACTTCGAGGATCATCCAATCTGGATCATTGCCTGATGTGAAGAATGCATCGAGCACTTCAAGGCGTTTAATCGCACGTGTACGACGCTGACCTTGAACTGTCTTCAATTCTTCGCGGAGTTCTCCGACTTCCTTCTCGAGTTGCACGTCTTGAAGGAGTGTCCGGATCGCTTCCGCACCCATGTCTGCTTTGAAGTCACTACCGTATTTTTCACGGTAGAGACGATATTCTTTTTCCGAGAGAAGTTGTTTCTTCTCGAGCGGAGTGTCACCTGGCTCCGTCACGACGTACGACGCGAAGTAGATCACTTCTTCGAGTGCACGTGGTGACATGTCGAGAACAAGCCCCATTCGGCTTGGAATCCCTTTGAAGTACCAGATGTGCGAAACTGGTGCCGCGAGCTCGATATGGCCCATACGCTCGCGACGCACTTTCGCTTTCGTCACTTCAACGCCACAGCGGTCACAAATGACTCCTTTATAACGGATCCGTTTGTACTTTCCGCAGTAACATTCCCAGTCTTTCGTAGGACCGAAGATTCGTTCACAGAACAATCCGTCCTTCTCTGGTTTGAGTGTACGATAGTTGATCGTTTCCGGCTTTTTGACTTCCCCGTAAGACCACGAACGGATCTTCTCAGGTGAAGCCAAGCCGATTTTCATATATTCAAATCGATTAACATCTACCAAGGGGCCGACCTCCCTTTTCGCCTTATTCCTCTTCCGTAACAGTCGGTTGAACGACTTGTTCTAACGCCGATGTTGCGTTCGGGATGTTGTCGTCATCTTCATCTTTCATTTCAACTTCTTCATCGTCCGCAGACATCATCTTGACTTCCATACCGAGCGCTTGGAGCTCTTTGATCAAGACGCGGAACGACTCAGGAACGCCCGCTTTCGGAACGCTCTCACCTTTCACGATGGCCTCGTATGCTTTCACACGGCCAACCGTGTCATCCGACTTGATTGTAAGGATCTCTTGGAGCGTGTAGGCTGCGCCGTACGCTTCAAGTGCCCATACTTCCATCTCACCGAAACGCTGTCCACCGAACTGTGCTTTACCACCGAGCGGTTGTTGTGTAACGAGCGAGTATGGTCCTGTCGAACGAGCGTGAAGTTTATCATCAACCATGTGCGCGAGTTTGATCATATACATGACACCGACCGAGACGCGGTTATCGAACGCTTCACCAGTACGACCGTCATAGAGACGAGTCTTGGCATCTTTGTCCATTCCAGCTTCTTCAATCGTTGCCCATACGTCTTCCTCACGCGCACCATCGAATACAGGTGTCGCCACTTTGATGCCGAGCTTTTTAGCCGCCATTCCAAGGTGGAGTTCGAGTACCTGACCGATGTTCATCCGTGATGGTACACCTAGTGGGTTAAGCATGATGTCAATCGGTGTGCCGTCCGGCATGTATGGCATGTCTTCTTCAGGGAGGATCCGCGAGATAACACCTTTGTTACCATGACGTCCCGCCATCTTATCCCCTTCGTGAATCTTACGTTTTTGAACGATGTAGACACGAACCATTTGGTTCACGCCTGGTGAGAGTTCGTCACCGTTTTCACGATCGAACACTTTGACGTCCAAGATGATGCCGTCGCCGCCGTTTGGTACACGGAGTGACGTATCACGGACTTCACGTGCTTTCTCACCGAAGATCGCGTGCAAGAGACGTTCTTCCGCCGTCAATTCAGTCACGCCTTTAGGCGTTACTTTACCGACGAGGATATCGCCATCCTTGACTTCCGCACCGATGCGGATGATTCCACGATCGTCCAAGTTGCGAAGCGCGTCATCGCCGACGTTTGGAATATCACGTGTGATTTCCTCAGGTCCGAGTTTCGTGTCGCGTGATTCTGACTCGTACTCTTCGATATGAATCGATGTGTACACGTCATCTTTCACGAGACGCTCACTCATGATGATCGCATCCTCATAGTTGTAACCGTCCCATGTCATGAAGGCGACAACGACGTTACGGCCGAGCGCGAGCTCACCCATATCCATCGATGGACCGTCAGCAAGGATTTCTCCTTTTTCGACACGGTCGCCAGCAGCGATGATCGGCTTCTGGTTGTAGCATGTCCCTTGGTTCGAACGGACATACTTTTGAAGTTTGTAGCGGTCAAGGTCACCCGACACCTCAGAACCGTTCACGTCAGACGTGCGGCGGACCAAGATTTCGCGCGCTGTGACACGCTCGACGACACCTGGGAATTTCGCGATAATCGCGGCTCCAGAGTCTTTCGCTGACACGTACTCCATACCAGTACCGATAATCGGTGAATCAGGTTGGAGAAGCGGTACAGCTTGACGTTGCATGTTCGCTCCCATGAGGGCACGGTTCGAGTCATCGTTCTCGAGGAACGGGATACATGCCGTCGCGGCAGAAACAACCTGTTTCGGCGAAACGTCCATGTAATCGACTCGGTTTGGCTCAACTGACAAGTTTTGTCCGCGGAAACGGCAAAGGACTTGTTCGTTGGCGAAACCGCCTTCTTCTGTGAGCGGCATGTTCGCCTGGGCAACGACGTAGAGATCTTCTTCATCCGCCGTCATATATTGAATCTCGCTCGTGACGAGACCTGTTTCTGGGTCGACTCGACGGTACGGTGCTTCGATGAAGCCGTACTCGTTTACTTTCGCATAAGACGAAAGCGAGTTGATGAGACCGATGTTCGGTCCTTCTGGTGTTTCGATTGGACACATCCGACCGTAGTGCGAATAGTGAACATCTCGAACTTCGAAACCGGCACGCTCACGTGTCAAACCACCCGGTCCAAGTGCAGAGAGACGACGCTTGTGCGTGAGCTCTGCGAGCGGGTTTGTTTGGTCCATGAACTGTGACAACTGCGAGCTACCAAAGAACTCTTTTAGCGACGCGATTACCGGGCGAATGTTGATGAGTGCCTGTGGTGTGATCGCGTTTTGATCTTGAATCGACATCCGCTCTTTAACAACACGTTCCATACGAGAAAGCCCGATCCGGAATTGGTTTTGGAGAAGTTCTCCGACTGAACGAAGACGACGGTTTCCTAGGTGGTCGATGTCATCTGTTGTTCCGACTTCGTGTAGCAAGTTAAAGAAGTAGTTGATCGATGCGATGATATCAGCCGGCGTGATATGTTTCACGCTGCGGTCGATATTGCCGTTACCGATAATGTTCAAGATACGCTCTCCATCTGGGTCATCTGGTGAGATAACTTTGATCGATTGAAGACCGAACGGTTCACCTTCAGCGACGCCGCCTGTCGGCTCAGCATCCATATAACCGAGGCCGTTTTCCAAATGTGGAAGAACGCGGTCAAGGTTGCGACGATCGAGGATTGTTCCAGCTTCAGCGATGACTTCGCCTGTTTCTGGATCAACGAGCGTCTCGGCCAATTTTTGACCGAAGAGACGGTTTTTAAGATGAAGTTTTTTGTTCATCTTGTAGCGACCGACGTTTGCAAGGTCGTAACGTTTTGGGTCGAAGAAACGAGATACGAGAAGTGACTTCGCGTTCTCAACCGTTGGTGGTTCACCAGGGCGGAGACGCTCGTAAATTTCGATCAACGCTTTTTCTGTTGATTCTGTATTATCTTTTTCAAGGGTATTGCGAAGATATTCATCATCCCCGAGAAGGTCGATAATCTCTTGGTCCGTACCGAATCCGAGGGCACGCAACAACACCGTTACCGGGATCTTACGGGTACGGTCGATACGAACGTAAACGATATCTTTAGCATCTGTCTCAAGTTCGAGCCATGCACCGCGGTTCGGAATGACTGTCGCACCGAAACCACGCTTACCGTTTTTATCGAGTTTGGCGTTGTAATAAACGCTCGGCGAACGAACAAGCTGGGAAACGATAACGCGTTCTGCACCGTTAATGATAAATGTTCCCGATTCTGTCATGAGCGGGAAATCTCCCATGAACACTTCTTGTTCTTTGAGCTCACCTGTTTCTTTGTTTTGTAGACGTACTTTTACGCGCAATGGCGCAGAGTAAGTAACGTCTCGCTCCTTCGATTCATCAATCGAATACTTCGGCTCACTGAGCGAATAATCGATGAACTCGAGCACAAGGTTTCCAGTGAAGTCGGAGATTGGCGAAATGTCCGTAAACATCTCTTTCAATCCTTCACGTAAGAACCACTCGTAAGAAGCAGTTTGAATTTCAATCAAATTCGGAAGCTCTAATACCTCACTGATACGGGCAAAGCTTCTTCTCTGACGGTGACGACCGTACTGAACAAGTTGACCAGTCAACTGATTCACCTCTCAGACCCCCAATTCTCTATCGAATTTTTCGGGCGTAATAATCGAACATTGTCATTGAATGTCGTCTCTTTTCCGCGTCTAAAAAGCGGCAAACGCGGCAGTTCAAGGCGAATTCCATTCCAATGGCATTTTATAATGTTAGCATATACGTTATAGCGAGTCAACAAGACTTCACCGTTTGTCAAGAGCGAATTGCTCGGAAAATGAAATAGCCTTTTTCTTTCACAACCGTCTCGACTTGACCAAACACATCTTCAAGCAACTTCTTGGCAGAAGGCGCTCCTTGTTTCTTTTGGATGACGACATAGAGCGCTCCACCTACGACGAGATGCGCATGCGCGCCTCGCAGAATCGTGTGGACCACTTGCTTTCCGGCCCGAATTGGCGGATTGGTCACGATTGCGGCGAACTGTTCGTCACCGACCGCGTCGTAAGCGTGGCTGAGCCGCGTCTCGATCGTCACTCCGTTCTGGGCGGCGTTTTGCTCTGACAAGGCAAGCGCTCGCTCGTTCACGTCGACGAGGAGTGCTTCACGCCCAGAGGCGTCGGCAAGCGAGATCCCCATCGGACCGTAGCCACAGCCCACATCTAAAATGCGCCCTTCGACGTCAGGCACTTCAAATGATTCGATTAAGAGACGTGACCCAAAATCGACCGATCCTTTCGAGAACACGCCGCGGTCCGAGGTGAAGCGATATGTCTTCCCTCGCAACTCGTACGTCCATGTCTCAGGGGCACTTTTCGAACTAGGGTCGTTCGTATAGTAATGATCTCCCATGCATTGAACCTCCTAACCCACTCTTCAAGGAAATAAAAGAAGCTCGCCATAGCGAGCTTCTATAGGTTGTGAAGTAAAAGTTGGATTACTTAACTTCGACAGTTGCGCCAGCTTCTTCAAGCTTAGCTTTGACTGCGTCTGCGTCTTCTTTAGAAACGCCTTCTTTGACTGGAGCCGGAGTTCCGTCAACGAGTGCTTTCGCTTCTTTAAGACCGAGGCCTGTAAGTTCACGAACTGCTTTGATGACGTTGATTTTACCAGCGCCAGCGTTTGTGAGGATTACGTCGAATTCAGTTTGCTCTTCAGCTGCTGCTGCGCCTGCACCTGCAACTGCTACTGGAGCTGCTGCTGATACGCCGAATTCTTCTTCGATTGTTTTTACGAGTTCGTTAAGTTCGAGAACCGTCATTGATTTGAGGTCTTCGATGAATTGCTCTTTGTTGAAAGCCATTATGGTTTTCCTCCTTTGATGTTGTAAAGATTGGTTTTGGTTACGCTACGAGACAAAAATTAAGCAGTTTGCTCTTCTTTTTGTTCTGCGATTGCGTTTGTTGCGACTGCGAGCCCACGGATTGGAGCTTGAAGTACGCTGAGAAGCATCGAGAGAAGACCATCGCGTGATGGAAGTTCTGCAAGGGCTTTAACTTCTTCGAGTGAAGTTACTTTGCCTTCGATGATTCCGCCTTTCAATTCGAGCGCTTTGTGCTCTTTCGAGAAGTCGTTCAAGATCTTCGCAGGGGCAACAACGTCTTCGTTAGAGAAGGCGATTGCTGTAGGACCTGTGAAGACTTCGTCAAGACCTTCGAAGTTCGACTGAACTGCCGCGCGGCGAAGAAGACCGTTTTTGTATACTTTGAACTCGATTCCAGCGTCACGGAGTGATTTACGGAGTGTAGTCACTTCTTCAACTGTAAGTCCACGGTAGTCAACAACGATTGTTCCGACGCTCGCTTGCATTTTTTCAGCGATCTCATCGACGAGTGCCGATTTATGAGATACGATTTTTTCGCTTGCCATGTGTTTGCACCTCCTAGTCAATTCTTATACCGGACGAGAGGCTGCTCTCCAAAAAGAAATCCCTCGTATGAAGACATACGAGGGCGTAATTGTTTGAAAGTAAACCTGTGACAACAGGCTCAAGTTCGAGCAAAGACACCTCGGAAGGGTTTACGGACCGATGTCCACCTTCTGTCTACGGTAATCCAACATATTCGGTTGAACGTGTATTACTTTAACAGCGGTATCACACGTTGTCAACAGTTTATTTCAAGTAGATTACTTGATGAAGTCGGCAGTCGCGACACGGATTCCAGGACCCATTGTCGAAGAAAGCGCGATGTTTTTAAGGTAAGTTCCTTTTGCAGTAGCAGGCTTCACTTTCATGAGTGTCTCGATGATTGTCTCGATGTTCTCAGAGAGTTTTGTTGCTTCAAATGACTTCTTACCAACTGGTACGTGGATGTTACCGGCTTTGTCAACGCGGTATTCTACTTTACCAGCTTTGATGTCCGCGATTGCTTTCGCAACGTCGAACGTGACTGTGCCTGTTTTCGGGTTAGGCATGAGGCCTTTTGGTCCGAGAACGCGACCAAGTTTACCAACTTCACCCATCATGTCAGGTGTCGCAACGATTACATCGAAGTCGAACCATCCTTGTTGGATTTTAGTGATGAACTCAGAGTCACCGACGTAGTCAGCGCCAGCCGCTTCAGCTTCTTTAACTTTTTCGCCTTTTGCGAAGACGAGAACTTTTTGTGTTTTACCAGTACCGTGTGGAAGTACGACGGCACCGCGGATTTGTTGGTCCGCTTTCTTCGGATCTACGCCGAGACGGACAGCAACTTCGATTGTTTCATCGAATTTAGCAGTAGCTGTTT
This sequence comes from Exiguobacterium sp. s16, assembly GCF_018618115.1. NCBI lineage: Bacteria > Bacillati > Bacillota > Bacilli > Caryophanales > Exiguobacterium > Exiguobacterium sp. s16. The sequence continues at coordinate 16,722 of NZ_JACSLM010000013.1, read as the reverse complement.
TCTGAACGAGTTCAACGGCCTCAGCGAGTTCGTATGACTTCATGCGGTCAACAAGCTTAGCTGCTTCTTGGTGTTTTTTACCCATGATTCTTTTCCTCCTTGTGGTTAGCGGAATTTCCTCCCACATAATGAAGGGATTGAAGGTGAGCATAATATTCACCGACAATCCCAGAGACTAATAAATTAGTCTTCGATTACAATACCCATACTACGCGCAGTACCTTCAACCATAAGCATCGCTGTTTCAACAGACGACGCGTTAAGGTCAGGCATTTTAAGTTCAGCGATTTCGCGAACTTTATCACGCTTAACCGTTGCTACCTTCTTACGGTTTGGTTCACCAGAACCGCTCTCGATACCAGCAGCTTTCTTCAAAAGAACTGCAGCTGGTGGAGTTTTCGTAATGAATGTAAACGAACGATCTTCGTATACCGTAATGACTACAGGAATAATCAATCCGGCTTGGTCTTGTGTACGAGCGTTGAACTCTTTACAGAATCCCATGATGTTAACACCTGCTTGACCAAGTGCTGGACCTACTGGTGGTGCTGGGTTAGCTTTACCAGCTGGGATTTGAAGTTTAACGAGTTTAGTAACTTTTTTCGCCACGAGACACACCTCCTTAAGTCTAAAATGTGGTTTCTTGGACGTTGTGCGCCCTCCCACTCAATCTATTAGGTCGAGTTTGTACCGAAATATAGCACAACATCAAACATTTCCGATTGTACCATCCGTTTCCGAGAATGGCAAGTGGTATTAGTTAATTTTCTGAACTTGTTCGAAATCAAGCTCAATTTTTGTTTCACGGCCGAACATGTCAACGACAACTTTGAGCTTCTCTTTATCGGCTTCGATTTCATCAATCGTACCTTCAAAGTTCTCAAATGCGCCTTCTTTGACACGGACGAGGTCGCCGAGTTCGTAGTTGTAACGATCTTTCTTCTCGATGAGACCCATCTGTGACAAGACGTTCGTCACTTCGTCCGGTTGAAGCGGGATCGGCTTGGCGCCGCCGCCCGTTGAACCGAGGAAGCCGGTGACGTTCGGCGTGTTCCGCACGACATACCACGAGTCGTCAGTCATGACCATCTCGACGAAGACGTAACCTGGGAAGCTCTTCACTTCTTTTTCTTTAATCTTCTTCTCGCCACTCTTGAGCGTGACTTCTTCTTGCGTTGTTTCAGTCGGAACGAGGACGCGGAAAATTTTATCTTCCATGTTCATCGAACCGATCCGACGTTCTAGGTTTTCTTTGACGTTGTTTTCAAATCCAGAATACGTCTGGACAACAAACCATTGTTTCTCCACGGCTTTCACCTCTTTCCTTAGTTAATTAATAGGTTGACGAGATAGCTGACACCAGTATCTACGCCGAACACGAACAGGCCGATCACGACGACCGTCGCGATGACCGTGATGGTATATTTTGTGAGCTCTTTACGAGTCGGCCAACTCGTTTTCTTTAACTCTTTCCATACATCGCGCAAAAAGTTCATGGTAGCTTCCTCCTACGTTGAATGCCAATCTACATTACTTCGATTCTCGGTGTGTCGTATGCGCATTGCAACGCCGACAGAACTTTTTCAGCTCGAGCCGTGTCGTCACGTCGTCTTGTTTCATGGTCGAATAACCGCTCGACCCGCAATCCGAACACGCGAGACTTACTTTCTTTGCCATTCATGAGCGCCCCTTTCGACAGCTCTCCTATAAAAAAGAGCGAAAAAAAAACGCCTCCTGTAAATGGCGTCTACGGACAAGGCGCTGCCTTAAAAGTATCACATAGGAGGCGTGCGGTCAATATCGGTTAGCTCGTCATCGTTTTGACGTCGACATGCCGCTCAAACTTTTTCTTCACACGCTGTAACGCATTATCAATCGATTTCACATGGCGGTCGAGGTCGTCCGAGATTTCTTGGTACGAACGGCCGTCCAAATAAAGACGCAACACTTTTCGTTCCAAGTCACTCAGGAGCTCTTCCATCTTTTCTTCCATGAACAGTTGTTCTTCTCGCGTCACGAGCAAATCCTGCGGGTCCGTCGGATGCGGCGGCAAGATCACATCGAGCAGTGTCCGGTCCGACTCGTCGTCAAAGATTGGCTTGTCGAGCGAGACGTAAGAATTGAGCGGGATATGCTTTTGACGGGTCGCCGTTTTGATGGCAGTGATCATTTGACGGGTGATGCACATCTCGGCAAAACTTTTAAACGAGGCGAGCCGCTCATCGCGGTAATCCCGGACACCTTTATACAGACCGATCATGCCTTCTTGCACGATGTCCTCGTGATCGGCACCGATCAAAAAGTAAGACCTTGCCTTCGCCCGGACGAAATATCGGTAACGTTCAATCAAAAACTCAAGAGCGTCGCTGTCCCCCTCATTACGCGCAAGAAAGACCAGCTCTTCGTCGGACATGCTTTCAAATTGCTCGTATGGCCATCCGTTCATGTTTCATACCCCCCGGCGATTGATGAACTTATGTAAGTTTGTGCTCTCATTATAGGCGTCGGTTAAAACGACCGTCAAATAAAATTCTAAAAATTCCGTCAATTACATATCGTGTAACTCATACATCTATTAGTATACAACATTTCTTTCCAAATAAATGTCAAATTAAAAACAAAAGACGAGTCCATTTGATGAACTCGTCTGTGATATCCTTCACCGCCTCATTTACGACGGCGTATTTCTTCCAATCGGGCTCTTATGTCTGGTGAAAGGTCAATCGTTTTTCGATTCGACCGATCCTGCTCGAGTGCCGACCGTTCTTTTTCAATCAACACCTGGGCGTGCTTCCAATCCTTCAGTAACTCATTGGCAGGAACCCGGAGCGCTCCTTGTCCGAAGATAACCCACTGTTCGGTGAAGTCGTTCGTCGCGACAAACAACGTCACGAGCCGATCATCGACAAGGGCGTGCGCACGGCGTTCAATCCATTCATCCGCCGTCTCGTTTTCTTTCGTATAGACGACCGCGACACGACTTTGATTCGCTTTCGATTCCCGCCCGTATCGCATATGGGCATCGAAGACGATTGTCACTTCGCGACCCGTGACCGCTTGGTACTCGGCCATCGCTTCAATCAAATCGTTTCGCGCTTTCTCAAAATCGATGTCGCGCAGCTTTCGAAGGTGCGGCCATGCGCCAATAATGTTATATCCATCCACGAGGAGCAATTCCCGTTTCTTGATGCTCATGACAATGGGTTACGTGAGCGATGCACTTCATACAAGAGAAGCGCGGCCGCGACCGAGGCGTTCAGCGATGTGACGTGACCGACCATCGGCATGTGGACGAGGAAGTCACACGATTCGCGTACGAGGCGGCTCATCCCTTTACCTTCACTACCGATGACAACGACGAGCGGCATGTTCCCATCGAGGCGACGATAATCTTGGCTCTCGCTCGCGTCTGTCCCGACAACCCATAGTCCTTTCTCTTTCAGTTCTTCAAGTGTCCGCGTCAAGTTTGTGACGCGTGCGACCGGAATGTACTCGATCGCGCCTGTCGAAGCTTTCGCCACCGTCTGCGTCAAACCGACCGAGCGGCGCTTCGGAATGATAATCCCGTGCGCCCCGACCGCATCCGCTGTCCGTAAAATCGAACCGAGGTTATGCGGGTCTTCGAGTTCATCGAGCAGGATGAACAACGGCGTTTCTCCTTTTGACTCGGCAAGGGCGAACATATCTTCGATCGACTTATATTCGTAGGCGGCGACCGCAGCGACGACACCTTGGTGATGTTCGCTACCAGCCATCTTCTCGAGTTTCGTTTTCGGGACGAACGAGACTTGAACCGATGCCTCGTTGGCCATGCCGATGATTTGAGCGAGCGGCCCTTTCTGTTGCCCTTCCATAATAAAGACCTTGTTCATATCGCGACCGCTCCGGAGCGCTTCCATCACCGGGTTGCGCCCGTAAAGGAAGTCGATTCCTTCCTCGAGAACGTCGACTTCTTGATAGTCTGGTCGTTCTAGTTTTTGACGCTTCGGTCGATCATTTCGTTCGCCGCGTGGACGATCAAATGACCGTTGCTCATGCGCCCTTCCTCCGTCATGTCGTTTCGAATGACTCGGTTTCGAGCCATGTGAACGCTTGTTCGATGAGTTCTTCAAGACGATCCCTTCTTTCCATTAGATATGTGTAACCAATCAATGCTTCGAACGCTGTCGAATAGCGATACGTATGAACATCTGTCCGCTTCGGGATTGAACCGGATTTCGCGTTCTTCCCACGGCGGACGACAGCCGCCTCATCATCACTCAAGACACCTGTCTCGAGCCAGTGGGTCACGACCCCAGCCTGCGCTGCCGCATTCACGTAGCGGATGGCGCCACGATGTAGGTCGTTCGGCTTCGTCATCCCTTGTCCGAGCAGTCGTTTGCGTACCGCCATCTCATAGACGGCGTCCCCCATATAGGCGAGGGCGAGGGCGTTCAGTTGAGGGGCGAGTTGTTTCATAACCGTTTCCACCGCACCCCTTGGGCTGTATCCTCGAGTTGAATCTTCTGTTCTTTCAAGAGATCTCGAATCTCATCGGCACGCGCGAAATTCCGCTCCGCCCGAGCCGTGTTCCGCTCTTGAATCAATTGATCAATTTCCGCGTCAAGAAGCTCTAGCTCTTTCTTGATTGTCAAACCAAGCACACCTGTCAATTCTTCGAAGAGAGCAATCACGTGTTCGAGCGTGACTTTCGAGACGTGGTCCGCTTTTGCGTAGATGTTCGCTTCACGTGCCAAGTCAAATAGGACGGTCACTGCATTCGCCGTATTGATATCATCATCCATCGCTTCGATAAACGTTGTTTTAATCGTCGCAAGCTTGCGTTCCATCGCCTCGCTCGGCTCTTCAAGGCCGGCCGTGACCGATAAGCGGTATTCAACGTTTTGATACGACTCCTTGATGCGATCCCATCCGTTCGCCGCTTGCTCGATCAACTCACGGCTATAGTTGATCGGATGACGATAGTGGACCGATAACATGAAGAAGCGGAGCACCATCGCATCCACTTCCTTCAACGCCTCATGGACGAGCAGGAAGTTCCCGAGCGATTTTGACATCTTTTCATTCTCGATATTGATGAATCCGTTATGCAGCCAGTAGTTGGCGAACTTCGTATGATTGCACGCCTCCGACTGTGCAATCTCGTTCTCGTGGTGCGGGAACTTGAGGTCGTGTCCTCCAGCATGAATATCAATCGTTTCGCCGAGGTGTTTCTTTGCCATTGCCGAGCACTCGATATGCCAACCTGGACGACCTTGTCCCCATGGGCTCTCCCACGCCGGCTCGCCTGGCTTCGCCGCTTTCCATAAGACGAAATCGAGCGGGTCTTCTTTCTTTTCCCCAACGTCGACACGTGAACCCGCGCGCAAGTCTTCGATCGATTGCTGGCTCAATTTTCCGTACGTCTCGAACTTACGAGTACGGAAATAGACGTCCCCACCTGCCTCATACGCAAAATCTTGCGTCTCAAGTTCGCGGATGAACGTGATAATCTCGTCCATCGTGTCTGTAACGCGTGGATGGACGTCAGCCGGTAACACGTTCAAAGCACCAGTGTCTTCTAAATAGGCGTCGATAAAACGGTTCGTCAGCGTCCCGACGTCTTCACCGAGTTCGTTCGCGGTCCGGATGATTTTATCGTCCACATCCGTGAAGTTGAGCACATATTTGACCTCATAACCTCGGTACGCTAAATAACGACGAACTGTATCGAAGGCGATGGCCGGCCGGGCGTTACCGACGTGAATGTAATTGTAGACGGTCGGTCCGCATACGTACATCGACACTTTCCCCGGAACGATCGGGACGAACGGTTCTTTCTTATTCGTGAGGCTGTTGTAAAACTGAATCATGTGTTTTTTCCTCCATCCGTTTCTCTAATGACGCAAGCTTCCGCTGCAAATCAGCGACGGCATTTTCGAGTCGCTCTTGGCATTCACGGTCCGGGTCCGGCAATCGATGATCGAGGTCATGTTGTTTGACCCGCTCCCCGTTTCGGATGACGACTCGGCCTGGAATCCCGACGACTGTCGAGTCAGACGGGACGTCTTTTAAAACGACGGAACTCGCCCCGATTTTGACGCAATCGCCAATCGTGATATTTCCGAGCACTTTGGCCCCAGCTGAGATGAGCACATCGTTCCCGATGGTCGGATGTCGCTTCCCTTTCTCTTTGCCCGTCCCACCAAGCGTCACGCCTTGATAAATGGTCACGTTATTACCGATGATGGCGGTCTCGCCGATGACGATGCCGAACCCGTGATCGATGAACACCCCTTCGCCGATGACCGCACCGGGATGAATCTCAATCCCTGTCAACCAACGGCTCGTCTGAGCAATCATTTTCGCCAACAATTTCACGTTACGCGTCCACAGTCCGTGCGCAATCCGATGTGCCCAAAGCGCATGCAAACCAGGATATGTTAAGATGACTTCTGCTTTCGAGCGGGCAGCCGGATCGAGCTCGAGCACGTTCCGAATATCCTCACTCACACTTTTCCAAAATCCCATAATTGTTCTCCTTTTCCATATCAAAAACAAAGACGCCCCTGTGCCAAGGCACAGAGACGCCGTAAGCGCGGTTCCACTCTGTTTGGGAAAGTTCCCCTCTCAAGTCTCGTTAACGCCGAGTCGCGGTCCCGACTACATATCGCCGGAACGGCTCCGAGGTGCACTTCGACGGGGGACGCTTCTAGAACTTCCAGCCTAGGTTCTAGTCTCTGTTAAGTGTCATACCGCTTACTTTCCTCATCGTTGCCTTTTAAGCTAATAATGTTGTGAGACGTGCCAAGACACGCTCTTTGCCAATCAATGAAATGGCGTTCGGAAGCTCTGGTCCGTGCGTCTGCCCGGTCGTCGCGACCCGGATCGGCATGAACAAGTTTTTCCCTTTTTGACCTGTTGCTTTTTGTGTCGCTTTCGTCGCTGCTTTGATAGCTTCAGGCGTGAACTCCTCAATCGCTTCAAGTTGAGTCTTGAATTCGGCGAGGACAGCCGGTACCGTTTCACCAGCGAGAACCGTATTGGCCTCTTCGTCGTAATCGACCTCATCTTTAAAGAATAGGTCCGTCAACGACACGATTTCAGCACCGTGCGTCATTTGTTCTTTATAGAGGGCGATGAGCGCCGTCGCCCAATCCGCCTGTTCCATCGACAAGGCGTTCGGTAAACGTCCTGCTTCTTGTAAGAATGGTAAACTGAGTGCCACCACTTCGTCAAGCGAAGCCTGTTTCATGTAGACACTGTTGATCCAAGCGAGTTTCTGTTGGTCGAAGACGGCCGGGCTCTTCGAAAGACGACCGGCGTCAAACATCTCGATGAACGCTTCTTTCGTGAAGATCTCTTCTTCTCCGACCGGCGACCAGCCGAGAAGCGAGATGAAGTTAAAGAGCGCCCCTGGGAGATACCCGAGGTCGGCATACTGCTCGATGAATTGGATGATCGACTCATCACGTTTCGAGAGCTTCTTATGGTTTTCGTTATAGATCAATGTCATATGGCCGAACGAAGGGTAGTCCCAACCGAGCGCATCATACACCATCATCTGTTTCGGTGTGTTGGCGATATGATCGTCCCCACGCAATACGTGGCTGATTTTCATCAAGTGGTCGTCGACGACGACAGCAAAGTTATATGTCGGGATCCCATCCTGTTTGACAATGACCCAGTCGCCGAAGTCTTTCGATTCGAACGAGACATCCCCTTTGACGACATCCGTCCACTTGTACGTGACCGCTTCTGGTACGCGAATCCGAATCGATGGTTTACGTCCCTCGGCTTCGAACGCCGCACGTTCTTCTTCGCTCAAGTTACGATGGGCACCCGAATAACGAGGTGCTTCGCCACGTGCGATTTGGGCTTCGCGCTCCGCCTCAAGTTCTTCAGACGTCATATAGCACTTATAAGCGAGTCCCTTGTCCATCAACTCGTTCACGTATTGATTGTAAAGGTCGAGGCGTTCCATTTGGAAGTACGGGCCGAAGTCGCCGCCGCGGCCTGGGCCTTCATCCCAATCGATGCCGAGCCATTCCAAGTATTTCATTTGGCTCTCGACACCGTTCTCGACGTTCCGTTTCTGGTCCGTATCCTCGATTCGGAGAATCATCTTTCCGCCAGCATGGCGAGCGTATAAATAGTTAAATAGCGCGGTCCGGGCGTTCCCGATATGAAGGTGACCCGTCGGACTCGGCGCATAGCGTACGCGCACTTCACTCATAATATTTCCACCTTTCTTCTCTTCTGCCCAAATAGTATACCACTTTTGTCAAGCGCGGTTGAGCAGGATGACCGCCTGAGCGGCAATTCCTTCTTCACGTCCTGTGAAGCCGAGCTTTTCGGTCGTCGTCGCTTTGACGTTCACTTGGCTGATATCCGCTTCAAGCAACTCGGCGATAACCGCTCGCATGTCGTCGATGTACGTTCGGAGCTTCGGTCGTTCCGCCATCACCGTCGCATCGACGTTGCCAAGCAAATAGCCTTCTGCTTTGACGAGTTGCCACACGTGTTGTAACAACACTTTCGAGTCTGCATCCTTAAACTCAGGGTCCGTGTCCGGGAAATGCTTGCCAATATCGCCCGCTGCAATCGCCCCGAGCGCCGCGTCGGCAATCGTATGCAACAAGACGTCCGCATCTGAGTGGCCAAGTAGGCCGCGGTCATGCGGAATCTCGATTCCTCCTAAAATAAGCGGGCGCCCTTCCGCGAACGCGTGTACATCAAATCCTTGTCCGATTCTCATCGATAATCCTCCTTCGTTAAAATCGCTTCTCCAAATAATAAATCTTCTGGGGTTGTCATTTTAATGTTGTGATAGTCCCCTGCAAGGACAATCACTTTTTTACCAGCCCACTCGAATAAACTCGCATCGTCCGTCCCGATAAATCCTGACGCTTCCGCCTGATCATGAACCGCTCGGATGTCAGCCGCAGGAAATGCTTGCGGGGTTTGCGCCAGCCAGAGCGCCTCACGCGGCACAGTCTGTGTGATGTGTCCGGTTGCGACTTGTTTGACCGTATCTTTGACCGGCACAGCAAGAATCGCACCTTCCGTTTGGGCAGCTTCCGCGATAGCGTGAAGTTGATCAATACGCACAAACGGCCGTGCCCCATCATGAATCAAGACGACGGCATCCGGGTCGACGACTTGTAAACCCGACCGAACGCTCTGTTGTCGTTCTTCCCCACCCGTTACGTATGTAATCGGGGTCTCTAAATGATGTAACTGTCGTTCGAACCACCCTTGTTCCTCAGGGCGCACTGCGAGCACGATGCGCTCACACCATGCATCTTTCGAGAACGCTTCGACCGTCCATACGATAATCGGCTTCCCTTGTAACGTCAGCATCAATTTATTCTCATCGGCTCCCATCCGCTTCCCTTTCCCTGCGGCTGGGATGACCACGGTATAACGCACCATTCCATTCACCTCTGTTCGTGAAAAAAGAGAGCGCTAATGCGTCTCTTTTTCCATGCTTATTCAGGACGCGCAAAAATCATACGGCCAGCCGATGTTTGAAGAACGCTCGTCACGACAACAGGCAATGTCTTCGAAATCAACTTGCGCCCACCTTCAACGACGACCATCGTGCCGTCTTCGAGGTACGCGACGCCTTGATTTTGTTCTTTACCTTCTTTAATGACCGTCACGACCATCTCTTCCCCCGGGATGACAATCTGTTTGACTGAATTTGCCAAATCATTAATGTTCAGCACAGGGACATTTCGAACTTCGCACACTTTATTCAAGTTGTAGTCGTTCGTGACGACAATCCCTTTTTTCAATTCGGCCAACTTGATCAATTTAATGTCCACTTCGGCGACGTCTTCAAAGTCCCCATCATAGATTTCTACTTCGATCCGGTCGTTGTCTTGTAACTCCTTCAAAATATCAAGACCGCGACGACCCCGGTTCCGCTTCAGCGTATCCGACGAATCAGCGATATATTGAAGCTCGCCGATGACGAATTGTGGCACGATGAGCGTGCCTTCGATGAAACCGGTCTTCGAAATGTCGGCGATCCGACCGTCGATAATGACGCTCGTATCCAAAATTTTATCGTTCGAGCGGCGCAACGGTTCTGCTTCCGGCTTCTCGCGTTCACTCTTGACGAACAGTTTAATCCATTCGTTCCGCTTCCGATAGCCGACAGCGAAACCGAAGTACCCGAACAAGGCGGTCACGAAAATCGGTACGATTTTGCTGAGTAAGAAGATATTTGTTACTTCTAATGAGACACTGATCAAAAAGGCAATCAATAAACCAATAATCAATCCGATCGACCCGAACAAAATATCACCGACCGGTAAACGGACGAGCCGTTCTTCAACAAAACGGATAAATTTAACGACCCCATCGGTCAAGAATAAACTAAGAATGAAGAAGATAAGTCCACCAATCAAACTAGCCACATAAGGAATCGTCAACCAAGCCGGCACATTCACTCCGAGGTCACCTAACAGCAACATCGCTTCGATAATACCGAACCAACCGACGACGAGTCCGATTAAAATAAATCCGATTCGTACAGCAATCTTCACTCATTCCACCTCCTTTATTATGAATTAAAATTTCAAGAAATTAACACTTTCATTGTAACATGGTTTTTTTGAAAGCGTTCGTTACAAAGCGTTAAAAACTGCCGGAAGCGCCCCGTCAGAACGGGATGGCAAGTTGGAGCGCTTCATCGACAGTACTGACACCGACGACATCGATACCAGGTGGGGCCGTCCAGCCCCCGAGGTTATTTTTCGGGATAATCGCCCGCGTAAATCCGAGCTTGGCCGCTTCGGCGACACGCTGTTCAATCCGTGACACCCGACGCACTTCCCCGGTCAATCCAACTTCGCCGATGCAAACATCCGTCGGACGGGTCGGACGATCGCGGAAACTTGACGCAATCGAGATACAAATCGCCAAATCAATCGCAGGCTCATCCAACTTGACACCGCCCGCCGCTTTTAAATAAGCATCTTGCGTTTGGAGTAAAAGCCCTGATCGTTTCTCAAGGACGGCCATGAGGAGCGCGACCCGGTTCTGGTCGATCCCTGTTGCCATCCGACGTGGATTTCCGAATGAGGTCGGGGAAATTAATGCCTGCAGCTCGACGAGCACCGTCCGCGTCCCTTCCATCGACGCGACGACAGTTGAGCCCGAGACCCCGGCAGTCCGTTCTTCTAGGAAAATTTCAGACGGATTGAGCACTTCTTCGAGACCGCCTTCCTTCATTTCAAAGATACCGATCTCGTTCGTCGATCCGAACCGATTTTTGACGGCCCGTAAAATACGGAACGTGTGGTGACGTTCGCCTTCAAAGTAAAGAACGGCATCGACCATATGCTCGAGCAGACGAGGTCCCGCAATCGACCCTTGTTTCGTCACGTGACCGACGATAAAGACGGCAATTCCACGGGTCTTAGCGATTTTCATGAGCGCTGCCGTACATTCCCGAACTTGGGCGACACTACCTGGCGCCGACTGAATCTCATCCATATAGACGGTTTGAATCGAGTCGATAATGACGAACCCTGGTTCCTCTTCATCGATGACCCGTTCAATCATCAACATATCCGTCTCCGCGAGGACATATAAGTCCTCGGTCGGGAGGCCGAGCCGCTCGGCGCGAAGTTTCGTCTGTTTGAGCGATTCTTCCCCGGAAATATAGAGCACTTTCCGTCCACTGTGCGCCAAATGGGCGCTCACTTGAAGCAAAATCGTCGACTTTCCGATTCCCGGATCGCCACCGACGAGGACGAGTGAGCCTGGAACGATTCCGCCCCCAAGCACGCGGTCAAACTCCTGACTGTTCGTATGGACCCGCGTCTCTTCTTGTGACACAACGTCCGACAGACGCTCCGGCTTCAGCTGTCTCGAGGAGCTATGGACGAATGCGGCCCCCCGCTTCGCCTTTTTCTCTTCGACAAACTCTTCAACGAGCGTATTCCACTCGTTACAACCTGGGCAACGCCCCATCCATTTTGCGGATTCGTATCCGCATGACTGACATACGTACTTCGTTTTAATTTTTGCCATGATGTTCCTTTCCGTCTAAAAAAGCCCCCTCACATGAGAGAGGGAGCCTTGTAGTTACTGAACGACACCTTCATTACGGACGACGAATTCGCCGTCTTGTACATCGAGCGCCACTTTGCTGCCTTTTGTGATGCTGCCGCTGAGCATCGCCTCTGAGAGTCGGTCCTCAACCTCACGCTGGAGCGCACGGCGGAGTGGACGAGCCCCGTATTCCGGGTCGTACCCGACTTCAGCGATTTTCTCGAGCGCTGATTCGGTGAGACTGAAATCAATGCCTTGTTCTCCGAGACGTTTCGTAAGTGTCTCGGCCATAAGTTTGACAATTTCTTGGATGTGCTCTTTTTGGAGCGAGTGGAAGACAGTGATCTCGTCAATCCGGTTCAAGAACTCGGGACGGAACGCTTTTTTCAACTCTTCCATGACTTTGTCTTTCATTTCGGTATATTCACGTTTCACATCATCTTCAACCGTGAATCCGACATATTTGTTGCGTTTGAGGGCTGCCGCACCGACGTTTGACGTCATGATGATGACCGTGTTCCGGAAGTCGACCGTACGCCCTTTCGAGTCAGTCAAGCGACCGTCATCGAGCACTTGAAGCAAGATGTTGAACACTTCAGGGTGGGCCTTCTCAATCTCATCAAGCAAGATGACCGAATATGGTTTGCGACGAACCTTCTCAGTCAATTGACCGCCTTCTTCATAGCCGACGTAACCTGGAGGCGACCCGACGAGACGGCTCGTCGCGTGTTTCTCCATATACTCAGACATGTCGATTCGGATGATGGCGTCTTCGTCACCGAACAACGCTTCAGCCACAGCACGAGCCAACTCGGTTTTCCCGACACCAGTTGGTCCGAGGAATACGAACGAACCAATCGGACGTTTCGGATCTTTCAATCCGGCACGAGCCCGGCGAATCGCCCGCGAAATCGATTTGACGGCCTCATCTTGACCGATGACCCGGCCGTGGAGAATCGATTCGAGTTTGAGGAGACGATCTGTCTCTTCTTCGGCGATCTTCGTCACCGGGACACCTGTCCAGTTGGCGACGACTTGCGCAATATCTTCTTTCGTTACTTCGAGTTTTTCGTTCCCTTGCTTATTCTGCCATTCCGACTTGAGCTGTTCGAGCTCATCCCGGAGTTTCTGTTCGGTATCACGTAACGAGGCAGCCTTCTCGAACTCTTGACTCTGTACAGCCGAATCTTTCTCTTTGCGAATCGACTCAAGACGAGCCTCGAGTTCTTTCAAATTCGGCGGTGCCGTGAACGAACGAAGTCTTACTTTCGAAGCAGCCTCATCGACGAGGTCGATCGCTTTATCCGGAAGGAAACGGTCCGAGATGTAGCGGTCCGAGAGAACGACGGCTTCATGAATCGCTTCATCTGTGATTGTGACGCGATGGTGCGCCTCGTAACGGTCACGTAACCCGAAGAGGATTTGTTCTGCCTCATCCGTTGTCGGTTCATTGACTTGGATCGGTTGGAACCGGCGTTCGAGTGCCGCATCTTTCTCGATATACTTCCGGTACTCATCAAGTGTCGTCGCTCCGATACATTGGAGTTCACCACGTGCGAGTGACGGTTTCAAAATGTTCGACGCGTCGATTGCGCCTTCAGCGCCGCCAGCTCCAATCAATGTGTGCAATTCGTCGATGAAAAGAATGACGTTCCCAGCTTGGCGAATCTCATCCATTACCTTTTTCAATCGGTCCTCAAATTCACCGCGGTATTTCGTTCCGGCGACGAGTGTTCCCATATCAAGTACCATGACACGTTTATTACGAAGAGTTTCTGGAACTTCGTTATTAATGATCTGTTGAGCGAGACCTTCGACGACTGCCGTTTTCCCGACCCCTGGTTCCCCAATGAGGACCGGGTTATTTTTTGTCCGGCGAGACAACACTTCGATGACGCGTTGAATCTCGCCAGCGCGGCCGATGACTGGGTCAAGACGCGACTCACGCGCCTGTTGGGTCAAGTCACGGGCCAAGCCGTCTAGCGTTGGTGTCGCGGCACTCGTTCCAGGTTGTGACGCATTAGAAGATGACTCCGTGTTTCCTAAGAGTTGAAGTACTTGCTGACGTGCCTTCGTCAAACTGACTCCAAGGTTGTTCAAAACACGAGCCGCCACACCTTCGCCTTCACGAATCACGCCGAGTAAAATGTGCTCGGTGCCGACGTAAGAATGTCCAAGTTTTCGAGCCTCGTCCATCGAGAGTTCGATTACTTTTTTTGCACGCGGTGTATAGTGAATCGTTGAGCCGTTTTCTGATCCACGGCCAATGAGTGCCTCTACTTCTTGTTGAATCTTTTCAGACGTGAGTCCGAGGGCGAACAGTGCTTTAGCAGCAATCCCTTCCCCTTCACGGACGAGTCCGAGTAAAATATGTTCCGTACCAATATTATGATGGCCAAGTCGTACCGCTTCCTCTTGTGCTAAAGCTAATACGCGCTGAGCTCGTTCTGTAAATCGACCAAACATCATTGACAAAACCTCCTTAAAGTTGGATCAAACTAAGCCATGATCTAACGTTCGACGAACGAGAGTCGCTCGTTCGCGATCTCGTTCTTTCGTAGATAATGTTTTCCCGAAATGTTTTTGTAGGAAACCTGATTGAAGCTTTACAATTAATTCGTGAAACTGAGGTGGACTCCAGTCGGACAAAATACCAAGGTCACTCGCCAAGTGCAAATCCGACAGACGTTCAATCGCTTCTGTCGATGATAACAGTTTCGCATAACGTAAAATTCCGTATGAGCGATAAAACTGGTCCTCTAACTCGTCTTGGTTGCTAGCCAGTAGCTCTTCCCGTGCTTGTCGTTCCGCCTGAATGACTTGCTCCGTAACTTCCATAAAATCTGTCAACAACTGTGATTCATGACTGCCGAGTGTGCGTTGATTCGATAATTGAAACAATCGTCCCGCCGCGTCGCTACCTTCTCCATACCGTCCCCGAATCGTATATCCGAGCTTGCGAAGCTCTTTCAATATAGGAGTAATTCGCCCTGTCAACGTTAGCCCTGGGAGATGGAGCATCACTGACGCTCGAAGTCCTGTACCGATATTACTTGGACAAGTCGTTAAATATCCGAGCTGTTCGTCATATGCGTATGGGAGAGATTCGCCACAGAGAACATCGACTCGTTTCGCGAGTTCAAACGCTTCTTCCACTTGATAACCCGGGAGTAACGTTTGAATTCGTAAGTGATCTTCTTCATTAATAAGCACACTGATCGTTTCATCTTCACTTAACAAGACGGCACTTTCTTCTTTTCCAGCAATCGTTGGGCTAATCAAATGTTTTTCAACGAGTGCTTGTCGTGTCACTACATCGTAAGTGCCCATGTGCAAATATTCGAAGCCTTGCAATCCGCCAAGTGACGTTTCAACACGTTGACAAAGCTGATGTTGACTTTCTTTAGATAAAACCGGAGAAAAGACTGTATCTTTTAAGTTACGCGCTAGACGGATACGAGTGGAGATGACTAAGTCATCAAGTTTCGCTCGCTCTTTCATCTTCGGACCGAGTGGATGCTTGAGAAATGGTTCCATCATGCCTCACCTTGTCCTTTCAGTTGAATTATTTCTTTTTTAATTCGCGCTGCACGTTCATAATCTTCTTGTTCGACGGCTCGTTGTAACTCCCCTGCTAACTTTTGGAGTCGCTCTTCGATTCGCTCGTCGGGTGTGCGCAAGGCATCAGGCATCGAACCGACGTGAACATCATGGCCTTGCTGGTACTGCCGAGTGATTTTAATCAGTTCATCACGAAACACCGTATAACAAGTAGCGCATCCAGCTTTTCGTAAATGAGCCAGCTCGTTTTGTGTCAGTTGACACGTGGGACAGCGTTTCACGACCGGCACATAACCTGACATGATTTCTACTGTACAATTACGACATAGTTTACGCGTTACAGGAATTCCATTCTCCACTACTTGAATTTCATTGACGGCAGGTCGCCGTTTGCATCGTTCACATAGCATAGATGTATGCCTCCGTCAGTCAATGGTAACTAAGTAATTTCATTAATGCGAGTAACTGTTGTCTTCGAATCAAGTGTCGATCTTCAGCGTTCAAGCCGAGCGCTTCATCAGACAATAAATGATACAACAAGCGCACTTCCCGCTCACTCAACATCCCTTCTTCAAATAAGCGAATCAAGATGTTCTCGACAAGCTGTTCGGAAAGACGAGGATGGTCTTGTAAAATATCCATCAAGCTGACCAACACGTCTTGCTTTTCATGTAAAATTACGCGGCGAATGCGAATATATCCCCCGCCCCCACGCTTACTTTCGACCAAATAGCCCTTCTCGACCGTAAAGCGCGTATTAATGACGTAGTTGATTTGAGACGGAACACATTCGAAACGCTTGGCAATATCTTGCCGTTTAATCTCGATTGCTTCGGCCTGGCTCTCCTTCAGCACTTGTTTTAAATACTGTTCGATTACATCCGATATGTTTCTCATCTCCACCACCCTCTGACCATCTTTGACTTTTGACTATATTCTATCATTGATTCAAAAAAAGGCAAACGAAAAGCGATGTCGCAACTGCGACATCGCTAGATATACAAAAAAAGAACGACCAAGCGGATGCTTGATCGTCCTTCGCGTTGGCCTGGCAACGTCCTATCCTCACAGGGGGAGACCCCCAACTACTTTCGGCGCTGAAGCGCTTAACTT
>NZ_JACSLM010000012.1:0-54803 GCF_018618115.1 Exiguobacterium sp. s16 | reverse complement strand
GGTCTATGAGAATGTGCTGAACGACGCGATCTTCAGCGGAGATTTGGTAGAGGTAAAATATGTGGAGAAGCGGGAGATGAAACGATTCAGAGGATTCGTGCACCGGACGAACTACATGGAGCGGACCGTCGAGCTGGCCAATCAAAGGGAAGGGATCATCCATGTGCCGTTCGAGGCAATCATTCACGTCGAACAATCGATAGACTAACGCCCTGGCGGTTGCTGACGAAAAATCCTTTGCTGCTTTTATAGATGTATCAGTTAAAAGTTGCAGTACACTGATATCTTTAAATCATTCCGTTTGTCAATTTAAGCTAGACAGATCGACTCCATTCAGGTGACTCAAAAATGCCTCCAACGGTGTGCGGTAATTCAGTGACTTTCTTGGGATGTTATTCCGCTTGTCGGCCACCGACGAAATGAATGTTTGATCCACCTGGTTGAAGTCCATTTCCTTTGCCAAGCCGTCTTTCCGCAGGAGCCCGTTGGAGTTTTCATTCAAGGCGCGCTGAGAAGGCGTGCCGGGATCCGCAAAGTAAATCGAGACGTCGTGCCGGTTGCACAACGGTTTCCAATTGGAGAATTCCTTGCCGCAATCAAACGTGATGGATTTGAACAGATTTCTCGGGACCCCTTGGAACCACTGGTTCAACGCAGTTTCAATATCGCAAGCCTTGCGTCCTGCAGGCTTCAGGGCGATGATGACTTTCGTCAGCCGTTCGACCAGCGTGATCACCGCACTTTTGTGGCGGGCACCCACAATGGTGTCGCCTTCGATATGCCCGAACTCTTTTTTGAACGACGGGTTGTCGGCTTCCCGTTCGGAAATATGGCGTTTGAACGCCTGTTTTCCCCGGCGTTCCTGGTGTCCATTGGGTTTCCGTTTTCCTTTCATCGGCAGCGTGGCGGCGTCAAAGACCTGATTTTTGAACATGCGATAGATGGTGCGCGCGGAACAATCGATGGCCGTTTCTGCCCGGCCGACAATGACATCCGGCGTCCAGCCCTGCGCCACCTTGTCTTGAACATAGGCCACTTGTTTCTTCGGCAGGACAATCTTCCGCCGGCCGCAGCGTTTCTTATTTTTCTTGTATTGCGTGTAGAAGTCGAGCGCTGTATGTCCTGATTTCAGGAAATTGATGACGTTGTAGATTGGCTGCCTGGAACGGTTCATCAACTTAGCAATGATCGCTACAGGTATATTTTGGCGGTGGTAGGATTCTATCATCACCAGTTCATCCGTGGTAAGATGGGTGTAGGTCATTCGTGATCACTCCTATGTTTTTCTTTGGTCGGAAAATACATTGTGAGTGTACCACGAATGGCTTTTTCAATTGTCTAGCTTAATTTTACAATCGGCTATTAATGAATGAATGATCAATTTTTGAAAACTTTTTTGTGTTAATTGAATTTAAGTAGAAAAGAGAAGAAGCTTTTGGGCTTCCTCTCTTCCGATAATATCTCATATGTTAACTATAAAAATATATTTAATTATCCAAAGTCTTCAAACCTCCGTTTGACTTTAACCTAATACAAAACTGTGCCCCCAAGGTTAAAGAAAATTCAACTTTTGGGAGGCAGCACTTTTCGTGTACGACAATTAAACACGGTGTTAAACAGCTCTATTTCTTAGTTTCAATGTCATCGCATTGATAGCCACGATAACCGTGGACACGGACATCAGAACTGCTCCTGCGGCAGGAGCCAACGTAATCCCAATGGAGGCTAGAACACCCGCCGCTATGGGAATGGCAATAAAGTTATAACCGGCTCCCCACACGAGGTTCTGTTTCATTTTACTGGTTGTTTTATTGGCCAATTCGATAAAGGATTCAATATCGCCTGGATCCGACTGAGTCAAAATCACATCAGCGGAATCGATGGCGACTTGAGTTCCGGCACCGACTGCTATCCCAACGTCTGCTATTGCAAGGGATGGTGCATCGTTGACGCCATCGCCGACCATGATAACCGTTTGTCCATTATTTTTCAGTGATTCCACTAAACCATATTTATCTTGCGGTGATTGATTGGCTCTGTATTCAATGCCCAGTTCCTCTGCTACTCCTTGGGCCGCCGTTTCATTGTCACCTGTAGCCATAATCGGTTTTATATTGTAATGCTTCAATGCCTGTATCAGCGTTCTGCTCGTTTCTTTCAATTCATCGCCTAATGCGACCGTACCGATCGGATTCCCGTCCTCAACTAGTATACTTAATGTTGCCCCTTTGGGAACATCCACCGCTACATCTCTTCCAAGTGCCTTTTGGCTGATCAATTCGTATTTGCGGCCATTGGCGTTTCCTTCTATACCCGCACCCGACACAACATCAATCGAATCAAAGTGGACAGGCTGAATCCCTTGTTTCTCAGCGTATTGGACGATTGACTGGGCGATTGGGTGGCTGGACCCGCCTTCAATCCCTGCCATTAACGCCGCGATTTCGGCTTCGGTATGTTGACCATCCAGTGTTTCCATGTTCAAAACTTTAAATTCGCCAGTAGTCAATGTACCCGTTTTATCCAGTATCATTACATCAGCCTTAGTTGCCAGCTCCAATGCTTCGCGGTCTTTCACCAACAGCCCGCGGCTTGCACCTAAACTGGTGCTTCGTGCAATAACCAGCGGAATGGCAAGGCCGAGAGCGTGTGGACATGCAATGACTAATGTCGTAACCGTAAAAAGAACAGCGGTTTGAATGTCAGCAATGTACAGCCAAACGACAAAAGCGAGGAAAGCCGCCGCAATGGCGATATAAAACAGCCAGCCGGCTACTTTTTGAGCCAGATTTTCAGCTCTTGAAGGTTGATCCTGCGCCTGGCTTATCAGGGTTTGTACTTGGGAAATGAACGATTGGTCGCCGGTTTCCTGTACTTCAAGATATATGATGCCTGCACCGTTCGTGGAACCGCCGATCACTTTGTCTCCGGCTCCTTTTTCAATGGGTTTAGATTCCCCCGTCAGCAAAGCTTCATTGATCCGCGAGGTGCCTCTTTTGATGATGCCATCGGCAGGGACGTTTTCTCCGGCCTGAACCCGTACAAGGTCTCCGACTTTCAGCTCATTTACGGGACGCGTCTCGATCGAATCATCTTCCAATACCACATGTGCATCTTTCGGCACCAATTCGGCGAGCGATTTTTGCGCGTCTCCTGCTTCTCCGATAGCCTTCATTTCGATCCAGTGTCCAAGGAGCATGATCAACAGCAAGGACGCGAATTCAAAGAAGAAATCCATGATGTGATCGCCGGTTACGTAGCGTGCCAGCACGGCGTAAATGCTGTACAAATAGGAAACGGATATCCCTAATGAAATAAGGGCCATCATGCCCGGTGCTTTTTCCTTAAATTCAGCGATTGCACCTTGATAGAAGGGTTTTCCGCCATAAACCAATAAGATAGTTGCTAATACAGCGACCACAATATCCGAGTATGGAAAAGTAAATTGGAAAGGAAGCCGAACGTCCATCATCGGCGACAATAATAGAATGACAATGCCCAAGGGCAGCGACTTCAGGAAAATTTCTTTGAAATTCCCATGATGGTGATGTCCATGGTCACTATGATCGTGGCCACCATGATTGTGATGGGCATGATCATCATGAATTTTGGCAGGATTGCTGTCGTCTTGAATGCCTTCTTTCACTTGGTCTTCATGGTACGAATGCCCAACATGTTTGGAATGATCCATTTTACTGTGATCTACCTGTTCGTCTTGATGATGGTGATGGTCTTTATCATTTTTAGCCATTCAGTGCGCCTCCTCCAAACTAGTGGTTCTTATCCTATTTAACCCTATTTACATTCTTAACATTCACAAAGTTCTTGCCGAATATACCACGCGAGGGTATATTTCATTTAAAAGTAAAGTGTGCTGTGAAAGCACCCTTATACGACGTCATACCCTTGTTCTTCAATCGCTTTCTGAATTTCGTTTAATGATGTCTTGGCAGTATCATAGTCTACTGCCACTTCGCCTTTTTTAAGATCAACTGTCACAGATGAAATCCCTTCGAGTTCACCGACGCCCGTTTCAACCGAGTTTGCACAGTGGCCGCAGGACATACCTTGTACTTTTAATGTTTCAATCATTATTATTCCTCCTAAAGTAATATTTCCTTAAACTTAACATACCCCGATAGGGTATATCAAGTGTTTAGTATCATTTTACTTTATCGCTGTTTCCATGACTCTAATTTAGAAGTTCACAATGACCCCCCAAAAAAACCGCACCATTGATTTTAATATTTGATTACTTGTCTATAAAATGTGCAGTTTCTATGGAGTTTCGGTATTTCTGTTTAGTTTGGAAAGGAGAGGGAAATCCAGTAAATGAAACAAAAATAAGAAATGGAGGTTTTAACATGGCTCATGAACAACATCAGGAATTGATTCGGGCATTACATGATTGTGCAGCGGAATGTAACCATTGTTTTGACGCTTGTCTGCAGGAAGATGATGTGAAGATGCTAGCACAGTGCATTCGATTAGACCGGGAATGCGCGGACATGTGTGCATTTTTGGAACATGCCATTACTCACAATTCACCGTTCGTTTCCGAACTGGCAGCCGTTTGCGCAACCATTTGCGAAGCTTGCGCAGAGGAATGTGAGAAGCACGCCGATCATCATGAACATTGCAGACGCTGTGCGGAAGCTTGCCGTAGATGTGCAGAAGCTTGCCGTAACGCCGCATAACCTTACTCAAAAAGGCCCGTCGGAAATATTTTCCGACGGACCTTTTCTTTTATCAAGCATCATTCTGCTTCATGGATCCATTTGTAGCCGATTCCCCAAACCGTGAGAAAATGATCATCGACCGGAAAACCGGACTGGCGGATTTTTTCCCGAACATTTCGCACATGCGAATCGATGGTCCGCCCTTCCGTCTCTGAGTCGAATCCCCAAATTAACTGGATCAGCTGCTCCCTCGTAAACACTTTGTCGGCATTCTTCATCAGATGGCCCACCATCAGAAATTCTTTTGGCGTCAATTTGATGATATGTTTGCCGTACGTAAGTTCAAACCGGTCTTCGTCCCACACCAAACCGTCCACTTCAATGGTATTTTTCGGAGTTCTCCTGCGAAGCAGCGCCCCCATCCGGGCCAGCAACTCATCTTCATTAAACGGCTTTGTGATGTAATCATCCGCCCCGATATTCAATCCCTTAACAATATCCTCCTGTTGTTCCCGCGCCGTCAGCATAATGATTGGCACATCCGAAAATTTCCGGATTTCGCGGCACAGTTCCCAGCCATCCATTTCCGGCATCATGATATCCAGTAAGACGAGATCGAAAGGTTCCGATTCCAAATAGTCGAGGGCTTCATGAGCTCCCAGTGCTTTTTTACAGAGGTACTGATGCGGCTTCAAATATAAAGCCACTAAATCCAGCATTCGTTGTTCATCATCAACCAACAGCACTTTCTGCAAGCGAATCCCCCCTTTTCAATTCTATCAGGACGGTTGTCCCTTGTCCGTACTCACTTTGAAGCGTCATGAGACCACCGTGCGATTCGACGATTTCTTTCGCAATCGCCAGGCCAAGACCGCTTCCTCCGTACTGTCTGGATCTGGATTTATCGACCCGATACAATCGTTCAAAGACAAAAGGAAGATTTTTTTCCGGTATGCCCTCTCCTTCATCACGGATGCTTATGGTGATGGTACCTTTATCTTGGACTCCCTGTAATACCACTTGTGTTCCTTCAGGAGAATGCTTGCGGGCGTTGTCCAAGACATTCAGCAATACCTGCTGAAAACGTTCGGGATCAATGAAGGCGACAATCTCATGTTCACAATGGACAGCCAATGAAATCTGTTTCTCGTCAAAAGCTGGCCGAACCAAGGCAACGACGGATGCAAAAAGCATCTCCAGTGAAAATTCCTCTTTTTGAATGGCGAACTGGTTATGATCCATCTGAGCCAGCTCAAACAGCTGCCGGATCAATTCCGTCAAATGGGCCGTCTCTTCCCGGATGATGCCAATGTATTCCTTTTTCTCTTCCTCGGATGCATCCGGCCGGCTCGCGATATCGGCATATCCTTTGATATAGGTCAACGGCGTCCGCAACTCGTGCGAAATACTCGCCAAAAATTCATTCCGCTCATTTTTTAAATGTTCCAAGTCACTGGATAGAGCAGTGATGGCTTTCGCCAGCTCTCCCAACTCATCGTTTCGGCCAATATTCAGGCTGACCTCGTGGTGCCCTTCGCTTAACTGTTCCGTCGCTTCTTTCATCCGAATCAACGGCAACGTAATCAATCGGGATAGCAGAAAAATTGTGATGACGGTCAACCCGACAGCAATCAGGCCAACAATCAGGAATTGGTTTCGCAAATGACTGACCATCCCTTTGATATGATTGGTTTCCGCAAACATGAACACGTGGCCTCTATGTTCTCCTTCAATGGTGATTGGGCTGTCCGTCGCAATAAACTCTTTTTTGTCCCATCGCTCTTCCACGACCTTCCCTCCCTGCAGAACCTCATCAAAATCGGTGTGTTCCAACACTTCCCTCATTTCAGGTTCAATCAGATCGGAATGGGTCAATTCGTTGCCATCTGCATCCGTGATGATGACGATGAAATCGGAGGCCGATTCCATCAACGCCACATGGTTCAATGTCGCCGGTTCAAAACTGTCTTCCAATACTTCGCTGTGGGTGTTCCCTCTTGCAAGCAGGTTGGTCATGACTTCATCCACCCGTTCATTGACAAAAGTAACGTACAGGGTTAGAAACAAAACCAATTCAATGATGATAATAAACACAAAAAACAGCAAACCTATTTTCAATGCAAGCCTGTTTAACATGGCATCCCTCTTTAAGTCGATTGGTTAGCAGCAATCAAGACAAAGACTGCTGCCGAAAGCTGTTGGATTCGGTTCGTCTTTCAAACGGCTAGCTGGTTTCTACTTGGTTTTTCCCTCTTCCAGCAGCGTTTTCCAGGTCTGTAATCCGTCTTCCGACAAGTAGGCATTGCCTTCAAATGTGTAGATCGCCAGTTCCATTCCATCCATCGGGTTTTGTGCAATAAAAGCGACGGCATCTTGTGAAAGGTCCGGTGTATCCACCGGCTCGAGTTCTTCATTTTCCATAGTATACTTCACCAGAGCCGCCGCTGTCCCGTAGCTTCCGAAGTACAAATGGTCTTCGGTGAAATGCACCGCTGTGCCTGTTTCACTTCCGTCTGTAATGGCTTTAAAATTTTCTCCGCCATCCCGTGAGAAATAAATCCCTGCAGCCGTAGCTGCAGCGACGAAGTTTGAGTCAGCCGGGTGAAGAGCGAGCGAAGTCACTTCGCCTTCCAGCCCTTCAGCCTTCACAGTTTTCCATGATTCGCCTTCATCACCGCTTTTATATACGCCGGCTTCCAATAGGGAATTCTTGGCCGGATTGATTAGGAAAATGTCGTTACTGTTATATCCCACCGCCATGGCATGAAAATCCGTTTCTCCTTGAAATGCAATCTCTTCAATCGATTTACCGCTGTCGATGCTTCGCTGTATCCCTAGGGGATTGGGTAATTCTGAGTCTGCACTTGGGTGGCCCGACGTAATAAATCCTTCATTTGTTGCATTAAAGCCCATATAATCATGAAAATTATCCGCCGTTTCGAACCAGCCCTCTTCCCGGTAAATTTTCAGCCCGGTATGCGAGGCAAAATACAGTCCGTTCTCATTTCCTGCATAACCCATCCCATGAACATGGTTCAGTTCCCCTTCAAACGGCACTTCAAATGAATCCGTTGTATCATTGCTGCAGCCTGCCAACAAAAGAAAAGCCGACAGCACTGCCGTTCCTATTCTCTTTTTTTTCATGTAGATGCCCTCCGAATATGTCATTTTTTATTTTTTATAAGTATAACATTCTTAAAGTTTAACGAAAAAGTTTCGACTTTTTGTGCAGATATCTTGATTTCAAAACAGCTAATCCATTCCCTCTACAATTGACCCAAAAGGAATAATCCTTCCAATCGGTCCGGTGGAGGATCTTTGCCTGATTTTTATTTATAAATTTTCTACACCTGACATTTCTTTTCTTTCGGTTAGTCCACTTTAAAGAAATGTTTTTTTCTCGTTTTTTCTTTGCAGCATTTTTCAAAATAACGTGGCCCGCATTATGCTTGGGAAATTCAGAGGTATCAGCACGGTTTGATCTGTTCCATATAACTCGCGATATCCTCTTCGGACATTTCACCCGTAATAATTTTCTCGATTTTGCCCTCTTGATTGACTAACAGAGTAGTCGGCAATGGACGGATATTATAAGCTTCCATAACACTTTTGTCCTTATCGATAACAATCGGGAACGTTAAATTTCGCTGTTCAGCAAATTGTCTCACTTCATAATCGGATTGCGCAATATTGACAGCGAGTATCTCCACACCTTGATCCTTGTATACCTGGTACTGCTTTTCCATCAGCGGGAACTCTTTTTCGCACGGTTTGCACCAAGTACCCCAAAAGTTCACGAACACCCCCTGCCCTTTGTACTCAGACAGCTGATGCCGTTCCTCGTTCAAATCCGTCAACGCAAAATCGGGTGCCGAATCTCCAACTTGCAGCAATTCGTTTTTCTCTTTTGTTAATCCGTTGTAGATGGTAAATGCAATAGCGACAACCAGAATGAACAAATACTTGTCCTCATAATCAAGCGATTTCTCTTTTTATCCTTTTTAGCAGCCATACACTGTCACGTCCTTCCTAGATGATGGGTTGAGTCCATTAAAACCCTGTAAATCCACCCGTAAATTGCGATAAAAAAGCGATGATTTCTGTCAGCATGTCAAAGTAAAGTAAAACGCCCATCAGAATCATTAATGCTCCTCCTATTGACATGAAAAGAGCGCTCTTCTTCTTCAAGAAAGTCATTTTCTCAATAAAAAACGACATCAAGAGAAAAGGAATGGAAAATCCCAGAACGTAAAACAGCATATAGAGTAAGCCACTGTCCGGATCCGCTACTCCGAGTGCAATAACTCCTGCAAGTATGGGACCGGTACACGGGGTCCATCCAGCTGCAAAGCCAATGCCGATCAGAACAGAACCCGCGTATCCGGAGGGCCTTTTCTGGAACTGTAATTTCTTATCCGACAGCAGGAAGTCGAATTTCAGAATACCGGTTAGGACCAAGCCAAAAAACACCATCAAAATAGCGCCCAATTGACGTAGAAGAACTTGATATTCCAAGAAGAAGTTTCCGATAAGCGAAGTCGACAAGCCCAACGCTAAAAAAATGATGGAGAAACCTATCAAAAATAGAACCGTATGAATCAAAGCCGTGCTCCTCATCATTCCCTTGCCCGTCTTTAACTCATTGACTGAAACTCCAGTAAGGTAGGATAAAAAAGCCGGATACAAAGGAAGGGAGCATGGAGAGATAAATGATAAAAGCCCTGCGCCAAACGCAAGATACAAACTAATTTCCGCCACTTGTACACCTCCTATTACAGTAAGTTGAATCCTCTTCTTTATCATTTTTGTATCCCTTAAGGAATCAAATGAAATTTTCTATATAAGACTCGGGGAATTTCAAGGTATGTAAAATTAAATACAGCCCCTCTCTTAACTTCTACTTCCCCGTGCTTGCTTAACCGTTCCAGAAGACGTCAACCAATCCAGTTTACCGATTAATTCTTGATTTTCTGTGCAGTTTCTTCTATTCCGGTTCAGGTGAAGTCCCGGATGATTTGCAGGAAGCCGAAAATCCAACCTTTGAAGTTGGAAGCCAGGCGATTATTGAAACCGATCATATGGAAGGCATGAAAGGTGCTGAAGCCACAATTGTCGGGGCTTATGATACAACCGCCTATGCAGTGACCTATACGCCGACGGACGGAGGCGAGCCGGTTGAAAATCACAAATGGGTGATTCACGCAGAATTGGAAAATCCAGGTGATGAACCATTGGAAACGGGCGATGAAGCGGCCATTGCCGCTGACCATATGGAGGGAATGGACGGCGCAACGGCTACGGTTGATTCTACCGAAGAAACGACCGTCTATATGGTTGATTTCGTCCCGACCACCGGAGGCGAGGAAGTCACCAATCATAAATGGGTGACTGAAAGCGAACTGTCACCCGAATAAAAGCGCCAAAACCCGGGATCTTGTCAACAAGATCCCGGGTTTTTATCTGTAATGGTTCATAAAGGATTCGATTTCGTTTGTATTACAAAAACATTAAGTTTTAGTAGTTAGGCTTCCCGTATAAATTCTGCACATTTTTTCAACATTTTTATAATAGAATAAATCAAATTTAAATAGTTTTAGAGAGGTCACCAAATCTATGAAAACAAATCAGCTTTTGAACGAATCCGGTCTGATCTCCCGATTAGATTCCAGAATATTAGAATTAGACATCAAGGGGATTGCCGATAACTCAAGCGATGTGGCAAAAGGTTTTGTGTTTGTTGCTATTAAAGGATTTGAAATTGATGGTCACGGGTTTATTGACCAGGCAATTGAAAAAGGGGCAGCCCTTGTCATCGGAGAACAAGGAATTACCCGGTTAGGTGTCCCTTATTTACAGGTGGAAAATAGCCGGAAAGCGCTTGGCATCCTGGCCAGGAATTTTTATGGCCGTCCATCTGACCAGAAAATAATGATTGGAATTACGGGCACCAACGGAAAAACGACGACGAGCTATATGCTCCAGCACTTTCTGGAAAGCAACGGTATGAGTTGTTCTGTCATCGGTACCAACCAAAATATTATCAATGGCGAAAAAATGAAAAGCTCGAACACCACACCAAATTCACTCGCTCTCCATAAACTGTTGACCCTCAGTCAGGATGAGGTCGTCATTATGGAAGTTTCTTCTCATGGACTGGCCCAGTATCGGTTAGAAGGCATTGAATTTGATTACGGCTTGTTCCTCAATCTTCACCATGAACACCTGGATTATCACAGTTCCATGGAAGAATATTTTCAGGCGAAGCTTACAATGTTCAATCAGATGAAAGAACATGGGATTGCTGTAGTGAATACAGATAATGAGTGGGGACGAAAGCTCTGTGGAATCCTGCAAACAAAGGGAAAACCGATTTATGCAATTGGCACATCCACTGAATGCAACCTGCGTGTTGCAAAATTTCATTCACTGTCCTCCACTATGCGGGTGATTGAAAGTAACGAAACGTATCAAATGGTCGCTGCCATGACCGGAATGCACAATATGTATAACACCTTAATGGCCTACGGAACATCATTGTTGCTGGGTATCCCCAAAGAAAAGCTCTTAAACTCCATTCACCATTTCAAGGGAGTCGATGGACGCTTTGAGGTCACGAAACTGGCCAAGGGCTCGATCGTTATTGTGGATTATGCCCATACTCCGGATGCCATCTCTTACTGCCTGGAAACTGCAAAATCACAAGGGGCCCAACGAATAACCCATATTTTCGGCTTTCGTGGAAATCGAGATGCCAGCAAGAGAAAGCACATGCTATCCATATCTGCTGAAATGAGTGACCGCTACATTTTAACGTTGGACGACCTGAACAATGTTTCTCCAGGAGATATGCTGGAAGTTTTAAACCAACTAAATGAAACATACGGCAACTCAAAAGGCAGCATCGTTCCAGACCGTACACTCGCCATTCAGCAAGCAATCCATGAAAGCAAGGAAGGCGACTGGATTGTGATTACCGGTAAAGGACACGAGAAATACCAGCAAACCTTTCATTTACCGACTGATTCGGACCGGGAAACCGTCAATTATATAATAAAGCAGAACTAAAATAATCACTCAGGAGGGAGTAGTTATGAAAAAACTAAGTGTTGTTTCAACCATTTTAATCATGATCAACACTTTAATCGTTTCGTCCGTTTTCAGTAAAACTGATGACCCTTCCCTGCCAAACGTATCCAGTGAAGCAGCTATTGTCATGGAAGCAACGACTGGAGAAATCCTCTATGAAAAAAATGCACAGTCGCAGATGTATCCTGCCAGCCTAACAAAAATTACCACAGCCATTTATGCAATTGAAAACAGAAAATTAAATGATATTGTAACCATCAGTAAAAAAGCACGCAATACGGAAGGCACCCGTGTTTATTTGGAAGAGGGAGAACAAGTGACTTTAGAAAAACTGTTGCTGGGCCTCTTAGTCAACTCTGGAAATGATGCCGGCGTCGCCATTGCTGAACACATCAGCGGCAGCGTTGAGTTATTTTCTGCTGATATGAATTTATATTTAGAAGATGTAATTGGCCTGCGGAATACGAACTTCGAAAATCCCCACGGTCTTTTTGATCCCGAGCATGTTACGACAGCCGAAGATTTAGCGAAGTTAACCCGATATGCGATGAAGAACGATGAATTCATGAAAATATTTGGAACAAAAGAACTGCCCTGGAACGGTGAATCCTGGGATACCACGCTTTATACCCACCACAAACTATTAAGGGAAAAACCTTATGAAGGCGTTACGGGTGGTAAAACCGGGTTTGTGCCAGAAGCAGGCGTCACGCTGGCCACGACAGCCAAAAGAGAAAACCTGAATTTAATTGTCGTCACCTTAAAAAGCGACACAGAGGCAGAAGCTTATGCTGACACTATTCAACTTTTGGATTTTGGATTTGAAAATTTTAAAACAGTGAGCATTCCGAAAGAAAGCAGCTTTTTTGCCGGTGATGTGGAATACATTACGCCAGGCGATTTCTTTTATACACACCAAACAGATGAGCAAGTGACAATCGCTGTAAAAGAAGATGGACTATTAAGGATTACTGATCAGGATGGCACTCTTTTGTCTTCTTATCAGTTTCCCGTTGTCAGTGCTTCTGAGACAAACCTTCCTTCTAATTCTGAAGACGTTCGCACATTTTTCCCACCTGGGATTTTAAGTTCAATCTATTTGTTCCTCCTCGTCGTTGGCTTTTCAGGATTAGTGTATTACCGAATTCGAAAAAAGCGGATATAGAACGCACTTCTCTATCTTAAAATTTCATTCAACTGAACTTTTATATACCATCAATTTTTTAAACAGCGCAGGAGGCGGATTATACCATAAACACTCAGTTCCCCGTTTTAGAATTTCTGCTGCTTCTCATTTTCAACATAAGTATGGGTGCAGTTGGCTTTTTCCCAAGCTTTTTGCTCACGTCTCTCAATATCAGTTCTTTAGGGTTAACCATTGGCGTCATCCTTTCTTTGTCGGGGGAGATTTTTGGCGCTATCGTCGGATTTTACCTATATCGATATGGGTTTTCAAAAGTTAATCCAAAGTGGTTAAAGCGGCCGTTCTGGAGGTACATCCAGAGTTCTTCAATAAGCCGCGTCTTCTGGGCAATCATCTTGCTGCGCTTAATTCCTTTTGTCCCATCAGGTCTGGTAACAGCAGGGGCGGCCTTGACGCCCATTCCAGGTGGCTTATTCATTATTGCCAGCACCATCGGTAAAATTCCGGCCGTTTCTCTTGAAGTGGCTGTTGTTTATGGCCTTGTAGAATCCATACATCCCGGTTA
This sequence comes from Exiguobacterium sp. s16, assembly GCF_018618115.1. Lineage (NCBI taxonomy): Bacteria > Bacillati > Bacillota > Bacilli > Caryophanales > Exiguobacterium > Exiguobacterium sp. s16. The sequence continues at coordinate 41,329 of NZ_JACSLM010000012.1, read as the reverse complement.
TCAGTACGGCTTATTTATTTTGATCTTTCTATCGTTTCTAGTGATCTGGGCAAAGAACAAAAGAAAAAATTCTTTGTAATTTTACCCCCTGTTTGAGAAAACTTCGATAAATTCATCCTCTTTTTCTGGCTCATCACCATAACTCGTGGTTGCTATTTTGACGACCGATCTCGAGGCGCAATCTTAAAAAGAATCGCTCGAGGTTTCGATAGCCATAGCCACGGCGTTTGATGAGCTTGATCTTGTTGTTCGTCCCTTCCATCTTCCCGTTCGACAGCCTTGACACGATTGTCTGGCGCATCGCTTGCTCCCGGACCCGGATTGCTTTCGCGATCTTCGCCAGGGGCCCGCACGGATGGAACTGATAACGGTCCAACCAGTCTGTGAGCCGCCGTTGCGACTGTATCTCGCACGTCGCCTTCAGCACATACCGGATATGCTGGAGCCCTTGATAGAGGTTCCGAATGAATGGATCTTCCTGCATACAGGAACGGGCGACCTCCCGGTCTTCCCCAGTCAGCGTTTCCGGGCGACGCGCGAGCGAACGATCGATCACGCGAACGTGGTGATGGCGTCTTGCCTCGTTCAAAAACGACGCCGTCGGCGAAGGGCGTCCGTGACGAACTGGACGAGGTGGAACCGGTCCAGCACATGTTCTGCCTCCGGGAAGACATGGTTGATGGCCTTCGCCATCGCCGGTGCAAAATCACTGACGACAGAACGGACATCCCCGGATACGCCTTGAAGTGCTGCCGAGATGGCTGCCACGTCCCGGCCCGGGACAATGGACAGAAGCTGGCCACTCTTGGCATCGAGGACAATCGTCGCATAGTGGTGCCCCTTTCTCGTGGCGAACTCGTCGACCAGGACATGCGTTGCACGCTCCATCGTCTCCACCGAAGCGTACTGATAGAACCAGCGCTCCACCGTCGTATAAGGGAGGCTGTACTCGCGTGCGACATCTGAGATTGTCCGTCCGTGGCAACGTTTTGCGATGCCTTTCCGGAACACCTCGGTGGAAGTGCTGACGAGCCCGAGACCGTAGTCATACACGAACGTCAAATCACAAGAGGTGCATCTTTGACGTGGGACATCCAGTTCGATCCAGAGTACACCGACGTTCCACGCATGACCGTGTCGAAAGCGACGCCGCTTTTTCGAATGCAGGATGGTCTTTCTCTGGCACAGCGGACAAGGGATGTCATGTCGATCCGGGATGACCGGAAAAACGTTTGGTTCTTCGTCTGAAGACATCTGAATCTGAAAAAGGTCTGGAAGTGGAAGAAGTAATTTGATAAACTGTTGGGACAAAGCGAAAACTCCAATCGTGGTTTGTCTAAGCAACAATTACGATACCGGGGTTTTCGCTTTTTTTCTATGTTCAATTCAAAATCTGATGGATTTTATGCGTCAACCACACCTTATGGTGATGAGCCTTTTTGTGACATACTGTTCAAAATCTACTTTGAACGGGGACGATTGCGATGAATACTTGGAAACACACTTTACTCTTACTAACTGGCGTCGGCATCTCGAACCTCGGCGCCTGGGTGTATTTCATCGCCCTCAACTTGATTGTTCTCGAGATGACGCAATCGCCGTTCGCCGTCTCGGTCCTCTACATTCTGGTCCCGCTCGCGGCACTATGCGCGAACGTTTGGTCAGGCTCGGTCATCGACCGTACCGATACACGCCGCTTGATGATGTGGCTTGATGCGCTCCGCGCCGTCGTCGTCTTCAGTCTCGCTTTCATCGACTCACTCGCGCTCATCTACTTGCTCGTGTTTCTATTGAACATCGCGAGTTCCGTCTTCGAATCGGCCTCCCTCGTCTACATGACCAAGCTCGTCCCAAGCGGTGACCGTCAACGGTTCAACGCCATGAAAAATTTCGTCCAATCGGCCGGATTCATCTTAGGCCCGGCCATCGCGGGATTGTTGTTCATGATCGGTACACCCGCGCTCGCGATACAATTGAACGCGCTGGCGTTGCTCGTGTCTGTCGGAATCCTCTCCCTACTACCGAAGTTGTTCACGGCCCGCGACGAAGTCGAAGTGTTCAACCTGCGCATGATTCTCGATGATTGGAAAACGGTCGTCCGATTCGCATCGACCATGCGTTACGTGACACTCGTCTATGGCCTATTCTGCGTCATGACGATTTTCATGTCGAGGCTCGACTCGCTCGAGGCGTCGTTCGCGACGCAAGTGCTCAACTTTTCTGAGAGTCGCTACGGTTTTCTCGTCAGTGTTGCCGGAGCCGGGATTATCGCTGGTTCCATCATCAACGCGACGTTCAGTGCCCGGCTGACGTTACCGTTCCTAATCAGTTTCGGTGCCATCCTAACACCTGTCGGCTATCTCGTCTTCGCCTTCTCCGAGTCATTCGTGGTCGCAGCGGTCGGATTCTTCCTGCTCACGTTCGCCTTGTCGTTCGCGAACACCGGCTTCTTGTCGTTCTATCAAAACAATGTCCCGACCGACCTGATGGGCCGCTTCTCCGGGGTGATCAACGTAGCGGAGTCCGTCTTGATTATCGGGTTGACGTTCGGCATCGGTCTCCTCGCTGAATATGTCGGGATTCGCTCGACGTATGTCGCCTTTTCACTCGCTTTCTTGCTCGTCGGCTTGGTCACAGTACGGGTTGTACTAGAGCGATCAAGACAAGCTTTGTATACGTCAGCTCTACACGAGGAGGAAGCATCCTAATGCGGTTATAGTGTTGGCGAAACAACAGAAAGAGCCGATTGAGACCATCCTCTCAATCGGCTTATTGTATCGCTTGAGTCATCTGATCAATGTGTTCTTCTACCACAGCAACAATGACATCCGGACGATCTAATTGAATGGCATGCGATGCCTGTTCCGCAATCACCAGCTTGCTAGTCGTTGCGAGCATCGTTTGTTCACGAATGAGTTGATGCCACGTTGCTTCTAATAACCTTAACTCAGATTCAGGCAAACCGTTTAACATGCCTTGTGCGACTTCATAATCGGCGTCGCGTCCGATCACATATAACGGCATCGCATAGGCGATGGATCACTCGTCACTCCTCCTCGCCAGAGACAATCATCTTCCGATCCATGTGTTCGACTTTGAAGTGACGGGCGCGATGAAGCGAATCGATCGACACGTTGATTCACGATGGCCAGACCACCCTTGCCACATAACTGACGACACCACCGGCATCTGTGTCGGTGGTGTCGTTTACTTAATCCCGAAGAACGCACTCGCTCCGATTCGAAAAACGATCTCGTCGTTCCAGTCTAATGTTTTATAATGAAGGTGACGGACATCTTTGATTGGTTATTCCGCATATATAGCGGGTAATTGAAGAGGTGGCTCATCGTGAGCCGATTCAAGACAGATGGAGGGGTGAACATGAAGCAATGGACTAATGAATCGATTTATTTGTTCGGTCTCATCGCTTGTATGATTGTCGGTACGATGGCTTATATCGTCCTTTTGTCTGAAAGTAACACCGGTCTTCTCGGCTACTTGATTTTACCCACCATCATACTCTCTTCTCTCATCTTCGGGATGCGAGCTGGGCTGACTCTGTCTGTCACGCTCCTCCTCTTTTTATTCATCTATTTCCGATGGCTCGCGTCCATTTACGAAACAGGAAACGTTCAGTTTTTTAACGCCAGAGGCATCAGTTTTACGATTCTGCTTCTCGTCATGTCCATTCTGTCTGGTCTCGTTCATCAACTCGTGAACACCGTTCAACTGTCCCGGCACGAGTTAGAGGAACAAGCGCGACAATTGATTGCGGTCGATCCAGAGACGTGGCTTGATAATACCGAGCGATTTCGGATGGACTTGAGTGCGGAACGAGACCGTCTCATTCGCCACGGTGGCTCATTCTCAGTCTCGTTCATTCACTTGAATGACTTCGCTCGTTTCAAGGAACATTACGGACGAACTGAATATGAATGGTTCTTGAATTATTTCAGTGACGAGCTCCATATGGCAACAAGACGAACCGATCACAAGTATCGGATCGCAGTCGATACGTTCGCCATCATCTTCCCCTACACGTCACAAAAAGCCGCACAAGTCGTCCATGACCGGATTCGTCCGCTACTAGAACAGTATGAGCTTCAAAGCGGTAAACACGTGTCATTGACGTATGAGGATACGTTTTATGAGGTGAATCAAGAAAATTGTAACACGGTCGTTGATAAAATCGTTGCGAAGGCATCGTCGACTAGTTGAGAAATACCTGATAATAAAACCTTGAATGATCGACACTTAATAAAAGTGCGCATTCAAGGTTTTTGTGTCATCATATCGATTTTACCCCACATTTAGCCGTTTCGATTCTCCATCACGACTGCTGTCTGTAACGTCTATCCAAGCCCATTATACGCAAACTCAGAATTTCCATTTGGATACAGCATCAAGTCCTTCACAGAGTTAACCCAATTCAATTTCTTATCTAAATCGCTCTAGATGATACTCTATCTAGGTTGCCCGAAGAGCATTTTCATATGTATCGTTCGACCTTTTATCACTTCAGTTTATTATTGTTAATCGTTTCATCTCGTTACATTTCCGACTAAATGGAGAGGTTCCTTCCCTTGAATCGCCTCGATCACGCCTCCGGCAATCTCTTTATGCGTCAACCAGCGGCTCTCCCCCTTCACGACTTGAAAACCGAGTTGCACTTGGTGATAACGGACGTCTTCAGTGATCGTCAGCCCGTTTCTCACACCGCTCGAGTTGGCGCGACTACCGAGAACATGGAACACGTCCGTTCCCCCTCGTAGTGCTGACAACACACACGTTAAGGCGTCAGCTGCGTCCGAATGAACCCAGGCAACGACCAAGTCGAAATCTCCGTGATCCGCAATCGAACTTCGCAGCGCTTCCTTGAGACGCAAGTCGTCCCGATAGTCGACCAATACGGCAGACAGTCGGTCGGGTGTTTGTTCGGTCAATCGGCTCATTTTCTCGGCATCCCGTCCGATGATGGACACGTGATAGCCAACCTCTTCCAACCAAAGGACCGTCCCCGCCAGCATCCCGCTGCCGCCGATCACTAACGCATGTTTCACGATATATCTGTCCCTTCTGTCCGTTTATAAGTAAGGAAAGGAATCCTGACTTACGAAAGCGAAATCTACATATAACACCCCCCTCAAGGAGGCATGATTCCCATTCCATCGACCATCTATTCCATCAAACCAATCGAGTCGCCACACGAACTCGATGAATCGTTCCCAGTCATGAATCAACTGCGCACCGACTTGACGCTCGACGCCTATCGCGATCTCGTCGCCGCCATGCGACCACAAGGGTATGAACTATATGCGTTATACGCCGACGATGTCATCGTCTCGCTTGCGGGGATTGAGCTCCGCGTCAATCTATATCTCGAGAAACACGTCTTCATTTACGACCTCGTGACGTGCGTGAACCATCGCTCGAAGGGATATGGCGAGATGTTGCTTCACTTCATTCATGAATACGCACGCGACAGTGGTGCCAAATATGTCGCCCTCGAGTCCGGACTGGCAAGGACCGAGGCGCATCGCTTTTATAAAGACAAGATGGACTACGCCATCACGAGCTATTCGTTCCGAAAACAGCTTTGAATTCTATGTAACAAAAAAGGAAGAGCCGAACGCTCTTCCCGTCTTTATTATATCGCGATTCTCGAACCAAAAACAGACTGTGTTCTCCTAAATCCATCCACTATACTGTGAAGACAGCCTGACTGAAGGAGAGATAAAGCATGACCGATGACATGAAACCGCTCGACCCCGGCCCGTTTTTCCACGGAACGAAAGCCGAACTGAAACTTGGAGACTTGCTTGAACCGAAGCGACGCTCGAACTATCAAGACAAGCAGTCGAACTACATCTATTTCACGGCCACTCTCGACGCCGCCAAGTGGGGAGCCGAACTGGCGAGCGGAAATGCGCGTGAACGAATCTACGTCGTCGAACCGACGGGCGACTTCGAGAACGATCCGAACTTGACGGACAAGCGCTTCCCCGGAAATCCGACCCGGTCGTACCGGTCGAACGCCCCGCTCAAAGTCGTAGCCGAACTCGGGGCTTGGGAACGCCACCTTGACGATGTGATCGCGCATATGCGCGACTCACTTGAGAAACTGCGACACGCTGGAGAAGATATGATTGAAGACTGACACGAAGTAGATACACCTTGAATAAATCGTACAGGAAGCGCTGATATTCTGGAGAAATCGATTATAACAAGCTTAATGCATGGATTAATCGAGTCAAATCACAATCTGAAGATTAATTTATCATAGGTTTCTCATAATATTGAGCGAATTCAATCACTATGACTGGCTATCCGTCTTGATGAAAAGAAGGTAAAAATCCCACTCGCGATGGCTGAGAACACAATTTTAAAAAGAGAGTTGTGAGTAAAACCATCAATCACATATCCCTTCAGCTTTTGCAATAAAGCGGCTTCCGGAATCCAATCAATCACATAACCGATTCCTAACATTGAAGGAAGACTCATTAACAAGTACACCGAGACAAAAACGAGCATAAACGACTTCGTGTTCACCATCTTTACCTCCTTAGTTTTACGATAATCAAGTACTAAAAGAAAGCGGATGACATCAGTGTGTGATGCCGTCCGCTTTCTTTTGATTCATCTTTTGAAATGAGCCATCCGCATGCACAAGTGTGAACGGCTCGGCGAGCGACGCGGCCGCTGCCTCGGCTTGAGACATCGTCTCTTCCGTGATGACCGCTTCTTGTCGCCGTAACCGAAACGCCCGCTCGAGGCGGCTCGTCAGCAAGTTGCTGAGGAAGACGAGCAGTGACAGGCCGAGAGCCGGAACGAGGAACATATGGTTTGTCATCCATGTCGTCGCTGTGAACTGCGTGAAATAAAAACCGAACATCGACGACCATTCAAACAGCGTCGGTCGCACCCCTTCAAACAGGAAGACGGTGCCTCCGAAAAAGACGCCGAACAACGACAGATGAATGAGCAACATCAATGTTTGCACGAATTGCTGCATGAAGACGATGACCAACGTCGGAACGAGGTGCGGCCATAAGTGTCTCCTTGTCCGGTGCCACACACTGCCTCCTAACGTCTCGGCGACGATCATAAACTCTTGTTTGAGCAATTGCCGCACCTCTGTAATGAGATAGAGCGTGACTGCAGGCAAGCCGAGCGCCACGAACACCGTCAACTGCAGCGTCACGCGGTCCAGCAGCGGCGGCACCATGGTCGAATCCGCGAAGAAAAAGGACGGGAACAGCATCATCATGGCAAGAAGGGAAATCGGTAAAATCAAAAACCCGTCTAACACCATTTTGAAGATTCGGTTCACGCGCGCCCCGCGAAACGCGAGTGGAATCCCAATCAATAGGCCGAACGCCATCCGTCCGAGCGCAACGGTGGCACAAATGCCGACCGTCCACTTAAAACCCTCGATCATCATCTGGAACAAGTCGTTGCCGGCCCGGTCGGTACCGAGCCACTGATCTTTCGACGGTTCGAGCGGCGGAATGCCAATCAACCGACCTTCGTCGGAGTAACGGTTCAAGAATTGGTCGACTTGGCCATCGCGGAATACGGTATTCCCGATACTTAGTAACAGCAAGCTGGCAAAAATGACGAACCCGATGATGAAAATCGGGTCCCGCAGTAACGTGCGTCGCATCAAATCCCTCCTTTCCAAGCGTTCGGGATGAGCCATTCTGCTACTAAATCCAATATAAAAATCGGGATATAGACGACCAACAAGATGACGAGCAGGATTGGCATGACCGGATTATAGACGGCGAACCGGAAAATCCCTTGCACGTTGAACAAATACTCGATAATCAACAGACTCGATAGCACCGTGATCAAGTTCGAGCGGAAAAAGAGGTAGAAGCGGTACACCAAATTCGGGAGCAAATGTCTCCAGAACAGGGCGGCCGGTCTGACGCCTTTGGCCCGGGCCAGTTCGAGAAACAACGACACCTCCTCCTCGAGGATATGTTTCGTCAACCACTTGAGGAAGAAGAACAGAATCGTGAGCGTCAACGTCACAATCGGCAAAAAGCGTATGTATTCGGCGAACCCACCTGCGACTTCAATTCGATCGAACCCTGTCTTCTTATAAATCGTGATGGCAAGAAATTGCGAGAAGATGAGCCAAAACAAATCCGGGATCATCTCGAGCGTCTGGCTCGTTTGCTGGAGCACCGTGCGCACGCGCTTCCCGCTCCGATAAAAGAAATAGGCGTACAGAAGGGCGAACCCGACCGAGACGATGAGTGACGTCATAAAGATGATGACCGTCTCTTTCATGAGCGGGGCGAGGTCTGGCAATAACGGTAACTCGCGTTGTGCGGTGACGTTGTAGTATGTAATCTCGTCGAGTTTCGCCAACTGACTGAATTGTTGTTGAATCCCGTTCCAGTAATTTGATGGCACGAACTCGAGTTCCACGACGAGTGACGGCAAGGCACTGATTTCAATCAATACAAATAGCGTGATGAAAAACTGAGCCGATTTTTGAGCAATCCAATTCATCCGATTCTCTCCTTTTGTGACATGAGTTTCTATTCTCTCAATGATTAGCCGCCTAAAACACAGTCAAAAAGAACTCTCTCCAAAATAAAACATTTTCTCGATACAAAAGTAAAATAAAACCATATGTGTGTTTTTTGATTCTATCACAGTAATATTGTAAATAATAACAATATTCAAAAAATAAAGAGGTGAATTATGCTATCTTTAAATTACGCACATACTCTGAGACAACTTTAAATGTGCTAGCTACATTGAACACCCCAATCAATAAGCAAATAAAAAGTATTCCTTCATGAAAGGAACACCTTAGTATGTTGAAAATAGAACGTCACCATCTTCAGACCGTAACTCATAGTCGACGAGCGTCTTCAACTCCTGCGTGAGCGTGATTGTGCATTCATATTCAATACCAGGACCGAACGGGATATCGGGACGATTGCGCGTTTCGTGCGGTACGCCATTCAAATATACATCGATATCACGGGCTTTAGCACCGTTATCGATTATATAGCACATTCCCGTCTCTGTCTTGTAGCGACTATGAATCCGATCATATGTATCTGGAACCGTCACGAGCAACACTAGAATGACTAGCACGAGCGACCCAATAGACGCAAACAACTTTCCTAACTTTCGTCCTCTCCACCATTGGACGAAATACATGATCGTCGCACCCATAAGTGCGAGCGCAATACACCAAAACCCAATTATATCAATCAAACTTATCACCTCATCTTTTTATACGGGTGCTGCCAGACAAAGTTTCATCACCATTTCATTTTCAAGGAGACCTTCATGACACACTTTCTCAAATTACAAAACCTCTCCATCCTGCTCGCGCTCACCCTACTCTTAAACATTCAACTGCTCGCCAACAGCGGACGGCTCTATCTGATAATGGATAACATTTATATACTAATCATCGTCTCTATCGCTCTGGCTTCACTCATCTTATTCACGCGGATCCTCATCAAACTTGTCAGGCGTCTCGAAGCTTCAACATGGAACCTATCCCTATACGTGTTATGGTTTCCTTATTTGGCGCTGTTCACTTATGTCTGGACGCGAATCGTCCCCGCTCCGAATGAAGCGGCATGGCCAGGTCCGGCCGTCGGGCTATTGATTATCGCGCTCACATTCACGTTCCCGCTCTATGTGTTCATCGTCCATATGGTCGCCTGCTCCAAACAACGAACGACGTAACCAAAAAACGTGTGCAACCCGAAGCGGGTGCACACGTTTTTTCATGAGAGCCCCTGTCTTCGTTTCTGCCACGCCACCAGCAAGATGCTGATGATGACGAGCAGGAACCACGACGACAGCTTGCCGAGGTCAACGAGCGCCCAACCGCTCAACTGGTTCGGATATGCCCAACCGTTGTAGAACGTGACGATATTTTCCGCGAACCAGATGAAGCAGGCAATCAAAAAGAAGGCGACGACGACGGGCATCGTGAAACGGCGGTCGTCGAGCCGGTACGTGACGATGGCACGGCCGAAGACGAGAAAGACGAGACCAATCAACACCCAGCGCAAATCGAGCCAAATGTGATGCCAAAAGAAGTTGAAATAGATGGCGATTCCCAGGCCGAACGCGATGAGCGGTGGCGGCATCTTGAGAAACTCCAAATCAAGGCGGCGCCACGATTGGACGACGTAGCTGCCGACACTCGCATACATGAACCCTGCATAGAGCGGGACACCGAAAACTTTCGTCAACGCCTCGTCGGGATAGCTCCATGACCCCATCTGGACTTTGAACAGCTCGAGGCCGAGCCCGATGACGTGGAACCAACTGATCACCTTCACTTCTTCCATCGTCTCGAGCCCGGTTTTGACGAGCACGACTTGGACGAATAGGCACCAAATGAAGAGGACGTCGTAACGCGGAATCGGAAAGTCGAACCATTTCGTCAACGCGAGCGCCCCAAAGATGGCGACCGGGAAGATGCAACTGAGTGCTTGTTCGTAACCGAAGATGAACAAATAACGGATGCGCCGCATCGTAATCACCTACAATTCGATGTATTCGTAAAGGAATGACGACTCACCGTCAAAGAAGCGCGGATCGTAGAGGCCGAGCCGCTCATCATCCTCGACGACGACAACGAACGGGGACCACTGTTTGAGCGTGATCGCTTCTTTATTTTCGGCGAAGAGCGGATTCAAATCGGCATCGTCCGCACTCGTCAACTCGTATTGGACCTCGGGTTCTTGATAGACCGAGTCACTGTAAATCGACACCGACTCATCGGTCTTTGTGACGACCGTGAACTGGGTCGGGATGAACGAGGCCGACAGCGCCACTTCATCGTGATCGGCGGCATACGACTGATACAAGTACGCCCCTTGCGCACTTTGAATCAAGACGTGCACGACGATTGCTGCCCAGGCGTAGCGATACACCGTATGACTGATGTCAGTTCGCCGTGCGATCAGCCAGGCGACGAGGAAAATGCCCCAATAGACGAAATCAACGATCGGGATGACACCGAACGTGACCCGGACATCCGATAACGGTTCGAAGTAACCCGTCCCCCAGGCGTTGAACAAGTCCGCCGTGTTATGGATGAACACGGACAAGAGCGCCCACCAGAAGTAACGGATATCGGTCACCTTGAACAAGAGGCGCACGAGTATGTAAATGAGTAGCGCGAACAACGGGACGAGGAAAATCGAGTGAGTGATACCGCGGTGCCACATCTGATACATCCCTTCCGTGTCCCATAGCCGCGAGATGACGTCACTGTCCGGGATTTGACTCCCGACGAGCGTCGTGACGAACAAGGCCCGTTTTTCGTTTGTTTGTAAGTCTCGCTTATCGGCCGCCCCGTAGAGCGTCAGACCGAACAGCGTATGTGTGATGGTATCCACCGGTCTCCTCCTTTTGGACGGAAAAGACATCCCCCTCATGACGAGAAGGATGTCCGTCCTAGCTTATTTCTCTTGGTCCATTTTCATGGCGCGTCTTGCGACGACAGCGACAAAAATGACAGCGACAATCGGAATGATTAATGGCATCCAATCTAACATCCGCCTGTCCCCCTTCTACAAGTGTCGCAAGCAGTATATCATACCTTCATTTCAATCGTTTCAGTGAATGCTCGCCTTCGCATATCGTTCGGCCATCGCCTCGATCGTCTCACGCAAATGGTCGCGGAGCGTGACCGGTTCGAGCACCTCGACTTGCGTGCCGAGCGACAAGAGCCAGAAGACGAACCCGTCGGATACGGCCGCATCGAAGCGGATGAGGAAGCGTTCTCCGTCTTGAGTAATCGAGACGTCTTCTCCGAGCTTGTCGAAGATGACCGGGAGGACGCGCTCGTCGACGGCAAGGACAATTTCCTCGTCGAGCCCGTTGTACATATTGAACGACTTTTGGAAGTAGTCATCCGGCAAATGATGTTTCATGCGCGGCGTATCATCCTCGACAATCTCTGAGTTGACGATGCGGTCGACGCGATAGTTTCGGATTTCCCCGATCGACTCATCGATGCCAATCAAATAATATTGCTCATGGTTCCAGTGCAAGTCAATCGGATTGACGACATAACGCTCGCCGTCACGGCGAAGCGGGAACGTTCGCTTCGTGGCGTCAAAGCCGACGACGTCCGTATATTGGAACGAGATTGCCTTTTGTTCTTGGATCGCGCGCTGGATGCGATCGATATGGTACGGAATCTGTCCGTGTTTCTTCTTCGGTGTCTTGATGATCGACTGGAGCGTTTCCGCTTCCGGAATACTCGTCAGTTTTTGAAGTTTTTCGACGATCCGCTCTGTCACGTCCTCCGAGATGAACTTCGCCGCGACGATAGCGTCGACCATCATCCGGAGCTCATGGATTTCAAACAAACGGGCCGAATGCCAATATTTTTTGGCGAGGCCGTTCTTCTCGAGCTCATCCTGCACCTCGAACCCCGAATCGGTCAATGCTTGAATGTCGTCTTTCACTGATTTTTTTGCTAACTTAGAAGTATCTCCAATGGTAGATAAATATTCGAGCAAGTCTTCTAACGTCTTTGGATGATTATCATCTGTGTGGCGTTCGAAAAACCGTCTCACCTCGAGTAACCGTTCTCGGTTGTTCACGGTTTAATCCCCTTTCACTTCTCTATGTAAAATATGTATAAACAGACAGTAGCATGTTATTTCCATGAAATAAAGGTATTTTCCATTACAAATCGTTTAAGGAGGCCCTTCCGCAGTGAAACATTACGCGCACGTCAACGGCACGAAAATCGAATATATGGACCGCGGTCATGGTCCGGTCATCGTTCTGATTCATGGGACCCAATCATCGAGCCTCGAACCGTACCATGTGGACCGGCTCGTCGTGTCCGGTTTTCGGGTCATAGTCCCATCCCGTCCCGGCTACGGTGAGACTCCGTACTCATTTTCAGCTTCACCGCAAGCGTTCGCCACCAACCTACGTCATTTGATGGAAATCATGGCAATCGATCGGTATCACGTGTACGGCATTTCGGCCGGTGGCCCGACGGCAATCGAGCTCGCATCGCAGAACGACCACGCGCTCAGCCTTACGCTCGCTGCCGCTGTGACGAGCGTCGTCGACTTCCCCTATCGGCAATACATCAGCCGTAACGTCGCTCAGCCTGCGTTCATCGCGCTGCAATTTGCGATGAAACAGTTCGTCGCCCGCGCCATTCAAAAACAACCGTTCGAGGCGACGGCCCGCATGATTCAATCGACGAGCCTGCTCGCACTCGATGTCATCCGCGACGAAGTGACCCCGTACGATATCTTCCTATTGAAACGAGTCGCTAGCCAAATGGCGTTCGGTCTTGGTGCCCAGTTTGACCTGCGGCAACAAGTGACCGATGAAGCGCTGCTCGGGGTGACGTGCCCGACGTATATCGTCCACTCCAAAAATGACAAGGCCGTGCCGGTCCGCCACGCGCATCACGCGAAACGGCTCATCCCGCACGCCCAGCTCACCATCTTGAACAGCCCCGGCCATTTGATTTGGATTGGTCGTCAAGCACGGAAGAGCGAGCAACAGATTGAACGCTTTATCCGCTTCAACTCATAAGACGCCATTCTAGGCGTCTTTTTTAGTCGCCTGCCTCGAGCAGATTGATCAATTTTTCCGTCACGTCAGCCGGAAGGCGGTAGCCGATATTTGTGTCGTCCGCGTCATAAAGACTGCTTGCCGACTTCGCATCATCGTTGAGCCAAAGGTAATAGCGGTCCGTCTCCCCATCTTCGAACCGGATTTCGATATCGTATTCCGGCCCGACCACATTGGCGACACCTGGAATTTCGTCTGCCTCACGAAGCATGTCTTCGAATACTCGAATCGCTTCCGGTTCGTCGAACGTGACGATGTCGCGCTCTTGAAAACTGCTGAATCCGTCCGATTCCGAGACGAGGACTTCTTCAATCCCATCCGTCCGGAAATCGTTCGAGGCACAACCGGTCAAGGTAAGTGTTAATGTGACGAGAGCAAAGACTGATGTATGTCGATGTTTCATAAATAGACTCCCTCTGTCTGTATATGGTTGATATACGCGATTCAAGCAAGTAAAGTTTCACATTCCACGTCACTCGTTCACTCATCCACCCCGAGCACTTGAATCAACTGATTCGTCATATTTCTCGACACGCGATAGATGAGATGCGGATGCGTCACATCCATCAAAAAGCTCGGTTGATGTTTCTGTCCGAGCCAAAGATGATACTGTGCCATCATCCCGCCCTTCCAATGAAGCTCCAAGTCAAAGTCCGGTTCCCCGTGAATGGAATCTTCGAGCGCATCATCTGCATTACGCAGCATGTCCGCGAACGATCTCACTTTTTCGATTCCATTGAACATGATGAAATCTGTCTCATTGAACGAACCAATTCCTAACGACTCAGCAACTCGCGCTTGAATCATCTCTTCTCTATTCAACTCATTCTCCTCTGAGTTCATAAATGCTTTGAACATCGCCGAAGCCCCTGTGAAGATTGCCCGATCTAGTTTCATGTCCTTCACCCCATTCATGTTGATCGTTATCTTTTACGAAAATCCGGACGAAAGGTTTCACAAATTTTGACATCGGATCATTCAGGCCTGTTTTCGCATTCGCTCCAAGAAAATCGGCAACATGTTCAATAGAATCGAGATGCTAGTGAGAACCCATAATGCCCGTCCCATACCTGGTATGACATCCGCCAACGCACTCCAATCCTCCGCTTCGACCCAGACCGACAAATGGCTATAATCCGCGCACACCGTCAACGCTGTTAGCGATAACGCAAGCGCCATCGGTAGCTTATAGTCTTTCCCGACGTTGAACGTATACAAATTGAACAGTGTCGCGCCAATCGCCAGTACTCCTAAAACCATCCACACGTAAATCATCCCCTATGCTATATGTAATTTATTCCCTATTTCTAGAATAGCATATAGAGTTCATTCTAAAGGTAAACAAAAAAGCCGAGCCGAAGCTCAGCTTTTCCTTATTGGTACGTCCAACCGGTCAGACTTGCAGTCGCGCCTTCATAACGTAACTGTTTCTCGAGCTCGCTCGGGAAGACGCGGAGTGTGGCGACCGCTTCACCGTCATTGACGAAGCATTCAACACTTGACGAGTCGACGAACACGTGAAGCGACGTCACATGAACCACTTTCGTCCGTGTCGTGCCGTACTCGGTCGCGAACGGCTCACCGGCATTCGTCCGGTCGATCGTCAATTCGCCTGCCGTCGCGTCGTAACGAATGACGAGTGACTCATTCTCGACCTGAAGCAGGTCGAGCGTGAAGTCTGACCCATCCGTTTTCACCTCAAGCTCATACCGGTCCGGTGTCGCGACGCTGATTGATGTGCCGGACGCGTCGAGGAATGTGTCTTGGCGAAGCGTTGTCATCTCCGCCACCGGACGCTGCTTGAGCATCCCTTCCTCAATTGTGAGCACACGCGGTAACGTCAAGGCGTGGGCCCAACCGAAGCGGTCCGTCGGATACTCGATTTCAGGGAGTCCCATCCAACCGACGAGAACGCGTCGTCCGTCCTGTTCTGTCGTCTGTGGGGCGTAAAAATCAAACCCGAAGTCGAGCTCCTCGAACGCTCCGTGGGTGAATGTTAACGTCTCAACGTCGAGCTTGCCGATCAAGAACCCAGACTGATAGATGTTGTGATAGCGATGCCCGTCCGGTTCAATCCCTTGCGGCGAGAAGACGAGGACGTGCTGCCCGTTCAGTTCGAACACATCGGGACATTCCCACATGTAGCCGAACGAATCGAGTCCCGTCTTGATTTCACCGAGGAACGTCCATTCATCCAAGTCGACCGAGCGATACAAGACGACGCAACCCGTCTCGTCCGTACGTTGTGCGCCGACGACGGCGTAATAGGCGCCGTCCTCGAGCCACACTTTCGGGTCACGGAAATGTTCCGTGTACCCGGCCGGCACGTCCGGAATCGCGACATTGCGACGTTCGATCTTGCCATCCCGCAACACGCCGATCACTTGCGAGGCGTGACGCGTCCAGTCATCCGTCCGGTGATTGCCCGTGTACATGACGTGGAGTTCCCCGTCTTTCACGAACCCGCTACCTGAATAGGCACCGTGTGAATCTTCGGTCGTCTCCGGGACTAACGCCACCCCGCGGTCTGTCCACGTGACGAGGTCAGGTGATGTGACATGGTACCAATGTTTGAGACCGTGTACCGGTCCGAGCGGGAACCACTGATAGAACATGTGATATTCCCCGTTGTAATACGTGAATCCGTTCGGGTCGTTCAGGAGTCCCGTCGGCGGTTGGATATGGTATCCGAACCGCCACGGGGAAGCTGCCGTCTTCGTGCGGAGCGTCTCCATCTCGAGGGCACTCACGTCACGTAACGAGCGGTAACGCTCTGCCTTCGTCCAACTCATAACATCACTTCCTTTTTTCTTAAGCTGCTTGTTTGACTGCTTCTTTTTTCGCTTGGCGTTTCGCAAGCACGAACGTCAATCCGAAGGCGACCGCGAAGGCGATGGCCATACCGATGATATACGAGACGATCGACGCTGGTGCGATCGAGATGATCCCTGGGAGACCTGCCGCACCGAGGGCGACGGCGAGGACTTCACGTCCGACGATGAACGCCGAGGCGACCCCTGAACCGATGATGGCCGCGATGAACGG
This sequence comes from Exiguobacterium sp. s16, assembly GCF_018618115.1. NCBI lineage: Bacteria > Bacillati > Bacillota > Bacilli > Caryophanales > Exiguobacterium > Exiguobacterium sp. s16. The sequence goes on along the minus strand of NZ_JACSLM010000012.1, from coordinate 24,673 downwards.
ATAGCGTAGTTTCAAGTTAACCCCGAACATGGCAGGCTCAGTGATCCCGAGGAGTGCCGAGATACCAGATGCCGAAGCGACACCTTTCATCTTCTGATCACGTGTCAAGAAGAAGACAGCGAGTGTGGCCGCACCTTGTGCGACGTTCGACATGGCTGCGATTGGGAAGATGAATGATCCGCCCGTGCGTGCGATATCGGCAAGAAGTTGCGTCTCGATGGCGATGAAGCTGTGGTGCATCCCTGTGATAACGATTGGCGCGTACAAGAGACCCATGACGAGACCGCCGAAGAAGCCGAGTGAGTCGTACGTCCAAACGAGACCGTCGATGATCAAGTTACCCGCTTCGCGTGTGATCGGTCCGACGAAAGCGAACGTGACGAACGCCGTGACGAGGAGCGAGAGAAGCGGTGTGAGCAAGATGTCGAGTGATGCTGGCATGAATTTACGGATATTGATTTCAAGTTTCGACAAGATATAAGCGGATACGAGGACCGGTAACACTTGTCCTTGGTAACCGAGTTTCTCGATTTCAAAGCCGAGAATGTTCCAAACCGGGATATCGCCGACCGTTGCTTGCGCATAGGCGTTGACGAGATCCGGGTGAACCATGATCATCCCGAGCGCAGCGCCGAGGTACGGATTACCCCCAAACCGCTTGGCGGCGGAGAACCCGATCAAGACGGGCAGGAAGACGAAGGCGGCGTTGGCGAACGTGTTGATCATCGCGGCGAGATCGGCGATGCCTGGGTACTGATCGATGAGTGAGCTTCCTTCGAAGAACAAATCAGGTGCCGTGAGCAAGTTGTTGATCCCCATCAAGAGACCGCCGGCGACGATGGCCGGGATGATTGGGACGAAGATATCAGACAACATTTTGACGAACTGTTGGAGCGGGTTGCCTTTCTTCGCGCCGGCCGACTTGACGTCGCTTGTCGACATATCGCCGAGGCCTGTCAATTGGGCGAACTCAGCGTACACCTTGTTAACCGTACCTGCACCGATAATGATTTGATACTGGCCACCGGTCGAGAACGTTCCTTTGACGACGTCGAGGGCGTCAAGTTTCTTCTCGTCGACTTTCGATTCGTCGTTCAAGACGAGGCGGAGCCGGGTCGCACAGTGGGCCGCGGCGGCGACGTTGTCTTTCCCGCCGAGAGCCTCTAAAATCGCTTCTGCTTCTTGTCTGTAGTTCATGCTGGTTTGCCTCCTAGCGTTTCAAGCACGCGTTGTTGTGTTGGTATGGCCGGAATCGCGCCGTATGCCGTGCACGTCAAAGCGCCGGTCACATTCGCGTATTCGATATCCTTCAGTAAGCGCTCGTCATCGATTCCTAGAGTCGCTAAGCGATACAAGTAGGCGCCGACAAAGGCGTCACCCGCTCCCGTCGAATCGACGCTTTCAATTTTCACTGAAGCGATGACGTCTTTGACGTCTTTCGTCGCAATCAGTGTCCCGCGCGAGCCGAGCGTGATGGCGATCCGTTTCGCACCCGTTTCGAGAAGCGACGCGATCGCTTGATTTAAATCGTCAAGCCCAGTCAACAAGTGCGCTTCTTCCTCGCTCAACTTGACGAAGTCTGCTTCGGCGATGAAGTGGAGCGAATCTTGTTTGAACGCCTCGAGGTCGGTCACAAGCGCGTCACGGTAGTTCGGATCGAACGAGACGAACAGGCCGTCACGCTTGGCGAACTGGAGCAGTTTGAAATAAGCGTTCTTTAACTCACCGTCGAGGAGTGCCGTCGCCGATCCGAAATGGACGATGTCTCCAGGCTTGAAGGCCGACAAGTCGATTGACTCGAAGGCATAGTCGCCATCGCTGCCGCGTCGGAACGTGAAATCTCGTTCCCCGTCTTCTTGAATCGACACGAATGCGAACGTCGTGTCACCTTCCTCCACCAAGTTTTCGACGCCGACGCCGTTGTCGACGAGCGTCTGTTTTAAAAAGCGTCCGAACGGGTCTGCCCCGACTTGACCGAGGAAACTCGAATTTCCTCCGTGTTTACTGACGACCGCCGCGACGTTTGCCGGTGCGCCCCCCGCTTTCTTTACGAATGTCGTCCCGTTGACGAGGTCGCTCGATGCGTCATCGCAAACCCAATCAATCAATAGTTCACCTATGCAATGTACGGTGTTCATCCGTCCACCTCCATGTCTGAATGTCGTGTTTCGTGTCATTTATCGAACCGGTTCCAAAAACAAATAAAAAATGTTGCGGAACCGGTTCCGCAACACAAATGTAATCGATTTAATTTAAAATGTCAACGCTTTCTCGCAGTTTTAATTCAAAAGTTGTGAACGTTTTCATCGGGATGGTTTCGCCTGTTAACAATTGGAGAATCATGTCAGCCGCACGAGACCCTGTCCGACGGTATGGAAGATGCACCGTCGTGATCGCTGGATGGAGTACTTCGGTGAAATCATAGCCGCCGAATCCGCTCACCGAGATGTCGCCTGGAACCGTTTTGCCGGCGTTGGCAAGTCCCTTCAACACGCCGAGTGCGATGTTGTCGGTCGCACAGACGACAAGTGACGCCGACAGCTCATGCCCTATCTGAGCCCCAATCGGAATCGCGTCATCGATTTTAAATGACGTCGTGTACGTCTTCACATCCGCCCCTGCCTCGTTGAAGGCGCGTAAGAAACCGTCACGTCTCGTTTGACCGACGGCGATGTCGTACTCCTCGACGCCCACATAGATGATGTCTCGATGTCCCCAATCCATGAACTGCCGTCCGAGAGCGTACGCCGCGTCGAAATCGGGATAAACGAGGCTATGGACGTGTTCATGCTCTTGACCGATCAACAAAACCGGGATTTGGATGTCTTGGATCGCCTGCAAGTGCCGCGGCGTCACGGTCGTCCCGAGCCAGATGATGCCGGCCACTTTCTGCTTTGCCAAATTATACAACTGCTCGATCTCGCGTTCGGTCTGTTGGGCCGTGTTAACGACAAGCATTTGATAACCGCGCTCGGTCAACCGCTCGTCGATGCCCATCATCGTACGCGAAGCCGCATAGGAATCAAGACGAGGGACGATGACACCAATCATTTTCGTCTGTTTCGACTTTAAGCTTTGCGCAAACTGGTTCGGTTCATAGTTCGTCTCTTGAATGACCCGCTCGATTTTCTCGCGTGTCGCTTGTCCGACCGAACCCCCGTTCAAATAACGAGAGACGGTACTTTTGGCGACCCCGGCAAGTTTGGCGATGTCGTTGATTGTCACTTGTTTCATCGGTAAAACCTCCATACGAAAAAACTGACGCGTCAGACGCCGTCAGTTCAGTGGTTGATTACATATCGCTTTTTAAAGTTTAAATAGTAAAGGCCGTTCCGTTTCTCGAAGCCGTTCTTCTCAAGGACACGGCGTACCGCTTCCTGATGTGGACTCGTCGGCGGGATGCCGGCGCGGACGGTATGTCCTTCTCTTAAGTCGGATTGTTCGAGCGCGAGGCGCAAGCCTTCTGTCGCATAGCCATTGCCCTTGAAGGCGTCGAACACCATCAAATCGAGCTGATAGACGCGAGCGAGTTTCAAGAGTAACACTTTTCCGACGATTTGCCCGTCAACGAGGAGATCATAATAGAAGTCCTCCCCATAACTATGCTCATCGGCCGAGTATACCTGCTCTGCCCCCATCTCGACAAAGATGCCTTTTAACTCTTCGGCTGAGATGCCGTAAGAACTTTGACCATATTTTTTAAAATGCTCATATTCGATCTCATCAATCTGACGAATAGGTTGACGCACGATTTCCATCCCGTGCCCTCCTTAACAGTTATCTCATAGTCTTTCCAAACTCATTATATACGAACGGCGGCGTGAAGCGCAAAAGATAACCGAAATCAGACCGGTTCAATGTGAATATGGACCGAATCGACAGCATGATGTTCGTCGAGCTCCCGTTCGATGTCATCACACAAATCGTGCGCCTCCTCGACGGTGAGACTTCCTTCAACGGCAATCGTCACATCGAGCATGACATGGTTACCGAGGTGACGTCCTTTGATTTCACGCACTTCCTTGACGGCATCGAAATGCTGAATCGTCTCTTCGTAGGAATCGACGAGATCCGGCGGGAATCCGTCAGAGAGCTGATGTGTCGCATCGAGAAAGATTTGAATCGCGGTCCGGATGATCATTCCCGCAATCAAGACGGCGAGAACCGTATCCATCCAAGGCAATTTAAAGTAAGCGAAGAGAACGCCGAGCGTAGCCCCGATCGAGATCATGGCATCGGCCAAATTATCTTTCGCGGCCGCTTTCAAGGCGAGCGACCGGGTTTTCTTGGCCAAGTTCGAATTGTACGCATACACGCCGAACATGACAAGTGCACTCACGAACGCGACGACAGCAGCAAGCGGGTTCGGTTCGACGTATTCACCACCGATTAGAGTGGCGATGCTGTTCAATAGAACGAACACCCCGACGGCGACCATGATCAGCGAAGCGACGAGCGCGGCGAGCGTCTCCATCTTGGCATGGCCGTATTTGTGTTCGGCGTCTCGGGGCAGTGCGGCGATGCGAATGCCGATATAGACGGCGATTGAAGCGATGATATCGGTCGTGTTATTGAATCCGTCGGCGAGGACGGCTTCCGAATTATACAAATAACCGAAGACGACTTTTAATACAGATAAGACCAAATACGTCGTGATCGATAAAATGGCGCCTTTAAGCGCTTTTGGTGGATGAGTTGTCGACTGCATCCGACCACCTCCTTTTTAGCTAAGTCAGTATACCAGTTGAGATTCATGTGGGCATAGAGAAACAGTGTTTCCCACAGCCAATAAAAATGGAATATATTCCCGGTAGTTTCGTTGTTCGAAAATTATGGTAAAGTAAATGGGAAGAGACAACAGGGTTATCCCCATAAAAGAGGTGAAACAAATGTTTACGGAACGTGATGGAATCAAGCTTCGTTTGGAACAAATTGACAGATTACTCGCTGATTTGAACCGAGAAGCAAAACAATTGATGGCTCGTCTTCGCGAACTCGACGCGAGCGGTGAAAACCCGCATGAGGTCACCCTCAAGCCGGAAGATCGTGACACGCTCAAATCGTCAATCGATGAGACGCTCGAGGCGCTCCAGAGCCGCTCGAAACGCCCGATTAACCCGAACGACGAGAAGAAGAAAGAACTTGCCTCCCACAAGGCACTCATCGACGAGTTATCGGATTTACTCAGCAAGAAAAAATGAGACGCTTCTGCGTCTCATTTTTTCAGTAAGGAGAAACTATGACTTATATCGTTACAACTTGTTTACGCCCGACTGAGGCAACCATCGAACGGGCCGAGGCCCATGCGGCGACTTATGGCGCCCATTTCGTCACCCGTCGCAAACATTCCATCGACACGTTAAAACAACGTCACCATGCCGGCGTGCTCGTATTTGACAAACGCCGGGTCGAATACACACCGTTCGACGGAGATGAACCGTTCTTCTTCCATCCATCGAGCTCGGTGTTCCGTGTGAAGCAGCTTGCACGTGGCGGGAACGACCCGCTCGTCGATGCCGCCGCAATCAAGCCAGGTGACCGCGTCCTAGACTGTACGCTCGGGCTCGGCTCCGACAGTATCGTCCTCAGTCATGCCGTCGGTCCGTCGGGTCGCGCCGTCGGGCTCGAGAGCGAATTTGTCACAGCGATGCTCGTCAAGGAAGGGCTGACCGTTTGGGAAGAAAAAGAGCCCGCCGTCAATGAGGCGATGCGTCGGCTCGAGGTCGTTTGGACGGATGCCCTCACCTATTTGAAGACATGCCCGGACGATTCATTCGATGTCGTCTACTTCGACCCAATGTTCGAAAAGACGATTTCAGAATCGGTTCACTTGAACCCATTACGATCCCTCGCCAACACGAATCCGCTGTCTCTTGAACTCATGATGGAGGCCCGTCGTGTTGCATCCAGACGAATTGTCCTAAAGGCTCACTTTGAGAGTGAGACGTTTGAAACGTTTGGTTTTACAAGGATTGTTCGCAAAACATCCAAATTTCATTACGGCATCATCGATGTAGAGACTTGACTCCTTAGGTCTTTAGGACCATTCGGGACGAAAGTCTCTTTTTTAAGTTATTATTTTCTGAATATTGACATTAATCAGACACAAGTTTAACGTTGGATTCAAGCTCACACAATTTCCCATTATTTTCACAGGAGGTTAGTACAAATGAAAAAACGTTCCATCCGTCGTACGACGCTCGCCGTCGCACTGACATCGGTCATGAGCGTCAGTGCGATCCCGGCCGTCGGTGCCGCTCCACTCGCCGCCTCACCGTTGCCAACCCCAAGCTCGAGCGCTCCATTCGATCACAACATCATCGATGAGGATCGGCTCGCCAAAGCGCTCGAGAAACGAGGCGTCATCAAAAAAGGGCTTTCGGCCACTGAGCGCCAAAAGGCCGTCGATGCCTATATCGAGAAGAAACAAGGCGGTGAGAAAGACGTCCATAAGCACGGCTTGAACGATAAAGCCGCTGAAGCGAAAGAGAAGATACATAACCAATTCGAGAAAGAATCGAAGCGTCTCCTCGACAAAGCGAAAAAAGGACAAGCGAACTATCGAAAAGGCAAGCCGAACGGCCAAGTGAAAGTCGACCCGGCCAAGCAAGCTGGCTATAACGGCGCCGTCCGTGAAGACAAAGTCCTCGTCCTTCTCGTCGAGTACAGCGACTTCAAACATAACAACGTCGTTCAAGAAGAAGGTTATCTCTATAGCGACAACTTTAGTAAAGAACACTACGAGCAATACATGTTCGGCGACGAATCGTTCGAACTGTTCAACGGTGAGAAAGTCCAAACGTTCAAGCAGTATTATGAAGAACAGTCGGGCGGCAGTTACACGGTCGACGGCACTGTCTCAGACTGGTTGACCGTCCCGGGCACAGCGAAAGATTACGGCGGTGACAATCCGGCCGGCGGGAATGACAACATCGGGCCAGGTCCGCGTCAACTCGTTAAAGACACGTTGAACGCTGCGGTCGCTTCAGGCATGGACCTCGCCGAATACGATCAGTACGATTTATATGACCTCGACGGTGACGGCGACTTCAACGAGCCGGACGGCTTGGTCGACCACTTGATGATCATCCATGCTGGTACCGGCCAAGAAGCTGGTGGCGGTGTCCTCGGTGACGATGCGGTCTGGTCACACCGTTGGGTCGTCGGCAACAGCCCTTACCGCGTAGCAGGTACGGAAGCAGCTGTCCCATACTGGGGCGGTCAAATGGCGGCATTCGATTACACAATCCAACCTGAAGACGGCGCAGTCGGCGTCTTCGCTCACGAATACGGTCACGACCTCGGTCTTCCAGATGAGTACGATACACAGTACACAGGTCAAGGCGAACCGGTCCAATCATGGTCAATCATGAGCGGCGGCAGCTGGGCTGGTAAAGTGGCGGGTACAGAGCCAACGAGCTTCTCGCCACAAAACAAAGAGTACTTCCAAAAATTGATGGGCGGCAACTGGGCGAACATCACGGAAGTCGACCTTGAAGACATCACGCAACAAGGTTTTGTTTCGAAACTCGATCAATCGGTGACGAAATCAACCAACCCTGGATTGTTGAAAGTGAACCTTCCAGACAAGAAAGTAAAAGGCATCGAACCAGAATACGGCGAGTATTACTACTACTCGACAAAAGGCGATAACTTGCATACTGAACTCTCGACACCGACGGTCAAACTTGGAGCGGACGGTACACTCGCTTTCGACACACGTTTCGATATCGAGTTTGACTACGACTACTTGTACGTGAAAGCACTCAGCGGCGGCAAAGAAGTCGTCCTTGACGTCTACGGCGATGACAACACTGGAAACGGTGCGGAATCGACGAACGGCGCTTGGGTGAACAAATCGTACGACTTGTCACAGTTCGCTGGTCAAGACGTACAAATCGTCTTCGAATACGTGACGGACGGTGGTCTTGCCCTTGAAGGGTTCGCCCTCGACAACTTGTCGATCACGTCAAGCGGACAATCGCTCCTCGCTGACGATGCGGAAGGCGCAGAGAAAGTCACGCTCGACGGCTTCGTCAAGTCAGACGGCTATGACACGAAACCGCACTACTACTACCTCGAATGGCGCAACCATGAAGGCGCTGACACTGGTCTCTTGAACGGCCGTGGCGTCAAGTACAACACAGGTCTCGTTGTCTGGTATGCGGATGATTCGTTCTCAGACAACTGGGTCGGCATCCATCCGGGTGAAGGTTTCCTCGGTGTCGTCGACTCGCACCCTGAGGCACTTATCGGCAACTTGAACGGTCAAGACACAGTCGCTGGCAGCACGCGTTACCAGATCGCAGACGCGGCGTTCAGCTTAGACAAGACGCTCCCTTGGTACATCGATTCACCGAGCCGTGGCATCTATGACTACAAAGCTCAACCAGGCGTGAAACAGTTCAACGACGCCAACACGTACATCAACTCGCTCATCCCAGATGCGGGCCGTAAACTTCCACAATACGGTCTCGTCGTCGACGTCGTCGGCGAAGCGAAAGACAACTCGGCTGGAGCAGTTTGGGTCCGGACGAAGTAAGCTTGATTCAACGCACCCCCGCCCTTCTCACCATGAGGAGGACGGGGGTCTTATTATTCTAAAAAAGCTTGAAATTTCATGACAGACTGTGTAACATACTAGATGTAACCGCCTCTGTAGGTTAGTGGCAGACCTCAGCAATGGTAATGCTGCAGCACGAGTTCGATTCTCGTCGGAGGCATCAAATGGATTCCGTGACACGGACCAACAAAAGCACTTTCTCAAACTATTGAGAAAGTGCTTTTTTATTGTCGATCGTCCATCCTTATATTCCAATAAATGGTATAATGGATAAATACTTATATAAAGGAGATTCGATATGAAACGTTTCATCATTCTACTTGCTGCCGTCGCCTTATTGGCCGCCTGTACCGAACAGACGACAGATCTTACGTCTGACTCACCCCCGAAAACTAAAAATGTCGTAATCGATGTATCCGAGACACAACCTTTCTCCGAGCCCGTCCCGACCGAAGAAGAAGTCACAATCTTTTTAGGGTATCTTGAGTCACTGAGCAGTGATACGCTCGGCGCGTTGCGCGAATCAGAGCAGGCGATTTTCCCCTGTGGGATGTCTTGTGAAGACCGTCCGCTCGACGAAATCTCTACGCAAATCGACAGTAACCGGGAAGAGCTCGAATCCGTCCGTGCCGACATTGATGAGATTCTCCCGGCGCTCGATCACCTTGTCGCATCTGACGCGTCAGGCATCGACCGCGAGGGGTTGACCTCTGTATTGAACGAACTCACTTACATTAGTGAGACGTTGACACGATTTATAGAAGGTGACGATTGGGAATCTTGGGAACATGCCCGTACCAAATTGAATCATCTGTCATCGATGATGAAAGGCATCGCCATTAATCTAAGTGGTGTATGACAGCATATCAACTAGATATATCGCTCTCATCCAACCCCGGATGAGAGCTTTTTCCGTCTAGTCATGGAAACTGTCTTGACACGGTTTCCGTTCCTCTATAAACTTGTAAAGTTGACAGAATGAATGATTTGGAAGGAGTACGATCCCCATGCTCAATGAATGGTTATGGATTCCTTCTGCCTTGCTCACGCTCGGTCTGCTCGTCCTCAGCTACAAGCTGTTCGGACGCGTCGGACTGTTCGCCTGGATCGCGATGGCCTCGGTCGTTGCCAACATCCAAGTGACGCAGCAGATTGTAATCGGTGGTTTCATCTTCACTCTCGGGAATATCGTCTACGGTTCCCTTTATTTAGCGACAGACATCTTGAATGAAAAATATGGTCGTCACACCGCCCGTAAAGGCGTATGGCTCGGCTTCTTCATCTTGATCGTCTCGACGGTTCTCATGCAATTCGCATTGCTCTATGAGCCGTTCGAAGAGGCGCTGTTCATGCATGAGAGTTTCGAGGCGCTGTTCTCGATGCTACCGCTCATCACGCTCGGTAGTCTCGCGGCGTACCTCGTCTCACAGCTGTTCGACGTCTTCATCTATTCGAAGATTCGTGCCAAGACCGGTGAGAAGAAACTGTGGCTCCGGACGACCGGTTCGACCGTCGTCTCACAGTTCATCGACACGCTCACGTTCTGTACGATTGCCTTCTGGGGCATGGAATGGGACATCTGGTGGAATATCTTCATCACGACATACGTCGCCAAGTTCATCATCGCTTGGATGGCGACACCGTTCATGTATTACGCGAAACGGACCGTCCCACAAGAAGACGAGACAGAAAAAGCAGCCTAAACAAAACCGCGAGCCCATCGGCTCGCGGTTTTTACTTACCTTTGATATGAAGCCGCACCGCATAAGGGCGTGCATCTTCAAGCGACGATTTCTCCCGACAAACGGTGAGCGCCACGTACGCGTCGATGGCGAGCGCCTCGATGGCCTCGTCCGTCGCCTCGACCTCTAGTATGGTGTAGGGCGGCAGTTGCTCCAACTTGACCCACTGCCCGTGTAGATTTTTCGCGTAGATGATTGGTTCGTCGATCGAATAGCGTCGGAGTAAGTCCTTGACGTTCATACGATCCCTCCTCTATCCACTCTGTCTTCTCATTATAGAAAGCGATTGCATTTCTGTAAACCGCGCTTCCTAAATTTTGGTGCATTCAACGCTTCACGATTCGCCAAAAATAGCCGATAATCAAGGTAGAGAAATGAGGTGAACCGATGCGCTATCGACGACAAGAAACGTTTCGTTATATTTTACCGAACCCCCGCTTCATCCCATATCGCCTCATCTGGGAAGACAAAGAACTTCATGACGGGGAAGCACAACTGCTCAATATCAGCGCCCACGGTCTGAAGATGCGGTGCGATTACTTATTTCCACTTTCTGAAGGATTGAAAGTCCAAGTCAAACTCGACCTCGTCCCGTTGATTCAACCGCTCGACCTGACGGGTCACGTACGGCACCGTGGACAAATGGGGAGCCTGTATGATTACGGGATTCGACTCGATTCGAACTCTGACGAGACCCAGCAACTCGTGACGATGATTAAAGCGTATGCGCGCGAAAACCAATGAGAACGTGTCGATTGACACTTCTCATTTTTTGTTCGCTTGATTCCGGGGTATACTAAAAGAAACAGAGACAGACTCGAGGTGTAGGGCATGACTAGAAAGTTTTTACTCATTCCGTGGGCCGCTGCGATCGCCATCGCGCTCCTCGGTCCGAACGAACCGTTCTCGAGCCGGTTTTTGCTCGATTTCATCACGTATAATACGGACTCCTATGAAGGGTATTCACTTTCCCTTTTCAGCATCCTAGGCGTTTATCCGCTCGCCTTGTTCCCGCTTCTTTGGTCCGAGGTGAACCAGTTGCGCCCGAACCCGCTCTTACCGGCAGCGACCGGTTTCGTCGTCGGCGGCTTTATCATCGCCCCGTACTTGGCGTTCGCGCGGCAGTCGCCTTATCCGACACCGATCAAACCGCTCCCGACACGATTGCTCGGTGTGTTGCTCTTGCTCGTCACGATCGGCTTGTTCATCGCCGCGTCGACGACCGGGAACGTGGCCGAGTATTGGTCATACGTCGAACAGAACCAGTTCGTCCGGACGATGACGGTCGATTTCTTCTTGCTCGCCTTCATTCAAATCACGTTGATGAACCGGGATGCCAAACGTTATAAGATGAGCTTGTGGCCGCTGCCTTACATTCCCTTGTTCGGTTTGTTGTTCTGGCTGATTATTCGCCATAAACAACCGTTCAACGAGGCACCGCCAAGCCGACAAAAAATGAAATGAACCGAGCCCCTTTCGCATTCGCGTTAGGGGCATTTTATCGAAAATGGGATGACGGTTCCCAAATCGGGCTAGCTCCTATATACTGAGAATTCAGCTTACAGACGAAAGAAGGTACACATATGAGATTTTTTAAAGTGATGACGCATACGAACGATAAAGCCGAAGAGATCATCTTGAGCGAATATTTCAAGATCAATGACAAACAGGCCGATCAATTTTTGAAAGACACGCTCGAGCTCGACATGTATGACCAGAAAGTGACACTCAAAGAATGTCAGGTCGCGAAAGACCGTTGGGAGTGCCCAGTCGGAGATTTCGTCGTCGTCGAATACTTCAATGAAAAAGAGTTCGACAAAATGAATGAGTTTCGGACCCCGGCACCGAAAAAATAATGCCATAAAAAGGCTTTCCGATTTTTGTCGGAAAGCCTTTTTTGTGGATACTCCCTCATTGAAGTCTCCTTATTTTGATTCTTTGTCGTCTTCTTCAGGTGCCGGGTCCGGATGTTGCGTCGGAGCCGGTTTTGTAGCCGGGTTTGATTCCTCATCCGGTACTGGGTCCGGGTGAACCCCTGGTTGTGATTCATCACGTTTCATTGAGCATCCCTCCTCTGCATAATGGACTAATTCCACATTAGGCAGTGGGCAAAACATCAGTGTATGTCTTTGTTGCCGATCACACGACGCGAGATGGCTTTCTCGATTTCGACGATGACAAAGACGATGAGACCGAACGCGACCGGATAAATCCAGTCTTGCAGTTCAAGTGGTGCCGTACCGAACAGCGTGTGCATGAACGGGACGTACGTAATGAACAGCTGGAGCCCGATCAAGAGTGCCGACACGAGGAAGGCGATCTTGTTGTCAAAGAAGTGACGGTTGAACGCCGGGGCGAGCTCGGTCCGACAGTTGAACAAATGGAACAGTTGCGCCATGACAATCGTATTGAGCGTGATCGTCTGCAACTTGTCGGTCGAGTAATCGAAATCGCCGAGCATATAGTTGATGACTAGACTACCGCCCCCGATTAAAATCGAGACGAACGTGATGCGGAAGACGTAGTAGCGACTCAGCAACGGCACGTTCGCGGGACGCGGCGGCCGTTTCATCGTGCTCTCTTCGAGCGGCTCGAAGGCGATGGCGAGCGAGAGCGTGATGGCGACGACCATGTTGACCCAAAGGATTTGGACCGGACTGAGTGGTGCCGCGGCGCCCAATAAGATACTCATTGCGACGAGGAGTGCTTGTCCCCCGTTTGTCGGGAGCAAGAACAAAATCGTCTTCTTCAAGTTGTCATAGACGCGACGACCTTCACGGACGGCGTTGTAGATCGTCTTGAAGTTATCGTCGACGAGCACCATCTGTGAGGCCTCTTTTGCGACTTCCGTTCCTTTAATCCCCATCGCGACCCCGATGTCGGCCCGTTTCAAGGCCGGGGCGTCATTGACGCCATCACCGGTCATCGATGTGATTAAGCCGTTTTGTTGCAGTCCTTTGACGAGACGAAGTTTATCGTTCGGGCTCGTCCGGGCGAAGACGTCATTATGGACCGACGCCTCTTTGATTTCTTCGTCGGACATGTTCGTCAATTCTTTCCCTTCGAGGGCGCCCTCGACTTCCATTCCGAGTTCTCGGGCGATGGCGACGGCCGTGTCTTTATGGTCGCCGGTGATCATCTTGATACGGATCCCCGCGTCACGACAAGCCGCGACCGCTTCGATCGCTTCTTGTCGTGGCGGATCGACGATGCCGTAGAGGCCGAGGAAAGTGATGCCGTTCTCGACGTCTTCATGGTCGACCGTCTCTTTCGAGGCGTCGACGCGTTTGAAACCGCCCCCGAGCACGCGTTGTCCGCGGTCGGCAATTTCTTTTCGTTTTTCATCCCAATAGACACGGTCGAACTCCGTGTCTTCCGCCATATCGAACAGGCGGTCCGGTGCCCCTTTGATGAAGATCATCCGCTCGCCCTTATAATCAACGAGCGTAGCCATATATTTGTACTCCGAATCGAATGGAATTTTCGAGATGACGTCCAAACGTTCGATCGGCCGCTCCGCTTTCTCAGCGAGCGTGAGCAAACATGCTTCCGTCGGGTCACCATTGACGACCCATTCGCCGCCCTCTTCATACAGCTGGGCGTCGTTACATGTTTTCCCGACCGTGAGAAGGTCGATCATCGACTCATCATCATCTAAATCGAACGGTTGACCGTTCAGTTCTAAATCACCGTCCGGGGCGTATCCACTCCCTGACACTTCGATGTCGTGTTTGGCCGTGACGACTTGTTTGACGGTCATCTCGTTTTTCGTCAACGTCCCGGTCTTATCGGTACAGATGACCGATACGGCTCCGAGCGTCTCGACCGACGGCAAGCTGCGGACGATGGCTTTTTTCTCAGCCATGTTCCGGACACCGAGCGCGAGGATGATCGAGATGACGGCCGGTAATCCTTCTGGAATGGCGGCGACGGCAAGACCGATCGTCGTCAACATCAACTCGATCGGGTCAAAGTCACGGACGAAGTAACCGAACGCGTATATGACGACCGAGATGACGAGGATGGCGATGGATACCGTCTGACCAAACTTCGTCGTCTGGCGGATGAGTGGCGTCTTGACCGTCTCGACTTCAGCAATCGAGGCGTTGATTTGGCCGAGCTCCGTGCCTTCTCCGATGGACGTGACGATTGCTTTCGCACTTCCCGTCGCCACGCTCGTACCCGAATAAATCATGTTCTTGCGATCACCGAGGACGGCGTCTTCCGGTACGACTTGAATTTTCTTCTCGACCGTCGTCGCTTCACCTGTCAACGCCGATTCCTCGACTTTGAATTTCTCGGCCTGGATAACACGGGCGTCAGCCGGGACCTTGTCCCCGGCGGCAAGGACCAAGATGTCCCCGACGACGAGGTCGCTCGAGTCGACTTGGATTTGCTTGCCGTCACGGATGACGCTCGCCTTCGTCTCGAGTAATTTTTTGATTCCTTCTAACGCCTGCTCGGCCTTGTTCTCTTGGAGATATCCGACGACGGCGATAACCGTCACAACGAGCACGATGACGATCGTATCGATGTACTCCCCTAAAAAGCCGGTGACGACAGCGGCACCGAGCAAGACGAAGACGAGAATATCATTGAATTGACGCAAAAATTTTATGATTTCAGGTGTCTTCTCTTTCTCGGGCAGCACGTTTTTCCCGTACTGTTCCTGCCGACTTGACACTTCTCCTTTCGACAGACCACTAGATGTGTCCGTCTCGAGCGAACTCTTTACCGCATCCGGTTCGAGTGCGTGCCAGTTTTTTGTCTCCATCTGCATCTCTACTCCTCCTTGGTCATTCCTATATGGAAAGTCTTTCCCCTTTCTCTTCCCACTCCGGGCCGGACTGACACATTTGAGCTTGTTTTTTCGCTAATTTTACAGCTGAATTCGTTCACAATTTTCCAATTCGCCAGTTGGAAACGCTACCATCAAAAAAAGTCGTGTCAGATGGATGAAATGGCTTTACAGAACCGTTCGGATGGTTAACTATAGAGGAAATATAGAACAGAGAGAAAGAGGTACACCGTATGATCATTATTCAAGGTATCGCACTTTTACTGTTGATTCTTGCCTTATTCACGTTATTCAGTTACAAAGCCCCGTTTGGGATGAAAGCGATGGGCGCCTTGGCCGGCGCCGCCATCGCGAGTTTCTTGGTCGAGGCGTTCAACGCCTACGCAATCGGCGGTTTGCTCCCGCTCCCTTTATATGAGGAAGTCGGACAGGCGGCCGGTTCATTATCAGGTCCGGCCGCAGCCGCGCTCGTATCGATCGCACTCGGGATCAATCCGGTCTACGCGCTCATGCTCGGTCTATCGGTCGCCGGCTTCGGCATTCTTCCTGGCTTTTTCGCCGGATACATCCTTGCCCTTGTCGGTCGTAAACTAGACCGTCATTTACCGGCCGGTGTCGACATGATTTTCTACGTGATCGTCATGGCTCCCCTCGCTCGCCTCGTGGCGACAGGAGTCGATCCGCTCGTCTCGAACACATTGTCGCAAATCGGTGCGGTCATCGAACTTGCCGCGACGCAAAACCCCGTCGTGATGGGACTTGTCCTTGGGGGGATTGTCACAGTCGTCTCGACGTCGCCACTCAGCTCGATGGCACTCACCGCCATGCTCGGTTTGACAGGTGTGCCGATGGCCATCGCCGCCCTCGCGTTGACAGCGTCGATCTCGATGAACTTCTTGCTGTTCAAGCGTTTGAACATCGGGACGAAGAAAGATCAACTATCGGTCGCGATTGAACCGCTCACGCAAGCCGATCTCATCTCGGCGAACCCGATCCCAATCTACAGCGTCAACTTCGTCGGTGGCGCCATCGCCGGACTCATCGTCGCGATGACCGGCATGGTGAACGACGCGCCAGGTTCTGCTGCCGGGATTCCGGGATTGCTCGTCATGTACGGCTTCAATGATTGGCAGACCGTGACCGTGACGGCGCTCATCTTGTTCGGCGTCGGCATCGTGGCCGGACTCGTCGGCAGTAAACTGTTCAGTAATTTCCCTATCACTCGCCAAACCGAAAAAATGGCCGCTTCCGACGAAGAGGCCGCTTGATACAAAAGGTTCTCACTCCATCTCGAGTGAGAACCTTTTGTTATCGTTCTGCTTGCACCTCGGCGACCGTCTCTTCGACCGGTGTCCGATAGAGTGGAAAGAAATCAGATGGTCCGTAGCGGAGCAAATGGTCTTGATTCAACCGATGGTAAACCGCCTCATCGAGCACGGACTGTCCGATATAGTATGTGAGCGGCTCATCCCCTGAGAAACTCTGCTTGAAGTCATAGAGCGCATCTTCCCCGGTCGCTCCGCCACCGAGATGTACGTATGCTTTTTCTTTCTCGGCCGCGCGGCGGATCATCTCGCGGAACAAGAAATGATTCGGTCGCAGCGCCAAGTAGTTCGCATCCGAGCCTCCGAGATGATAATGCGCCCCATCGTCCCCGAACAACATGAACACGCCTGCCACGATGACGCCCTCATGGACAGCGAATAACAGCTCCGTTTCGCATGTATCGCTGTTCCACAGGTCCTCGAAGTATCGGTCCGAGAAATAGTACGCCTCGTTCGCTGCTCGACGGTCCATCGTCGCCCGATAAAGCCGGATGAATTCACATAGTTCATGGGTCTGCCCTTGTACCGCCGTCACTTGTTCACGGATAGCCCGCTTCACGTTTCGTTTCGTCATTTTACTAAAGCGTTGCTCGAGTTGGTCGAACGGGTCATCGAGCCGGACGTGCACCGTTTGACGAATCGGGACGGCTTGGCCGAAGGCACACATCAAATCATGGTCGAAGCGGCAAGGATGATATCGAATCGTCTCAGTAACCGTGGCTTGATTCTCAGGACGTTTTAAAAAGAGACGTCTAGCCTCTGCGACGTCTTCGTTGGAAAAGTTGCCTTCACGGAACGGGCCGCCATAGCCATACGCCGTCACGAGATCATCATGACGATGTGCAATTGGACGACGGATGTACGGATACAACAAGATGCCGTCCTCTTTGGCCGCAATATACAACTCAGGCTGCTCGCCCAGTTCACAGTTGGCCAATACATAATCGTAATGATCGTACGAATCACAACTGACCTCCCGCAACCAGTTCTCCCACTCCCATCGATTTTTCACAATCTGATTGAACATCATCCGTTCCCCTCTTCCTATAAGTCGTCATTGTTTGAAGTGTGACAGGACAGTCTGGAGTCGTTTCCTATGTCCTGTTCCCATTCAAAGCTGACTATTTGAAGGAGGGGAATAGCTTTTTGTTGTTAACAAACATGAAGCGAGTTTGTTCATTCACAATAAAATCATAGCGATTTCTTTGAGATTTTAAAAAGGACGACCTCGCCAATGGCATCAGGTCGTCCTTCATGATTATGACTTGAAGTCGAGGACACGTTGAAGCCGTGATGCTCCACGAGCCGTTTCGATGACTCTCGTCGTCAAGAGCGCTTCCCGAAGCGGCACGAGCGGATGACGTGTCATATAACTATCCGCCAGCGCCCGGTAGAAGGACAAATACTCACCTGCTTCGATGTCGATTGTCGATTCAACGTCTGTGACGACCG
Source organism: Exiguobacterium sp. s16 (assembly GCF_018618115.1). Taxonomy (NCBI): domain Bacteria; kingdom Bacillati; phylum Bacillota; class Bacilli; order Caryophanales; genus Exiguobacterium; species Exiguobacterium sp. s16. Next base: position 6,793 of record NZ_JACSLM010000012.1, on the reverse strand, counting down.
TTCCACTCTCACGGTCGGGACATCGCACTTCCCCGTTCCGGAGACACGCCTCTTGCGGATCGAGTCCAAACTTCAAGAAACTGCATTCCGTCCCGTGCACTTCGAACCGCGGCGCCTCGACGGCTATGAACGGGTTCGAACGCAGATATACCCGTTTTTCTCCATAATACAGGGTCAGATGGAAGCCGTCGTCAGACTGACCTCCTTTACGTTGAATCATAACATCTGCCGACACTTTGTCGGGTGCACCGAACAAGACGAGCGCTTGATCGATCAAATGGCTACCGAGGTCAAACAATATCCCTGCTCCCGGCCCCGCATTCTCGCGCCACCGATCCCGGACGACCGGACGGAACCGGTCGAACCGTGACTCGATCACTTTCCAATCGCCGAGTCGTTTTTCCTCGAGCAGTCGTTTGACCGTCAAGAAGTCTCCGTCCGTCCGTCGATTATGGAAGACGTTGACGATTCCGGCACTGGCCTGTTCGCGTGCAATCAACGCCTCTCCTTCCTCTGTCGTCAAGAACGCAGGCTTCTCGACGAGAACATCCTTCCCTTCCTGTAAACAACGTTCCACCATGTCCTTATGTAAATGGGACGGCGTCGTGACGATGAACAAGGTCGCCTCAGTCGCGAGAGCCTCGTCTAGCGTCGCATATACCGCGACATCGCCAAGTACGGCTTGTACGTCCTCAGGTCTTGATGAGACGACACCGGCGATCTGGAAGTCATCCAGCTCCTGTAAAAATGGTAAATGAAATGTCGTCGCGGAAAAACCGAAGCCGACAAGAATCGTTTGAATCATACCGTTCTCCTCCTATCCATTCGCTTCCCAGTATATCAAAAAAAGGAGTCAATCGACCCCTTATGCACTGACACTCTCATCCATGCTGTATTCAAACGTGTTATACCCGTCCCGTGAGTCCACGAAGACGAAGCCAAACCGTGGATAATAACTGTTCAAGAAATCATTATCAGCCACACAATCAAGCCGGACCGGCTCCTGTGTGTCGGCTTCACGTAAGACGTGCTCCATCAGTTGTTGACCGACGCCTCGCCCTTTCAGCCGTTCACTGACAACGATTCGATGGATGTATTGACCGCGCTCGCCATCTTCCCATAAGCTATGGTCCCAGTCATCTGCCGGAAGTAAGGCGATCGAGGCCAATACCGTTCCATCTTGCTCGTACACATATACATATCCCGAGGTGATGTCTGTCTGCACCCGGTCTATGAGGTCTTGCTCCAAATATTCCGCCCATTGATCGCTACCTTGTTGTTTTAGCGCTACGGCTCGTTGTTCGATTAGGTCCGCGATGTGTTTGGCATCGCGTTTCGTCGCGAGTCGAATCATAACGTCCTCCTTTGTATTACAGTATTTGAAATACAAATATAACGGACCGTTTCGACTCTTTTCAACCATCCTGCTCACATTACGTAAATGGGACGACCTCGCCGCCGTTCAAACGATAGCTGTACGTCATCGTCGCGTCGAGACTGTGCGACACCGAACAGTAGCGATCGACGGACAACTCGATGGCGCGGCGGACCCGTTCTTCGGGCATATCCCCTTCGAGGACGTATAAGATGTGGATGGCCGTGAACTTCTTCGGATGTTCCGTCGCCCGGACCCCGTCGACTTCCATCTCGAACCGCTCGAGCGGCAACCGCATTTTATGAAGAATCGAGACGATATCGATCCCCGTACAAGCGGCCGTCGCCTGCAGGAGCATCTCGGTCGGACGCGGACCCGTATTGAGACCACCGACATCTTCCCCGGCGTCAAGCGTCACATCATGACCCGAAGGCGTCGTCGTCTGAAACGCCATCCCTTGTTTCCAATTCACTTGTAAATGCATCTTTGTCTCCTCCTTACGTTTCGATAGCTTACTATTCCCTTGAATGATGTATTATTAATCTATGTAAGGAAATTGTCGTTTAGGAGTTGGTCGCATGGAATGGTCGGTCATTATTAGTTGGGGGCTGTATATCGTCCTCGGATTGAATTTATTGTTCGCGTTAGCCGTCATCTTCGCGGAGCGCCGCGATGTCGGGGCGACGTGGGCGTGGCTTCTCGTCTTGTTCTTCTTGCCAATTATCGGGTTCATCATCTATCTCTTCCTCGGCCGACAGTTGAAGAAGGACAACTTCTTCAACTTGAGCGTCGAAGAGCGCTCGTTCCACGCCCTTCAAGTCGACAGTCAAATCGAACAGATTCGCCGGAAAGAGACCGTTTTGGCTCAACCTGTGTTCGAAAAGTACGAGCAATTGCTCGAGATGAACTTGCGCTCCTCAAAGTCTTTGATTAGCGTCCACAACAAATCTGCCATCATGCATGATGGAGAACAGAAGTTCAAAGCGCTCATGGACGATATCCGCAGCGCCGAGACCGAGATCAACATCCAGTACTACATCATTCAACGGGACGCGCTCGGCAAGGCGCTGATCCATGAACTGATTGAACGCGCCAAGGCGGGCGTCAAAGTCCGGCTGTTATATGATGCGGTCGGTTCGCGCAGCCTCCGTGACTCCGACTTTAAAGAGCTGATCGCCCACGATGGCGAGGTCCGCGTCTTCTTCCCGCCGACGCTCGGGTTGATCAACTTCAAGTTAAACAACCGCAATCACCGCAAAGTCGTCATCATCGACGGCAAGATTGGTTATGTGGGTGGCTTCAACGTCGGCACTGAGTACCTCGGTCTCGTCGAGAAGTTCGGGTACTGGCGTGACACGCACCTCCGCGTCGAAGGGGACGTCGTCTATCACCTACAGCATCGGTTCATTCTCGATTGGAACTATTCCGGCAGCAAACATCATGACCCGGAGAACTCATTCTGTTTCGCACGCCACGACATCAAGGACAAGTCGCCGATGCAAATCGTGACGAGCGGACCGAACTCCGACACGGAACATTTGAAAAACATGATGATCAAGATGATCATGTCGGCGAAACATCGCGTCATCATCCAGACGCCTTACTTCATCCCGGACACGAGCTTCATGGACGCCTGCAAGATGGCACTTTTGTCCGGCGTCAAGATGGACATCATGATTCCAGGGAAGCCCGACCACCCGTTCGTCATGTGGGCGTCGCTATCGTTCCTTGGCGAATTGCTCGACTACGGGGCGAACGTCTATATGTATGAGCAAGGCTTCCTACACGCCAAGACGCTCGTCGTCGATGATGAGATTTCGACCGTCGGGACGACGAACTTGGATGCCCGCAGTTTCCGATTGAACTTTGAAGTGAACGCCGTCATTTATGATCAGCGGGTCGCGCTCGAACTCGCATCGCTGTTCGAGTCAGACGTCGCCGTCAGCCGCAAATACACGGTCGACGACTATGCGGCCCGGAAATGGACCGTCCGGATGCGTGAAGGCGTGTCACGATTGCTCAGTCCAATCTTATAAGTTCTGATTACGCTAACTACCCCATCGTATCGGCCAAATGTGCCAACGCGATGGGGTATGTTTCTGTTCGGAAGTCGAGAGCTATGCACTCACACCAAGCTGTGACGATTTCTCGTCATATTCTAAAAATTGCTATCTTTTAAAAGAATACTCGCTAGTTCCTTCCCAAATTAGGGTATAAAGTATCAGTACGAACGTCCTACACTATCGCTTCGGCTAGGAAAGGAGGAAGTATGCGTTCACGCATATGTCATACAATGGCTGATCAAGAACGGACTCATCATGACACTCACACCACGAAACCCGATCCTTCCTCATGGGACCAGCTCCCGATTGGCCTGTTCGCCTTCAATCGTGACGGGCAAATCGTCAGCTATAACGAATCATTCGTTCATTTACTCGGGATGCTTCCGACCTCGAATGTGATGTTCGAGCGATGCAGCTCTTCTTCGTTCGACTTCTCAGGCGCCATTCGGAACGTCTTGAACGGGGAGACGATTCGCATGGCCGGCTGGTATAAAGCACCAGAACGGCAGGCTCGCTTCATCCGAACGACGATGTCTCCGAGTTTTTCCGCGGACGGACAACTTGACGGCGGCGTCGGCATTTTAGAAGACGCGACCGAGCAACGTCGTTATGAAGAACGCATGGAACACCTGTCCTCGCTCGATCCGCTGACAGAGCTGTATAACCGGAAGAAAGTCGGGGACGTTCTCTCGTCGACGGCTCAGGAGACGGTCGACACAAGGGCGCCCGCCGCTGTCATCATGCTCGATATCGACTACTTCAAACTTGTCAACGATACGTTCGGCCATCCGACCGGAGACCTCGTCTTACGTTCGATCGCCCAACTACTCAGGCGCAACATCCGCAAGTCGGACTCGATCGGCCGCTGGGGTGGTGAGGAATTTTTAATCGTCGCCCCGCAGTCAACGCTTGCTGACGGTGTGCAACTCGCCGATAAGCTCCGACAAAAGATTAACGCCGAGCCGTTCGGTCCCGTCCCGCGCGTCACTTGTTCGTTCGGCGTCAGCGCCCTTGAAGATGGGAAGACGGTCGAACAGGCGCTTCAAGATGCCGATGAGGCACTGTATATTGCCAAGAACCGCGGCCGGAATCAAGTATCGAGTAAACGTTAACTAACTGATGCCACCAAAAAGAGGATGCCGCAGCATCCTCTTTTCTATACATTGAAGCGTGAGACAAGCTCCTGCAACTCTTCCGCCATATCCGCGAGCGCCTTCGCGGACTGTGCGATTTCTTCCATCGAACCGAGTTGGTCCTCGGTCGTCGCCGCCACTTGTTTCGAGGCGACCGAGTTCTCGTCGGCGATATGGGCGATCTGTGTCGCTGCGGCCGAGACTTCTTCGACGTTCGCGGCAATCTCTTCGACCGTCGCCGTCACGTCCTCGATTCGCGGCGTCATCGCTTGCGTTTGCGTCATGATTTTCTGGAAACGCTTGGCCGTGTTCTCCGTCGTCTCGAGCCCAGCTTTCGTATGGGCCGACACTTCTTTCATCAACTGGACCGAACGTTCCGTCTCTTGTTTGATATTATCAATCAACTCGGAAATCTGTTTCGTCGACTGTTGTGACTGTTCGGCAAGCTTTCTGACCTCGCTCGCAACGACGGCGAAGCCTTTCCCGTTCTCGCCGGCCCGTGCCGCTTCAATCGCGGCGTTCAAGGCGAGCAAGTTCGTCTGGGTCGCGATGCCGTTGATGACATCGACGATATTGCCAATCTCGTTCGACCGTTCGGCGAGTGAGTGAATGACTTTGCCGAACGTCTCGACCGACGAGTCAATCGCTTGCATCTGGACCACGTTCTCCGTGACGGCAGTCGTCCCGTCCTCAGCTTCGAGCGCGGTCTCGCGCGACAGCTCGGACACATCCGTCGAGCTCTCGGCGATGCGCATGATGCCGCCGGTGATCGCTTGGAGCGAGACGGCGTTATCATCAAGTTGACGTTTCGAATCATCCGCGCCGGCGGCCATCTGTTGGACCGCTCCAGCGATTTGTTCCGAGGAGGCCGTGTTCTGAGCCGAGTTGGCCATCAATTCCTGCGACGAGGCGGCGACTTGTCCGATCGATTGATCAAGACTTTGAATGATAGCGCGCAGAGAACGCGTCATCTCATTGAAACTCGCGGCGACACGACCGACTTCGTCATTCGATTCGACGACGATGTCTTCGGTCAAATCTCCGGCTTTAATTCGTTCAGCTCCGACGGTCAAACGATTCAATGGACGTAAAATCGAACGTAAGATGACGTAGAGCAGGCCAGCTGCCAAGACGAGCATCAATCCGATCACCCCGACTGTCGTCCATAAGATTCCAGACGTCTCATCTGTGATTTCCTCATCATACAACGTCCCGGCAATCTTCCACCCCGTCAACTCGTTTGTCATGAAGTCCATCTGTTTGCCTTCATTCTCAAACTCATAAGCAAAGCGGCCCGCTTCTCCCGAATAGAGCGGTTCAATCCACTCGCCTTCTGCCTTCTCTCCGGCTGCCATCGTCGGATGGGTGACGAACTGTTGCAACGCATCAAGAATCGTCACGTAGCCTTCTTTCCCGATTTGAATGCTCGCCGCGACGGCTGCGATATCGTCGACCTCGACGTCAACCGCGATGACCCCGCGACCGTCCGTCCCTGTCTGAGACAGCGTGACCATCATCTTGTTCGAGGCCGCATCGACGTACGGGTCCGTCACCACGACGTTCCCACCGGCCGCTTCGGCCGCCTCATACCATGGACGAGTCCGCGGGTCGTAATCATCCGGTAACTCTTGCGCCGGATAAATCGTCATCTCCCCTCCCGTCGAGGCGTAGTAAATATTCGTCACGTTCGGATGCGTCTCCAAATACTCAAGAAACTTCTCTTCCAGGTCAAGGTTCTCTGCCCCCGACTCATAGAGGGACGAATCAATTCGTCCGGCAAAGAACGCAACATCGCGTTGGATTGGTTCAATCAAGTTGGTGATTTCATCATTCATCCGCTCCACTCCCGCGTGGGCCGACTGCATGATTTGTTCGGTGATCTTTTGTTTCGCCTGATTGTAGGCGACAAATCCAATCAATAAAGAAGGGATCAATAATAGCACCAACGACATCGTAATCAATTTTTGTTTAATGGTGATCGTACGGTCGTGCTTTCGTCTCATAAAACATCTCCCATTCTCGAGAAAACTCGTTATGTTAACCATTGTATCGGACAGTTGGAAGAGGATGTTGACACCCTAGACAAAAAAACATCACCTTTTTCTATTTTTCGTTACTGAAACCCTTTTCATACGATGAATTATAAAATTAAGTGCAACACCCCAAAGTGAACACAAAAAAGCCCATGACGCTTTCCTCGTGTAGAATGAAGTCACCACAAC
>NZ_JACSLM010000011.1:0-61687 GCF_018618115.1 Exiguobacterium sp. s16 | reverse complement strand
AAGATGACTCCTGTACAGTACAGGAATCATCTCCTTCAAGCAGCGTGATCTTTTTTTAAAATGTCCTTTACATAGGGTACAGATTAAACAGAGTGGGATTTTTTTTATGGTAAGACGATCGTTTCGAGCATCTTCGGTGAGCCTTCTGATAAATCGACGAGTGGTTTAATCAACACTTCGACCCGGCGGTTTTTCGAGCGCCCTGCTTCGGTGTCGTTCGTCGCAATCGGTTTGTATTCTCCGTAGCTAGCGAGCGTGAACTGGCTAGGGTTCAAAGCATCGTTCGTCAACAGACCGCGCATGAAGGCCGTGGCCCGGGCTGAACTGAGTTCCCAGTTCGACGGGAACCGGGCCGTGTTGATCGGGATGTTATCGGTGTGACCCGATACGACAATCTCACGGTTACCGGCTTTTTCCAGGATACCGCTAATCGAGCCGGCCACCGTTCTAGCCTCGGCGTCAAGCGTCGCTTCCCCCATACTGAACAAGGCTCGGTCTTGAATCGTCAAAACGAGACCGCTCGAGTTGATGGTCGCTTCAATCTCTTGTTCGAGCCCGTTCTTTTTGATGTATTGATTGACCTCTTCTTTTAACTCATCCAGTTTGGCGAGCTCATATGTCCGAGGATTCGCTGTCGTATCTGTCTTGTTCGTACGGCTGATGTCACTGTTCGAGGCGGTCGACGCTTGGAACACGCTCGTCCCGCCAGAGAACACTTGATTAAAGGATTGAGACATTTTCTCGAGCTTCGTCTGGTCGATGTTACTCGAGGCGAACAAGACGATGAAGAGGGCGAGTAAGAGCGTCAATAAATCGGCGTACGGGATTAACCAACCTTCCGGGATATGTTCCTCATGATCATGCTTCTTTTTGCGCTTCATAGTCGGCTCGCTCCTTTGGAGACAAATACACAGACAATTTATCTTCTAACGTCTTCGGAGACTCCCCACTTTGAATCGAGAGAATCCCTTCAATCATCATCTCTTTGATGATGACCTCGCTCTTCGAATACTGCTTCAATTTATTGGCGAATGGGAACCAGAGGACGTATCCTGTGAAAATCCCGAACAACGTCGCGACGAACGCGGCTGAAATCGCGTGACCGAGCTTTTCGATATCAGACAAATCTTTTAGGGCCGCAATCAACCCGATAACGGCTCCGAGAACCCCGAGTGTCGGCGCATACGTGCCGGCTTGGGTAAAGATGTCCGAGTTCGCTTTATGGCGTTGCTCCATGTTCTCGATATCGCGCGACATCACCTCGGCGATATATTCGGACGGTTGGCCGTCGATGACCATCATCATCCCTTGTTTCAAGAACGGCTCTTCGACTTGTTCGAGCGCTGTCTCGAGCGACAAGAGTCCTTCTTTACGCGCTTGCGTCGACAAGTCGACGAACTGTGTCAACAGCCCGGATTTACTTGGCAACTCCTGCTTTTTGAAGAGAATTCCGAACAACTTCGGTACGTTTTGCAGTTGTTCTTTGGAGACGGCGATACTGACTGCGGCCGCTGTCCCGACAAAAATGATGACGAGTGCTGCCGGGTTGATGAGCGGGGCAATCCCGGCTCCTTTCAATACCATCCCTCCGACGAGGGTGAGGAACCCAAGTATGAGTCCTACTAACGTGACGACATCCATGTCTATGTTTTCCACCTTTCTAAAAAAAAATCAGGAGACAAAAAAAGCGAGAGACTTAACTCGTCTCCCGCAAATGCGTTCCCGATGGTTAAGCGCCGTTTTCGTCAATCAGCATTTGAATGCTGATATTTCGTTCTTCACGCTCTATATCGGTTAACACGTCGTATTTTTTTAATAATGCGTACAATTGATTCACAACTTCTTGATCGAGTGACCAATGTAGCAGTTCTTCAAGTTGGAAATAAAGATGGGCGGGCATACATTGTGACTGACGCTCCAACCTTCGCGAGACATCCGTTAGCGAATGATCTACCGTACTAGGGTCCACGGTTTCATTCAACCTCCTCAACATTCTTAAAGTCTATCTCTCATATTACCAAAAAAATCGACAAACAGTTAGCGATACATTTTTCTAGTTGGCAATTTTAAAAGTGAGGAGTAATATGAGCCTTAGAAAACTAGATCTGAAGGAGATAGCGAGATGCGACATCGATTGACCGTGCGGGAAATGCGCATAAAACGAATTGAAGCGCTCTACCGGCTCGTGTTTGAAAAGCCGGCCCGTTTTATCGCGACTGGATTTTTACTCGCCATCTTGACTGGTGCGACCCTGCTCTACATGCCGTTTGCACAGACGCAACCCGTGTCGTGGATTGACTGTCTCTTTATCGCCACGTCGGCCGGTACGGTGACCGGGTTGTCGACGATTGATATCGGCTCTTCCTTCAACACGTTCGGCGAGCTCGTCATCGTCGCCTTGATTCAAATCGGAGGTCTCGGCTTCATGACGGTCGCTCTCATGTTACTCAGCGTGCTCGGGAAGAAAATCGGCTTGAAACAGCGGATTCTCCTTCAAGAATCGCTCAACTTGTCGGGGCCTGGCGGCACGGTCCGGCTCGTCCGCAACATCGTCTTCACGACACTGATCGTTCAGTTTCTAGGCATGCTGTTTTTAACGTTCGAACTGTACAGCACCGGTGATTATCGCTTCGGCGAGGCATTGTATTATGGCTTCTTCCATGCGGTATCAGCGTTCAATAACGCGGGGTTTGCCCTTTGGCCAGACAGTTTGATGCAATTTGAACAGAATACGGCCATCGTCATCACGATTGCCGTCCTCTTGATGATTGGAGGGCTCGGCTTCACGACGATTGCAGACGCGACCGAGGTGAAGCGCTGGAAACGGCTCGCGCTGCATTCGAAAATCATGATTGCGTCACTCGCCATCGTCAACGGCATTGCCTGGTTCGCGCTCATGCTGTTTGAATGGGTGTCGACGGAAGGGAGTTTATATGGACGCCCGTTCGGTGAAGCGTTGCACGTTACTTTCTTCCAGGCGGTGACGACACGGACGGCCGGTTTCAACACGGTCGACATCTCGACGATGGCGCCTGTGTCGATCGGTGTCGTCTTGATTCTCATGTACATCGGTGCAGGGGCCGCTTCCACAGGGTCCGGGATTAAAGTGACGACCGTGGCTGTCATTTTGGCGGATATGTGGGCGTTCATCGTTGGTAAAAAGGAGACGGTCATCTTGGAGCGGACGATTGACGCGTTCCAAATCAAAAAAGCGTATATGGTGGCCATCACCAGTTTCATCTTTATTTTATTGATTACCGCACTGACCATCTTGACGAACGGCCACATTTCAGCGACCGCGCTCCTATTCGAGACGGTCTCGGCGTTCGGCACGGTCGGGCTATCGCTCGGAATCACGGCGGAACTGAACGATGCCGGAAAAAGCTTTATCATGTTCATGATGTTGCTCGGCCGCGTCGGCTCGTTGACGATTCTATTCACGGTCGCGCGACAAATGGACCGGAAGATTCGCTATCCAAAAGAGAAGTTGTTAATCGGATGACACACAAAAAGCCCTGTTCAGGGCTTTTTGTGTGTCTCGTAATAGGCGACGACCTTCGGCAAGTAGTCTTTCAAGTCAGGACAGACGATGTCCGTCCCGCCCAGTGCCCGCAACGTCTGGGTCGTATCGAAATGGACTTGATGTTTGAAATAGGCGAGTAGTTCGCCCGGAACGCCATAACGTTCCGACAGATGCAGTGCCGAGAATCCGGTCTCCGCGACCGCATGTGGAATCGTCCCGCGTGGAGGACGACCGAACATCTCTTCATGAATCATCCGGTACACTTCGCGTGCGCCGTGTGGGAACGGGTCCGTCAAATGGAACGTCCGTTTTAAACCGACCGGGGCGTGGGCGAGGTAAGCGGTCGCCTCGACGACATAATCGTACGGGACGAGGTTCACTTCGATATTCTGTCGTCCAATGTACGGCAGCGGGGCGGCTTGGCGGAGTTGGTCCATCAGCTTCAAGACGAAGTAGACCCCGTCAAACTTTTTCGTCTCGCCGGTCTCGCTATGGCCGATGACGATGCCGGGACGGATGATGGTCACCGGCATCGAACCGAGCTCCCGCGAGACGATGGCCTCGGCTTCATACTTCGTCGCCTCGTAATGGTTTTTAAAGCGGACACGGTGCCATAACTCGTTCTCATAAACGGTGCCCTGACGGCGTCCGGACACATAGGCGGTGCTGAAGTAGACGTATCGTTTCAAGTGCGGGGCCCGTTTTGCGAGCGAGGTGATGTGTTTCGTCCCAAGCAGATTGATGCGATACCCGACATCATAAGGGATGCTCAAGTCGTACGCAGCGGCCAAGTGAAACACGTAATTCACTTCACGTTCGATGACCGAGCGCATGATCGGGTCGAGCACGACTTCAGGCAGCGTGATATCGGCCTCGACGAGCACGAGTTGGTCATCTCGTAACGATGTCGCTTCCAACAGCTCCTGTTTTAAAGCGAGTGCCCCGGAACGTTCGGTCGGGAGATGGAGCGCGTAAATCGTTCCGATTTGATTCGGCAAGGTTGCGAGGTGCGTGATCATCTTTCCGGCTAAAAAGCCGGGGAAACCGGTGAAAGCGTAATGGTTCATAATGTCTCCTCCGCTAAGTCCAACGTGAACGTGAATGTCGAGCCGACGCCGACGCTCGACTCGACCTCGATACTACCGCCATGTGATTCGATGATTTCCTTACAAATTGACAGCCCAAGACCCGTCCCGCCAATTTGACGTGTGTCCGAGTTGTCGACGCGATAAAACTTTTTGAATAACTCTTCGAACGCATGCTCGGGAATCCCGATGCCGAAGTCTTGAATGGAGACGTGGGCTTGGTTACGTTCATGGCGGACCCGTACCTCGACTTCGTGGTGATGAGGCGAGTACTTGATCGCGTTCGAGAGCAGGTTGATGATGACTTGCTCGATGCGGTCTTTGTCGGCGATGAGGTGAAGCGATTCATCGGCGTCATCGAAATGAATCGAGTGATTGCTCGTCTCGCGGAAGCGTTCGACAACATCGCGGACGAGTTCGTTCAAGATGAAGTGGTCTTTTTTATACTCTTGATTGCCGTCTTCCATTCGTTGAATATCGAGAAAATCGTTCAACAGGTCGGTCAAACGCTTCGCTTCCTTCGCCATCGTCTTTAAGTAGCGCTCACGCTTTTCGGGGTTCAAGTCGCGAGTGAGCATCAATTCGATATATCCCGACAGTGACGAGAGCGGGGTTCTCAGTTCGTGGGACACGGTGCTGACCAATTCGTTTTTGATTTGGTCCATCCGTTCTTCTTCGGTCCGGTTGCGAAACACAAACAAGAACCCACTGTCCATTCCGATTTGGCGTTTCGTATCCATACCAGTCCCATACATCTCGTAATATTGCTCGTCCCGATCATTCGGTTGCGGAATCGAGAAGCGCATTGACACTTCTCGCGCCGATCCGTCGAGCAACAAATCGATTTTTTTCAACATCTCGGTGCGGTCACGCGCTCGGAACGTCGTCAGGAGCGGAATTCGCTCTTGCATCTTGTTCGGGGCGATACCCGGCAAATCGAGCAGACGACGGGCGTGCACGTTCATGAAGAGGACGCTGCCGTTCGATTCGGTCAAGACGAACGCTTCATTGGACGCCTGTAAAATCGATTGGATGATATCCCGTTGCCGGGCGATGGCGTTCTTCTCCCGCTCGAGCATGCGCTCGACTTTCTTTCGGTCGCTGATGTCGCGCATGACGGCGACACGAAGCGTCTGACCTTGGAACGTCACTTCTTTCGGGTACACTTCCATCTCGAGGAACGTCCCGTCCTCGCGACGGCCGATGACTTCATACGGTGTCTGGATATGATTGCGAATGCGTCGCAACACATCGGCCCGGTAGCCTTCGGCGATGAACTCAATCGTTTGACGGCCGACCATCTGTTCGGCTGGGATGCGAAAAATCGTCTCGGCCGCCTTGTTCGCGTCTAAAATCGTCCCGCCTTCATGGAATAGCACAGCTTCGATGACTGATTCGGCAAACATGCGATAGCGTTGTTCTTTATGAAGCAATTCGCCTTTCAAGGCGATCTCAGGACTGACATCGAACACGAAAAAGAAAAAGCCGATGACGCGTGCCTGCTCATAGACAGGGTGCATGAACAGTTTTCCGACGAAATGGGTCCGGTCTTTTCGTTGGAACTTCCATTCACGGTCGCCTCGGTCTAACGCCACACGAAGCATCTGTTCGAATGACAAGAGCCGCTCCGTTTCGTCTTGATAGTGGGTCCGCTTCTCGCTCAGTTCTCTTGACTCGAACAGACCGAACGGGGTCATTTCATAGAGTACTTCGTGCGGCGCATATCCGAACAGTTCGGTCGCCCCTTTATTGAAGCGATTGATCAACAGATTGGCATCGGTCATGATCATCGCCATATCAAGCTCAGTGTGCATCATGGCTTCGAACGCGTTATGTTGTACCGTCACCCGTGTATCGAGCGGGAGCGGCTCGATTGAGAGGATGTAGACGTCACCATTGGGGATGGCGTGAATCCGGATCGTCGGCATCTCATACGTCCAAGATAGTCCTTGCTCCATCCGTCGTGACAGCTCCATCGTGATCGGTGACTGGTTGACCATATGAAAGATGTTTGATCGCGTTTGTAAGTCTTCAGGGAATTGCTCTAAAAACGGACGGTTTGCTTGGACGATTGTCCCATCCGTCGTGATTAACGCTACACCGTAAGGTAAGGCGTGTAGCAGTTCGCTTTGGAGATGTCCTCGGTTCTCCATTAACGATGATCCCTCCTTCTCTATATCAAACGGGTACATCTTCAATACATTCGACAGCTCCCCCTTTGTTTTCCTGCCTTCAAACGGTAAAGTGAAGATAAGAACACATAGAGAGGACGATGGACGTGAAAGGAATGGGGCTCAGCTTAATGATTGCCCTCGGGTTATGGTGGTGGGATGCACCGATTTGGAGCATCATCGCTTGCGTGGCAGTCGGCCTGCTTTGGCTCATTTGGCGGATGCGTCTCTCGACGATCCACCGCATCGACCGGATGGACGGCCGAGAATTTGAACTATTTTTAGAGGAAGTGTTCACCGCGCTCGGGTATACCGTGACGGTGACCCCGGCGTCACGTGATTTCGGGGCGGATTTGCTCCTTGAAGCAGAAGATGGATGGTCGATCGCGGTCCAAGCGAAACGCTATGAAAAGGCGGTCGGACTCGAAGCCGTCCAGCAAGTCGCGGCGTCTGTTCCATACTATGGCGTGAACGAGGGCTGGGTCGTGACGAACTCATCGTATACCGATAGTGCGTACGAATTGGCGGAACCGAATCAAGTTCGTCTGATTGCAAGAATGGAGCTCGAACAGTTGCTAAAAGAGGCCGGTTTTAAGCGATAAAATCAGGCGTGTTCACAACTTTGACAGAATGGCGGATTGTGTCGAAGAAAAAGGGGTTGTCTTTTTCATGAATCGATGCAATAATCATCTTCGTCATATGAAATATGTAGTCGCTGAAACGAGAAAAGGCGGCTAGCAGTACCAATTTGGGGGTTTCATAGAAAGACCAACCAAACACACACAAATCCAAGGTTGGAACGTATTAGGAGGAAAAGCGGTGCGCAAATTAATTTATGTAAAAGGTTGCGTCTTTACGCAAGGCGAAGCAACCATTTATGACGAGACAAATGATGCGATCGGATCTGTTCACCGCGACGCGGAGGGCAGTGTTCAAGTGCACAACTTGTCAGGCCGTCAAATCGCTCACGGGAAGTACATCCCGAACTGTCAAAAGTGGGTCGTCATGAACCACGACGGGCAGGCGATTGGTCAGTTGAAGGACAAATTCTCGTTATTCGGGAAAAAGTGTGAGTACAACGTCTATGAACGCGGTCTCTATACGATTCAATACGATGTCGAGCGCTATAAGTTCAGCGTTCGAGACAAAGCAGGCAAGCTTGTGGCGGAACTCCGCAAACAAGAGGATGACTGCTTCTGTTTGACGAAAGAGGCCGACCAACTCTCGATGTTCGAGTTGTTGTCTGTCCTTAAAACGTTGACAGTAAAATCACGGATGCCCATCGCGGTATCGGTGTGACCAATATGACGAACACCAGTCACGGCGACTGGTGTTTTTTTTTATGAAAAAAAGCTCCATTCGACGTGGTCAAATGAAGCGCTTCAAATAATGTTTGGCCTCGATCTCGAGGGTCGTCACGCGGTGCGCGTATAAACAGAGTTTAAGGACGTGCAAGATGTTCGGATGGGTATAGCCCATCTTCTCGATCGAACGCTTCGCACGGGTGTCGAGGAGCTCGATCGGGCTCGTCGATTTGGCGTACTCGGCGTAGAGACGATAAAAGTCGATCGGTGAGATGAGGTCGTCTTCATCACGGTCAGGGTTGTTGAAGATGAGCGCCAGGAGCGAACTCGTCTCTTCTAGCGAGAACAGGTGCTTCAAATCATCGAGTAAATAAATGATGGCCGCTTGTTGGAGCGAGTATTTTTTACCGACCCGGGGCACTCCGATGATTTTCCGGACCTCTCGTTTCGTCCAGTTTTGGATCGTGGTGGCGGATAAGTGTTCCCCCGTCAACGTGTTCGCCAAAGCAACGATTTGATTGATCGACAATCCGTTCTTTTCAATATGAAACAAATGAATTTTGCGAAGTTCTTTCGGGAAATGCTCACGCACGTCCTCTGGGAAGAGAGAGATGGCCCGGTCTACGTCGCCAACCCGCATATAATGAAGGCAATCAGCCAAAGTTTGAATCGAAATTGCGTCGCGCATACAGGCATCCTTTCTATAGCCACCTACGTCCGTTGGCTATACAGTCATTTGACCTCATTCTACCAAATGTTTGAAAAGGAAGCTAGGCTATCGCCTGATTAAGGTATAATGGAAACGTATAAAAAAATGTAGATAAAGGTGGTCCAACGATGAATGAATGGGTCAGTTCCATCCTGTCCATCGTCATTGTCCTGGTGTTTCTCGTCGGTCTTGAACAGATTGGCAAACGCCTCGGCTGGACGGATGAGACAATTCGAAAGAGTGTACATATCGCGGTCGGCCATTGGTCGCTGCTTGCAGTCTGGTTAATGGAGACTTGGTACGTCGCAGCCGTCCCGCTCGTCTTCTTCACGTTTGCGAACGCGTTGCTTCTTTATAAGAGTCCGTCACCGGTCCACCAGACGGAGCGCAAATCACTCGGTACCGTCTATTATCCGATCGCCTTGCTCGTCATCCTGTACTTTTTCTTCGAATCGGAGCCGCTCGCTTTTTTGGCCGGATCGCTCGTTTTGGCGTGGGGAGATGGGTTGGCCGCTCTGATTGGACGTAAATATGGTACAGTGACGTACGACTTATACGGACAGAAACGCTCGTTTCAAGGGAGCATGGCCATGTTCCTCAGTTCGTACGCTGTCCTCTTTTTATTGTTTTTGTGGAATGATGTTCCACTTTGGCAAGTGGTAACATATGGATTCATTATTTCCATTATCGCTACGTTGACAGAAGCGATTTCGTATCGGGACTGGGATAATTTCACAATTCCTATCGTAGTGGCAGTGGCTACATCATTATTGCTATAAACTAATTGCTTCATTGTAAAGAAAACGTTGCTTGTCACCCCTGTCAAAGATTTGTATACTGTGTTTCGTACTGAAATCATTCAGTGACGTGTTTGCCTCTCTCTTGACGAACCGAGGCATGCTTAAAATAGAACGTAAAGGATTGAGGCAACGCATGAGCTTTTTAGACCAACTACTTACTATCATTCCGGCCGATCGCGTCAACCAAGACGAACCACTGTCGGCACACACGTATACAAAATTAGGCGGGAAGGCCGATTATTTCGTGGCCCCGCACACGTACGAGGAAGTACAAGCCGTGCTTGAACTTGCTCATCGCGAGAGCGTCCCGTTCATGATTCTCGGGTTTGGATCAAACTTGATTGTCCGTGACGGCGGCCTTCGCGGAATCGTCTTGAACTTGAACGAGTTGAAAACGATTCGTCGCGATGGGAATCAATTGATCGCCCAAGCCGGCGCGGCCATCATCGATGTGTCACGCCAAGCGCTCACCGAGGAACTATCAGGCTTAGAATTCGCCTGTGGCATCCCGGGGACGGTCGGTGGCGCAGTCTACATGAACGCAGGCGCCTACGGTGGAGAGACGAAAGACGTCATCGCGAGCGCGGTCGTCTTGTCACCAGAAGGCGAACTCATGACGCTCACGAAAGAAGAGCTCGACCTCGATTATCGGACGAGCCGAGTTTCTAAAGACGGGCTGATTGTCCTCGAAGCGACGTTCGAACTCGAGCCGCTCGGCTATGAGGCGATCAAAGAAGTGATGGATGACTTGACGCACAAGCGCGAGTCGAAACAACCGCTTGAATACCCATCGTGTGGTAGCGTCTTTAAACGACCGCCTGGTTACTTTGCCGGTAAATTGATTCAAGACTGCGGCCTACAAGGGAAGCGGATTGGCGGGGCGGAGGTCTCGCTCAAGCACGCCGGATTCATCGTCAATATCGATGAAGCGACGGCGACTGAATATATCTCGCTCATCCGTCACGTCCAAGCGACGGTGAAGGCGAAGTTCGAGATTGAGCTTGAACCAGAAGTCAAAATCATTGGTGAGGATATCGCCGTCGAAAACGCATAAGCACGAAAACGCTCGAACCAACCGGTTCGAGCGTTTTTTGATGATGTGACGACATAAAAACCGACAGAATAGTTCTGTCGGTTTGGTCCTTACGCTTGTAATTGTTTTGTGACCGCTTCAGCAGGCGCCACGAACGTGTAGCCGAGGTCACGCGCGACAGCCTCATACGTGACTGTCCCGTCGATGACGTTCAAGCCTTTGAGTAACGCCGCGTTTTCACGAAGCGCCGGGAAAATCCCTTTTTGAGCGCACTCGACGATATACGGCATCGTCGCGTTCGTCAAACCGAGCGTCGACGTACGTGGGACAGCACCTGGCATGTTGGCTACGGCATAGTGCTGGACGCCGTAGCGCTCATACGTCGGTGCGTCATGCGTCGTAATATGGTCGATCGTCTCGCAAATCCCGCCTTGGTCGATGGCGACGTCGACGATGACCGACCCAGGTGACATCTGTTGCACCATTTCTTTTGTGACGAGTTTCGGTGCTTTCGCGCCTGGAATGAGGACGGCACCGATGACGAGGTCACTGTCAGCCACTTGTTTGGCGATATTGTAGCTATTTGAGATGAGCGTATTGATCGTGTTGCCGAATTGGTCGTCGATTTGGCGAAGACGGGCTGGGCTGATGTCCATGATTGTGACGTTGGCACCGAGGCCGATGGCGATGCGGGCTGCGTTCATCCCGACGACACCTCCCCCGATGACGGTGACGTTCGCACGTGGTACGCCAGGCAAGCCTGACAAGAGAATCCCTTTTCCACCGTGCGGTTTTTCAAGGATTTGGGCCCCGATTTGAGCGGCCATTCGTCCAGCCACTTCGCTCATCGGTGTGAGGAGCGGCAACGTGCGGTCGATTTCAACCGTCTCGTAAGCAATCGCCGTCACGCCTGAATCGACGAGTGCTTTCGTGAGTTCTGGTTCGGCTGCCAAGTGCAAGTAGGTGAAGAGCGTCAAGTCCGGACGGAAATAACGATATTCAGACGGTTGCGGTTCTTTTACTTTCAACGCTAATTCGACGTTTCCCCAAACGTCTGCGGCTGTGTCGACGATTGTCGCCCCTGCATCGACATACTCCATGTTCGTGAAGCCGCTCCCGACACCGGCTTCCGTCTCGACGAGAACCTCGTGTCCAAGCTCAGTTAATACGGCTGCACCCATCGGCGTCAAGGCGACGCGGTTTTCATTGTTTTTGATTTCTTTCAATACCCCGATTTTCATGTAAAGTTCCCCTTTCTCTCTACTGACACAATTTGTTCACACCTCTAGTATAGACCCATCCGAAAACGCTGTCTTTAGCATGGATTCTAAAAATGACAATGCCCACTTTGTGAAAAATCACAAAGCGGGCATCAATCATCTTGTCGGTATTGGCCTGCCTTGATGGCGAGGTAAACAGCGGCTCGTTCGGGCAGTGAGACTTGCGTAATATTCGTCAGTTCCTCGATGCGGCGAATCCGATAGAGCACGGTGTTCGGGTGGATGTGAAGATGGGCGGCGACGCGTTTGACGTTCCCATCAAAATAGAAATACCACTCGAGCGTCGTGACGAGCTCGGTATGATGGGCGACATCATATGCCTGCAAACGCTCGATGGTCGGATGCGTTTCGAGCCGAAGCCCGATTCGGCGAGCGAGATCTGGGACGAGCTGATAAATCCCGATTTGTTCGAACGTGTGCGTCGCGGCAAGCTCATAGGGGAACTTCCGACGAAGCGACGTGACCTGTCGTGCTTCTTCCATCGCGGCATACAGCATGTCGCTCTCAAAGAAACGACGGCTGACGCCTAAACGTGGATCGACTTCCGTGAATTTCTCTCGGAGCTGTGTCTCGAAGCGATTGGCCCACTGCAAAAGTGCCGTCTCTTCCTCGGCTAACTCCGATTTCATATAATGCCAGACGAGGAGCTGTTGACCATCGATGGCGTGCAGCACGACCTCGATCGCTTGTTGGGTCGCGAGAACATAAAACAATCGCTCCGCCAGCTGTGGGGTGATCGGTTGGCTGCACTCGATGATGGTGAGTCGGCTGGCGACAGCAATCGGGGCGAGTTCGTTCAAACGATCGCGATGAGCGGGCGACAAATTGGGGCTGGCCAACACTTCTAAAAAGAAACGCTCGAGCTCGGCATCGATGCGCCGCTCATGCATGGCGATGGTCATGAGCAATTTTTTAGCGATGCTCGCGCCTTCTTTTAACACAGTGAGCTCTTGTTCCGAGAACGGGGTCGTTCGGGCGAGGCTCCAAATATAACCGAGCACATCGTCCTGTTGTTTGATAACGACAGCGGCACGTTCGCCTAAACCGACAGCCACCCGGGCTGGGATGACGACCGGTTCGTCTCGGTCGATCACTTCTTGCAGGATTCCACTTTCCCATAAGTCCTCGATGACCGCTTCCGGCACACGACGGCCGATGATGGTCGCGATGCGGGCCGGGTCGGTCGAGTCGGGGTGGGTGCTGTAGGCGAGCAACTGATGGTGGCGATTTTCAATCGTGATCGGGGCCCGAATCGCTTGTCCGATTGCTTCGGCGAGCGTATCGAGCGATTCATAAGATTTCTGCAAAAAAGGCATGTCGATTCCTCCTCTCTCTCACTATACCGTCTCTGTTGTGAAAGTTCACAAAAAGATGGAGTGTTTTGAGAAGAAGGGGCGACATGCCTCTAAAATTCAGCTTAAATCGGGAAAAACAATCCGATGACGAGACCGAGCAGGGCACCGACGATGACTTGGAACGGGGTGTGACCGACCAACTCATTTAAAATCGGTGTCTCATGTTTGATACCTTTGAAATAGTCGTTCAACAAACGGGCTTGGAACCCGACCGCTTGTCGGACACCGGTCGCATCGTACATGACGATCGTCGCGAAAATCAGGGCGAGCGCGAACATGCTGGAGTCGAGTCCTTCGATACGCCCGATCACGGTCGTCAATGCGACGACGGTCGAGGAGTGGGAACTTGGCATCCCACCTGAGGCAAACATGATTTCAAGTTCAAAATCTCGTGTTTTAATGAGTTCGGTTACGAGCTTGGCCGCTTGAGCGATGAACCACGCGAGCAAGGCGGCGAGTAAAGGTTCGTTAAAGAGCAATCGATTCACTTCCTGTCTGACAATGGTATCTACACTATACCCGATTCTCTCAGGCACTAGACGTAAAGTTTTTGTCAAAAAAAAGCACCTCGAGCTTAGGCTCGAAGTGCTTCTCGGTCGATTTTTGTTACCCGACGACGCCTTCAGTCTCCTGAAGTTTGTCCGCGATATTCTCGATGATATAGCGGTTACGTGGATGCTCCTGGCACTCTTTCGAGCATGAACGCATTTGTTTCGGTTCACACTCTTCACAACAGAAGTGTTGAGCATTACACACCGGGTTGGCACAATTAACGTAACGGACCGTCTTCGTCCCACAGTGCATGCATTCGGAAACAACCGACGGATTGACCGTGTTGACTGGGACGTTGATGCGCTCGTCAAAGACGTAGAGCTCGCCTTCCCAATTTTCGCCTTTCGTGGCGTCGTCTTTGCCGTACATGGCGACGCCGCCTTTTAGGTGGAAAATGTTGTCGTGACCTTGGTCACGCATATATGCGGTAAATTTCTCGCAACGGACGCCTCCGGTACAGTACGTGAGTAAGGTTTTCCCTTCGTAGAGGTCCTTGTTCTCTTCGAGCCAATCTGGCATGTAACGAGAAGCCTCTACATCGATTTTGATCGCATTTTTAAAGTGACCAAGATCGTACTCGTAGTTGTTACGAACATCGAGGATGACGACATCGTCGCGATTCATCATCTCTTTCCATTCTGCCGGTTCGAGGTACGCACCGTGCTGTTTAGGAACGTCGAACTCACCATCAAAGCGCCACGTCACAAGCTCTTTCTTATGACGGACAAAGATTTTTTTGAACGCATGCTCTTCGACTTCATCGATTTTGAACTCGATATCGCTGAAAAGCGGGTTCGCTTTCAAGTCGTTCATGTATTGCTCGGTCTGTTCCCAAGTCCCAGAGCACGTTCCGTTGATTCCTTCGGAAGAAATCAAGATCCGTCCTTTGATGCCAAGGTCCTTACAATACTTGAGGTGCTCTTGTGTGAGCGTTTCTGGGTCTTCGATGTTGACGTACTTATAGTACAGCAAGACCCGCATTGGTTTTGTTTCCATGTTATTACTCCCCTGTGTTCAGTTTTTTGCAGGAAAACGAACGTTGGGTTGTGTCGTTCGACGAGCGGACTTGCCTGCAACCACAAGTCCATATTATATGATAGATATCACAGCGAAATTTCGCAAATACTTTTTATTTTTTTTACTGGCGTGCAGGGGGATGCGTCTTCCTGAGCGAAATCGGGTAAAAGGTATTAATGAAAGTCGAAGGTGGAAACTGATATGCTCACATCACTCCAACAATGGATTATCCAACTGATTGAATGGCTGCAAGAGCTTCCGGGAGGCCCATGGGCAGGACTAGGGGCGCCGTTCCTTGAGGCGATCTTTCCATTTCTTCCGCTCGTCCTCATCATTTCGGCGAACGCGGCCACGTATGGGTTCTTGCTCGGGACGTTATTGTCTTGGGTCGGTAGTTTACTAGGGACGATTCTTGTCTTTACAGCCGTCCGTTACGTATTCCGTAAACCGATGACACGGTGGCTCGAAAAACATAAACAAGGGGTATATTGGCTGGAACGCATCAACCATATGAGCCCGATCTCGCTTGGGTTTTTATATTCGCTCCCGTTCATCCCGGTCAGTTTGATCACATACTTACTTGCCCTCATTCAAATGCCGCTTCGGACATTCATCATGGCGGCGGGGTTCGGGAAACTGCTTGTCGTCTTGATTTTTTCGGTCATTGGTGACCAGTGGGAAGAGTTTATTCAAAGTCCGTTCCGCTTATCGATGCTTGGACTGTTACTGTTTGTTCTTTGGGCGATCAGCCGTGGCCTCGAGGAATTGCTCAAGCGGCGCGCCTTCAAAAAACGCAACGAACAACTTCAACGTGAACGTGAAACGAAACGTCAAACGACCCTTCGAAGCTAGTGCTTCAAAGGGTCGTTTTGGTCAGGCGCGCTTTTTGAAACGCGGGAAGTTAAAGACGATGGCCAGCCCTCCGCAAATGAAGAGCAGGAATGGATAGAACATATACGGGACGAGCGCTGGTGACGCCGTATTCGTCAATTCGGCGGCGATGAGCAGCTGTGCCCCATAAGGCAACAGGCCTTGGACGCCACACGAGAAGATGTCGAGCACACTCGCTGATTTCTTTCGCTCGATGTCATACGTGTCGGCGATATTGGCGGCGAGCGGACCGGCCACGAGAATCGAAATCGTGTTGTTCGCCGTCGCGACGTTCGTCGCGCTGACGAGCCCGGCGATGCTCCATTCGGCACCGGCACGTTTTTGAATCCGCGACGTGAGCGCGTCACGCAAGTAAGTGAGCCCGCCGTTATGCGAGATGAGTCCGACGAGTCCGCCCATGAGGAGCGTCAAGAGCGAAATCTCGGCCATACCCATCATCCCGTCTGCCATAGCCGTGACGTATGAAGTGACAGCCAAACTCCCATCGATCAAACCGATGATGCCGGTCAAGGCAATCCCGCCAAGCAAAACGAGAATGACGTTCAACCCGGTCAAGGCGAGAGCGATGACGGCGAGGTATGGAATGAGTTTATACCATTCGAACGTGGCTGCATCGACAGTCGATTCTCCACTCGATAACACCGATAAGAGGACGATTGTGATAATGGCGGCCGGGAGGACAATCCAAAAGTTGGTTCGGAATTTGTCACGCATATTGGTACGCTGGGTCCGGACGGCAGCGATTGTCGTGTCCGAGATGAACGACAAGTTGTCCCCGAACATGGCACCACCGACGACGGCAGCCGCCGCGATGGCGATATTGACGCCACTTTCTTCGTGGATACCGAGCGCGATCGGGGCGAGGGCGGCAATCGTGCCCGTCGACGTTCCCATCGCCATCGAGATGAAAGCCGCGATGACGAATAAACCGCTCAGTAGAAGCGAGGACGGTAAAAATGTCAGCGCCGCATTGACGGTCGCGTCGATTGCGCCGATTGCTTCGGCGACACTCGAGAACGCTCCGGCGAGCAAGAAGATGAAGACCATGATCAAAATGCCGGGGTTCCCCGCGCCTTGGGCGACACGCTCGACCGTCTGAGTGACGCTGCCTTTCGTCATCATCGCCGCGACGATGACCGCGATCAACGCCGCGATCAGGACCGGGAATTTATAAAAGTCGTTATAGTAGATGCCTGCCCCGATAAAGAAGACGAGGAAGACGAGCAAAGGCAATAGTGCCCATTTGTTAGCTGTCGGTTGTTCCAATCGATTCACCTCATTCATAAAATAAAAAGAGAGCCTTCTGAAAAAAGGCTCTCTCTACAAGAAAACACTTTTTTCATCTTTCGAGCAGACTGCTCGCTGGATTTGGCACAGGTTACCCGCTGCCGAGACGTCACTGGGCCAGTCCCTCAGTCTCTCTTGATAAAAAAGTTGTGATATTTAGTTATAAGACACGTTCCCTAACGTACCTGTTTCAAATCCGCTTGTCAATAGCAAACCCCACGCGGTGAACGTGGGGGTGAGTCAAGTCGTTAAGAAATTGTAATGGGCGACGCGGTTGCGTCCGGCGTACTTCCCGCCGACGTAGAGGGCCCGGTCAGCGTTCCGGATCGTATCGTCGAGGCGTTTGTCACCGAACGCCTGAATCGTGTCGACACCGATCGAAGCGGTGACGGGGATATCGATTCCGTCGACGTGGAACGGTTTGTTCTCGATTTGTTGCCGGATCCGTTCGGCGATCTCGATTGCCTGTTCGACATCGCAACGATTCAATAGCAAGATGAACTCTTCACCGCCGTAACGGGCGGCAAAATCTTCGGTGCGGAGTGCCTGGCGAATCCGCCGTCCAAACTCTTGGAGCACACTGTCCCCGACTTGATGTCCGTGCAAATCGTTGATTTTTTTGAAAAAGTCGATGTCGAGCATCGCGACCGAAATCGGATACATCGAACCGTCCGAGATTTGTTGAATCCCGTATTCGTAAAACGCGCGTGCATTCGCGAGCAGCGTCAAGCTGTCGGTCCGACTTTCCGTGTAAAGACGGTCGCGCTCATGGCAACGGCTGATCGTCCGGTTGAACGACTTGAGAAGTTTGACGATTTCACGTTGGATGGTCGAGGGATACCCATAGACGTGTTCACCCGTCATGACGAGCCACGTGCGAATCCCTTCGATCTCCTCGGACCGAACCGAGATGAAACTATGATAGTCGTCGTCAAATTCGTTCGACAGTGGTGCGTCCCATTCGAAGCGCATCTCATATTCGACCGAGGCTTCGTTCGGATAAGCGTGATCGAGCAAATCGAACACGATGTGACGGTCAATCGGCTGACGCGTCTTCAAATCAAAGTACAGGGTACGGTCGAACAGTTTAAACTCGACGAACCCTTCGTCATAGTGATTGAGCCGCTCACATTGACTGAGAAACACTTCGATGGCTTGCGCCTCGCTCTGCGATAACGACACGGCTTCTTTTGCCTCGTCATACTGTTCAATCAACGATTTAAAGGCGTCTTGCCGGCCTTTTTGGATGATGAGCCGCTTGATGAAGAACGTCAACGCGGCAGCGATGCTGCTGACGACGAGTAAATTCGTCTCCCGGAACAACGAGGCCGCCAAAATGAAGACGAGACTGACGATATACGTATAAAACGCGATGCTCAGAAAATCGCGGACCGGGATGTCGACGCGGAACCACCAACCGACTTGATACTTTTGCACGATCGTGTTCAAGATGATGGCCAGAATCAAACCGGCGAGCGGCAGGAACGAGTCTTGAGAATAGAAGCCGAGACCGGTCACACCACCAAGTGCCAAGTAAACACCGGCTGGGATGGCAATCTCCAAGAAAGACGTGATGGCGTTCCAAGGATACGTGAAGCGGAAGCGTCGAAGCGCGACGCGCGGTTTCAAGTTTACGAACTGGAAGACGAGGAGACCAATCTGATTGACGAAAAGCGCCGTCTCGAAATCAAAAAACAAGAAAATGATGAGGACGATACTTTCCGAAAACGTGAAGTAGACGCCTTTCCGTTCGATGGAGTCCATTTGAAAAATGATGACAAGGAGCGCGATCAAGATGAACGGCAACGGCTCGATGGCGGGTATGTTCAATACGCCTGTGGCGAACAAGGTGATCGTCGATATGAGTAAAACACTCCATATGCTCCAACCAAGGACGGACATCTTGCGAAAATGGTTCATGGTTCCCTCCTATGTGGGAAAATTCGATATGTATGGTAGGAGATTCGGCACAATCATGCCCGAGTCCTGCCTATTCATCATAATGGCGGAATTCTAGCATTGAGTCTATATGAAATATCCTCTATAATGAAATTGCTTTTCAACCACATAGACGAAAGTCGATGAAAAAGAGAGTAACGATCGTTCCGTCAACAAAGCGACCTAGGGATTGGTGAGAGCCTAGGCTGACAAACATCGCGAAACGCACTTTTGAGATGCTGCCCGAACCTTAGTAGGCGTAGCCGGGGGACCCCCGTTATCACCGATAAAGCGGTCTGCGTCAAGCAGGCAAGAAGAGTGGTACCGCGGGCCATCCCGTCTCTTTGCATCTGTGCAAAGGGCGTTTTTTTTATGAAAATTTTATAAGGAGGAATTGTAATGAGTTATGAACGCAAATATGCGGAAGCCTTGTCCCGTGTCATCGGGGACGAGTTGACGCTCGACCAAATTGAAGCTCTAATTGAAAAACCAAAACATGAGGCACACGGGGACCTTGCTTTCCCTTGTTTCCAACTCGCGAAAGCCTACCGGAAAGCGCCGGTCATGATCGCGACTGATATCGCGAACGATTTGAACGATGAATTGTTCACAAAAGTCGAGGCGGCTGGACCATACGTGAACGTCTTCTTGAGCCGTGACGTCGTGTCACAAGAAATCATCAACATGGTGCTCGACGAAAAAGCGGACTATGCGACGCACGCAACCCGCAACGAGACAATCGTGACCGACTTCTCGTCACCGAACATCGCCAAACCGTTCTCGATGGGACACCTCCGTTCAACGGTAATCGGGAACGCCATTAACCAGATCGCCCGTAAAAACGGCTACGACGTCGTTGGGGTCAACCACCTTGGGGACTGGGGGACACAGTTTGGAAAACTGATGGTCGCCTATAAAAAATGGGGCAACGAGGAAGCGGTACGTGAGCATCCGATTGCCGAATTGTTGAAGCTTTACGTTCACTTCCATGAAGAGGCGAAGACGCAACCGGAACTTGAGGACGAAGGCCGTGCTTGGTTCAAGAAACTTGAAGACGGCAACGAAGAAGCGACTGAGCTATGGACATGGTTCCGTGACGAGTCGCTCAAAGAGTTCCAAAAAGTATACGACTTGCTCGGCGTCGAGTTCGACAGCTTCCACGGTGAGGCGTTCTACAACGACAAGATGGACCGCATCGTCGCCATGCTCGAAGAGAAGAACCTTCTCGTCGAAAGTGAAGGGGCGATGGTCGTCTCACTCGAAGACGAGAACTTGCCGCCATGCTTGATTAAAAAGAAAGATGGCGCGACGCTTTACGCAACACGTGACTTGGCAGCGGCCGTTTATCGTCATGAGACGTATAACTTCGTCCAAGCGAACTACGTCGTCGGCGGCGAACAGGCGCTTCACTTCAAGCAGTTGTTCTCGGTCCTCCGTAAACTCGGCTACGACTTCGTCGATGGCATGCATCACGTGCCGTTCGGTTTGATTTTGCAAGAAGGGAAAAAGATGTCGACACGAAAAGGTCGCATCGTCTTGCTCGAGGAAGTGCTGAAAGAAGCAATCGAGAAAGCGCAAGGCAACATCGCCCAGAAGAACCCAGAACTTGCGAACGCGGACGACGTGGCACGTATGGTCGGTGTCGGCGCGGTCATCTTCCACGACTTGAAGAACGAGCGCATCAACAACATCGAGTTCGACCTCGACAGCATGCTCAAGTTTGAAGGCGAGACAGGCCCGTACGTGCAGTACACGAACGCGCGTGCGAACTCGCTCCTCCGTAAGGGCAACTACGACGGCTCGACATTCACGGGTGCGGATGACGACCACACGTGGGGCGTCGTGACGATGCTCAACGCGTTCCCACACGTGATCACACGTGCCCATGAGCGCCGTGAACCGTCGATCATCAGCCGTTACGTCCTCGACTTGGCGCAATCGTTCAACAAGTATTACGGCCATGTCCGTGTACTCGAAGAAGATGCTGGTAAACAGTCGCGTCTCGCCCTCGTCAAAGCGGTGACGATCGTATTGACAGAAGGACTCCGTCTGATCGGTGTTCAAGCTCCAGAAGAAATGTAAGCACAAATAAGGGACCCTTTTGAGGGGGTCCCTTTTCCTATGCCTTCATTCGTGTGACTGTCCGGGTTTTTGTATCGTACAAACACCATTCCCGGTCGAAGATGACAGCGCCGACGTTGATGACGTACCGTTTTTTCTTCAATGTGAACGGTTTCCCGATTTCCCAGGGAATCGAACGGCCTTTCCGGTAAATCCCCGGGATATGGCTGTGGCCGATAAAGACGAGCGGATACTTGCCTTTCTCGACAATCGGTTCCCAGTCCGGACTCCAATTCACTTGATGGCCATGCAAGAACAACGCCTCATCGAGCGTCGTCTGTTCCGGTAATAATGAAATCCGCGTCTTAACTGGATGCGACACGACGAGCACCTCGTCAATCCGTTCTTCTTGATTGCCACGCAGGCTCGGGAACGTGAGCAGCGCCTCGTAATCCGGATCGTACGTCACGACGTCGGACACTTCGTGGAACCGTTCGTTCCGTCGCTTTTTGCCAATGTGGCATTCATATAAATCGCCGAGGCAGAGGATATGCTCCGTCTCACGCCGGACCGACTCGAGGACGGCCTTCAAATCATCAAACGAACCGTGCGGGTCACTGATGATGGCGAGCTTCATCGGTAGTTCGTAAATTGGGCATCGACAGACAATTCGAGCTCACGGACGAGCTGCATGACGGCTTGGAGGTCATCGCGTGACTTGGCCGTCACACGGATTTGATCGTCTTGGATTTGCGACTTCACTTTCAATTTTGATTCTTTAATGGCGTTGTTGATTTTTTTCGCATCGTCTTTATCGATGCCGCTCTTCAACTTGACGCGCTGACGGACGGTGCCACCGAGGGCGCGCTCGATTTTTTGGTAGTCGAGGTTTTTCGTCGGCACGCCGCGCTTGATCAATTTCGAGATCATGACGTCCTTCAATTGCTCGAGCTTGTAGTCGTCATCCGATACGAGGACGAGGTCGCCGTTGTCGAGTGACATCTCACTCTTCGATCCTTTAAAGTCGTAACGGTTTAAAATTTCTTTCTCGGCGATTTGGATCGCGTTCTTCACTTCTTCGAGGTTCATTTCTGACACAATATCAAAAGAATTGTCTTTTGCCATGTTTCATCCATCCTTTACAAGGGTTTTGTTATAATGATAGCAGATTTGAAGTAGTGAAGGAGTGAAAGAGATGGAACATACTATCGATCAACAGACAAATGTAGATTTAGACCATATGGCGTATCACGGCAAAGACCTCGGGGTGACGTTTAAAGGTGATATCATCCGGTTGCGGGTCTGGTCGCCAGTCGCCGAAGAGATGACCGTAAAACTATACCGGACGCCGCGGGCACGAAAGTTCGAACGGATTGAGCTCGAACGGGCCGAGAAAGGGACGTGGGTCCTTGAACTCGACCGCGCTTCATTCGAAGGATATTTTTACGTGTTTGAAGCTACCGTCGAAGGCAAACGTGTCGAGTCGCTCGATCCGTATGCGAAAGTCGTCGGTGTCAATGGGAAGCGCGGGTGTCTGCTCGACCCGTCAGCGCTCAACCCGGACCATTGGGTCAAAGAACGTCCGCTCTTCCACTCTTCACAAGAGGCGGTCATTTATGAAGCGCACGTCCGTGATTTGACGAGCCATCCCGACAGCGGCGTCATGCATCGTGGCAAATTCCTTGGGATGACCGAGGTCGGCACGAAAACGCCGAACGGTTATCCGACCGCGCTCGACTATATCACCGCGCTCGGCGTCACACACCTCCAACTCATGCCGTTCTTCGATTACGGTTCGGTGAACGAGTCGCGTGAGAGCGAGGCGAATTATAACTGGGGCTATGACCCGGTCCATTATTTCGCCGTCGAAGGTTCGTACGCCTCGTCTGCCGATGACCCGGCCGCTCGCATCATCGAGGTGAAGGCGATGATCCAGGCACTGCACGACCGTGGGATCCGTGTCATCATGGACGTCGTGTTCAACCATACGTATGACGCATTGACGACACCGCTCGGTCAGTTTGTGCCCGATTACTATTACCGCTTGAACGAGGATGGAACGCTCGCCGACGGCTCGGCGTGTGGGAACGATACGGCTTCAGAGCGCGCGATGATGCGGAAGTTGATCGTCGAATGTGTCTCATACTGGGCGAAAGAGTTCATGATCGATGGCTTCCGCTTCGATTTGATGGGGCTCCATGACGTCAAGACGATGAACCAAGTCCGGAAAGCACTCGATCGCATCGACCCATCGATTCTCGTCACCGGAGAAGGATGGGATCTCGACACGCCGCTCTCGGTCCGCAAGAAAGCGAACCAGCATAACGCCCATAAGATGCCACGTATCGCCCAGTTCAACGACGCGATTCGCGACGGCGTCCGTGGGGACGTGTTCATCGAGGACTTGCCAGGCTGGATCAGCGGTAACGCGGATATGACGGCGGACGTCAAGCGCGGCATTGCCGGCGCGGTGACAAGTCAGAGTTTTGCCGATGAACCGAACCAAGTCGTGAACTACGTTGAGTGTCATGACAATTTGACGCTTTGGGACAAGCTCGCCGTTACGAACCCGGACGATGACGAGACGACACGTCGTCGCCGGCATCGCCTCGCGACAACGATCGTCATGCTCGGTCAAGGCATCCCATTCTTGCATAGCGGTCAAGAGTTCTTCCGAACAAAAGATGGGGACGAGAACAGCTTCAACTCGGGTGAGGTCGTCAACCGTTTGGACTGGACACGGGCCGAGCAGGAGACACCGAGCGTCGAATACGTGAAAGGATTGATCAGTCTGCGGAAACAATATCCGTTGTTCCGTCTCGAGAACACGGAGCAGATTCGCAAACATTTGCGCTTCTTCGATGAAGAAGAAGGGGTGATCGCCTTTGAACTGAGTCGCCACGTCGAAGGGTATGTCGAACGTCACCTCGTCTACCATAACGGGCTCGAGGAAGCGGTCGAGGTGAAGCTGCCAGCCGGTAAGTTCGAGGTCCACGTTGAAGACCATACCGTCAATTTGACAGCGCCGCGACTCCTTGAAGAACGACATGTCACTGTGGCACCGCTCTCGACGCTCGTCGTGACGGAACGCCGCCCGGATTACAGCAAATATGCGGTCGCCGGCGGGGCTGCCCTTGCGATCCTTGGTCTCTGGTACGTCGCGAAAAAACGCAAGAACAAACAGCAGTAACCAAAAAAAAGGAGACGTCATTCCGTCTCCTTTTCCTCGTTCGTTTCAGTTTTGGCTGCCTCCAGTTCCATCATCTTCTTCACGATGATGTGTTTTGGCATATGCATGAGCTCCTCGAGCGGAACGTTCAGCTTTTTAGCAAGCTCGACCGCCGTCTCGGGAGAGAGTTGAAGTGGGCGCATTGAGGTTCCTCCTTTCACATTCAGGGTATGCTAATGCCAGTATACAGGAAAATCAGGCGCATGGAGAATGTGTTCTGTGAACACATTCAAAATCGAAAAATGCGTGGGGCGTTGCTAAGCTGAAACTAGGAAGTGATCAAATGTACAAACAAGTAGCAGACTATCAATTTCATCAAACGGTTGAATGGTTGGAGCGCGTTGGTGGAGGATGGATGTTGTATTTGGCGCAAACCGGTTTTCTGTTTTTTGACGAGACGTTCCAAATCCGATGGGAACTCGAGTGGAAATGGGCACCGTGCGCACTATATATTGAGCCTCATGGCAGACGAGCCGTCGCGCTGTTTCGGGATTTACAGACATACGGAGTCATGGATTTAACAAACGGGACGATGGAACGTCATCCGATCCCACGGACGTTTCATGACGATTGGTTCAGTAACCTGCACCACTGGTCAGGAGACGACCTGTTTCTTTACTCGGCCGAATCAGACATTGTCGCTTTGAACTTGAACGACCACACGTTCCGGTATAGCCGCTACGAAGAGGTCCCCGAGTTCGGGAGTATCATCGAACTTGCCTATCAGCCGACCTATGATTTCGAACGATTCACGGCACCGGGCCTCGTGACGCTGTACGACGAACCGAATCAACAGTTCGTGGTCGAGAATGTTGCGTCGAGTGCGTCTTGGATGATTCCATACGGAGGTGACCGCGATCTGGCCATCGTCGATCAAATCGGCGAGACGACCGCGATCACATCGATGACGTCGTTCCAACTGTTTGAACGCGATCGCGAAGTGTTCTCGTCTGAAGTGTGTGCTGAAACTGAATTACTGAAAGTCGTCTTATTGGACGAACCGGGCGACCGACTTGTCGTCTTGTCAACGCCACGCCGCTTTTGCCATAGTTGGCTTCAAGTGTTCGAGCGTTGACGCTCCTGGACCAGACCATGGTTCAGGATTTTTTTACGAAGACTTGGTGAATCCCGAAAAAAACGGGAACAGTCTTCTTAGATGGAGAGGAGTGGACAGGGATGGAACGATTAGGACAAGCGTTAGTCCGATGGCGCTACGCTGTCGTGTTGATTTGGACGGTGTTGCTCGCGGTATCGGTATATTTCGGATTACAGTTGCCAAGTGAACTGCGCGGCAACGGGTTCGCAATCCAAGACGGGCGTTTCGCCCAAGTGGAAGACAAGTTGAACGACCGGTTCGACCGGGCCGGTGCCTCGATGATCGTCTTGTTGGAAGGTGGGGACCTTGATACGGTCATCGAGCAGCAACGCGATCGACTCGCTGAAGTCGATGGGATCGATGGCGTGATCACGCCAGCCGAGAATCCGGAGGCACGCGATGGAGACGTCGCCTATTTATTGCTCGAGTTCGAGGACTACGATACGGCCGAGGCGTCGATTGAAGACGTCCGCAGCGCCTTGATTCGCGACACGGACACAGACGTGCGATTGACCGGAGAGCCGGTCTTCGCGGATGACTTGAACGAGGCGTCAAAGAATGACTTGATTCGGGCCGAGCTGATTGGGATTCCGGTCGCGTTGCTCGTGCTCTTGCTCGTCTTCGGGACGCCGCTCGCCGCATTTATGCCATTATTCGTCGGTTTAATCACGTTCATCGTGGCAGCGGGCTCGCTATTCTTCTTTGCCCAAACGATGGAACTGTCTATTTTCGTGTTGAATGCGGTCGCGATGATTGCCATCGCGCTCGGCATTGATTTCTCCTTATTGCTCGTCAACCGGTACCGGGAAGAGCTCGCGAAAGGGAAGTCACGTGAGGCGGCCATCGTCCGAACGGTCGCGACGGCTGGACGATCGATTCTATTCTCAGGACTTTGCGTCTTCGTCGGACTGGCTGGGTTGTTGTTCATCCAAGTCGATGTGTTCCAAGCGATTGCCCTCGGTGCGTTGATTGCCGTCGCCGGTGCGGTCTTGTCCGCGCTCACGTTGTTGCCGTCTGCCCTGTACATCGTCGGAGACACGATCAATAGAGGACGGCTCGTCAAGACGAATGAGACGCGCTCGGAAGTGCGGTGGCAGAAGTTGGCCCGCTTCGTCATGAGACGTCCCGTCACGATGACGCTCGTCGCGCTCTTGCTGCTACTGCCAAGCCTCTGGTTCGTTCGTGACCTCGAACTGAACATCCCGGACGCCGATGCGCTCCCGACCTCGTACGAGTCACGGGCCGCCCTTGAGCGCTGGGACGACGTGTTCGGAGAGACGTCGACCGACGCGGTGCTCTTGTTTGAGACGAATGACTTGACCGATTCGATGATTCTCGACGAATTGACGGCGCTCACTGATGAGCTATCCGAGGATCCGATTGTCGACAACGTCACGACGTTCTTGACGGCATCCGGTCTCGAACCAGCCGAGTTCCAACAACTCGCTGAAGCGGCACCAGAGCAACTTGAAGCGTTCGATCGTCTCATCACGCTCGAAGGGAATACCGACCTCGCCCTCGTCAACGTCAGCTTCGACGTCCCGCCGAGTGATAAGGACGCGCAGGCGTTCGTCCGTGATTGGCGCGAGAACGGTTTTGACGTCGGGGGACCAGCCGCGTTCAACGAAGAAATCTATGAAGAGATTTACGATAGCATCCCGTATGCGGTCGTGACCGTGATCTTGGCGACGATGGTCATCCTCATGTGGGCGTTCCGTTCCGTCTTGATTCCAATTAAGGCGATTATCATGAACGTGCTCGGTCTCGGGGCGACGTTCGGTCTGCTCGTCATCATCTTCGAATCGGGTTACGTGTATGACGCCGAGACGATCAGTATTTTGACCCCTGTATTTATCTTCTCGCTCGTATTTGGCCTGTCGATGGACTACGAAGTGTTCCTCGTCTCACGGATCGAAGAATATTATCGGGAGACCGGGGATAACGACTATGCGACGGAGATGGGACTCGCCAAGACGAGTAAAATCATCACGTCGGCCGCTGTGATCATGATCGTCGTCACGGGAGCGTTCGCCTTCACCGGCGTCAGTCCGATCAAACAGCTCGGGGTCGGGATCGCGCTCGCCATCTTCATCGACGCGACAATCATCCGCATCTTGCTCGTACCATCTTTGATGAAAATGTTCGGGGACTGGAACTGGTGGTGGTTCGGGAAGAAAGATTTACCGAAACGTAATCTACACTAAATATACATTTAATGAAATAGTCGTGAAAATGTGTTAAAATAGTTTCATGATTACGCGCAATTTGGGAAAGGAAGGTCTTTATGGATACCGAGAGGACATGGCCTCTGTTTCAATTGCCGGACTTCTAGCGTTGAGTTTTTACAAGCGACATCAATGTAAAAATCAACAAACGGAAGATCGGAGATGGAACAGATGGAACCGCGGCTACGACTGAGGATCCTCCTCTCCGTTGAAAACGGGGAGGACAATCGGAATGAAACGAGTTGCTACCATAGTGCTCGGAACGCTAATCATGGCGTTCGGTTATTATTATTTGAATGAACAGTTTGGTTTGGCAGAAGGGGGCTTCGTCGGGCTAGCATTGCTCGGCCGCTATTTATTTGATATCGATCCAGCGATCTCGATGATCGTGCTCGATATCCCCTTCTTTTTAATTGCCCTTTGGTGGAAGGGCTGGCGCTTCGTCGGACAAGCCGTGCTTGCCGCCGCGTCGTTATCGCTCAGTTATGCGATGTGGGACCGATTGGATTTACTCACATTTGACATTCAAGTCTGGCCGGCAACGTTGTTCGCCGCTATCGCGAGCGGGATTGTGACCGGTTACGGTCTCGGTCTCGTCTTGAAGTCAGGCGGGGCGACCGGAGGCGACGATTTATTCGCCCTCGGCCTATCAAAATGGACCGGCGTATCGGTCGGGACGATTCTCATCATATTTGATGTCATCGTTTTGGCGATTTCGCTCATCTATTTGCCGCTGTCGAACGCGCTTTATACGCTTCTCGCGGTCTCGATCGCGGGTCGTGTCGTCACGAAGATGTTGACGGACGATGTGGTCGAAGTAACCGTACCAAGTGTGACCAAACTAAAAACAAAAAACGATCTCGCGTGAGATCGTTTTTTGTTTTGTAAAATTTATCACAGTTTTACAGTCATCTTTCTTCTACACTAAACATAGAAGGAGGGAGTCACATGAAATGGATGATTCCAAAACAGCACGGCGCTTGGTCGATGCTGATTTTACCATTCTTACTTGGCGGCATTGTCGGAGGGTGGACGTTCGCGCACATCCCGTTCGCCATCGCCTGGTTGTTCGTTTATATGGGCACATTTTTCTTGTTCCAATACATTAAGCAACGAAAAAAGTCACAAGAGCTGTTGCGCACGGTCGTGACGTATTTGACGATCGCCACCGTCGCCGCCGTCCCGGTGTTTCTGTTCGAGTGGCGTCTCATTTGGTTCGTCCTTGCCATGATCCCGTTCGGACTCGTCAACGCCTATTTCGCCAAAATCAAAGACGAGCGCAACGTCTGGAACGACGTCAGCGCCGTCACCTCATTTTGTATCGGCGGGATGGCGAGCTATTACCTCGGAGCACGGGTCTTGGACGGGACGATGGTGTGGATGTTCGCTTTGCCGTACTTATATTTCCTCGGAAGTATCTTTTTCGTCAAGACGATGATTCGGGAGAAAAAGAGCCTATTTTATCGGAACGTATCATGGGGGTATCACTTTTTGCTTGTCGCCATCTTCATCGCGTTCGGCTATCCGGTTTTGGCACTCGCTTACGCGCCAAGTCTCGTCCGGGCGGTCGCGTTCTACGGCAAAAAGATCCCCATCATGAAGATCGGGATCGTCGAAATCGCCAACTCGGTGTTCGTGCTCGGTTGTCTCAGCTGGTATTTATTTTCTTAAGAAGGGGCGACCCTTCTTTTTTTAATCGCTTGAAGCGCTGCTAGAGATGATGGCGACAGTCGTCGCGGCCGTTGCTGCCTGTTGCATGGCGAGCAGGTGGGCGAACGTCCCGTGTAACAGTAAATCGCTCGCGTCTTCCTTGATGTTGTTCGCCGCGACGAGTTGCAGGGCGACCGTCAACGCGTGGGTGTGGAACCAGCGATGCTTTTCCTTCTCGGCGTTCGTGATGTCAATCAGGTCGCGCTCGTCGTTGTCGTTCGGAGCCGCGACGATGGCCAAGAGGGCGAGCGCTGGCAGATGCTCGTTTTTGACAGCGATTGTTTGTCCTTGGAGCCGCGTGCGCCACTCGAGCAGGCGGTTGATGACCTCGTCTGAAGGCAAGTCGCTAAAAGCAAGTAGATGGGAGACGAGTTGCAGTTCGTTCGAACGAGGCAGTTGACCTTTCAACGCTTCGTAATACGTCTCAATCCGTTGACTCAACGTATCGTGGTCATCGAACGCTTGAACGAGGACGAGGGCAGACAAGAGATCTTCTTCGCTCGTCAGCCAAGGATGGTTTCGTTTGAACGTTTGATAGAGTGTGCTTGCCTCATCGAGCCGGCGCTCGGGCTCATCGACGTTGATCAGTTGGCTCGCGATAAAGGGCCGTAACATACTGAAGCGGAAGTGCTTCCGGTCGAGTAACGTATCGAGCCGGAGTGCCTCGTCGATGGCTGGTTCGATGTCTTCATACTTGGCATCGAGAAACGACAACCAGACAAAATTATTACTGCCGCGAAATTTCGAGAACATGCCGGTCTTCTGTTTCAGAACCGCTTGAGCGTGTTCGAACCGTTCCGAATCGAACGGGGTATCGTGCATGGCGTAGTTGATGGCCATCAAACGTCGGAAATCGTCAGTGAACCACTTTGTCGCTCCCCTGATTCCTTCGAGTGCTTCGAGGTAACGGGTGTAACGTGTCATCATCAGCAATTCCTCCTTTTGCTCCTTATACGAGTACAATCGAAAGAATGATTCAAAAACAGCCGCCCTGGATTCGTCCGGAGCGGCTGTTTGTTATTGGACTTGCGTATACAACTTCTGCATGTACTCGTTCACTTCATCGGCCGCTTGGAACATCATGAATGAATGTTGCAAGATGATCTCTGGCAAGAAGCCGAGGTCGAGGTCGAGCGTCGAGGCGAGCGTGACATCACGGTCGCTATCGAGTACGCAACGGAAGTATTTGAACTCTTGGTTGAACTCGTTCAAGGCGTTAAGAATCGGCAGGTCTTCCACGTAGTCTGGCACGTGTGTGACTGTCGCGGCATAAAGTTCCGCATCCGTCGTCTTTTTATTGAAGGCGATAATCATAACGGGCTGAGCCCCGGATTTAGTCGTTTCACGCGTCAAGAATGTGACGTGCGTTTCAGTCTCGCTCTCTTTGAACGTCATATTGCGTTCAGCGACGAGCGCTTTAAATGATTCTACTTTTTCTTCGAAGTTCACAAACAAGTCCCCCTTAAAAGTCGTTACTCTAACTTTCTCCCATTTGCGGAGGGAAAGCAAGGGGAACTAGCGTTTCATCAACATTTTGATGGCTTCTTCGACGGTTTCTGACGTATCTTCGCCATCTTGTTGGGCGGTGATGATGCACTGCTCCAAGTTCTTCGCGACGATGATGGTCGAAGCACGGTCGAGTGCCGAACGAGCCGCGCTCAACTGCGTCACGACGTCGCGGCACTCTTTCCCTTCTTCCATCATACGGATGATGGCCCGGATTTGTCCTTCGACTCGTTTCATCCGGTTCAATACTTTCGCATCGTATTGATACTGTTCCATTAGATTCACCTCTATATTCAAATCGTTCAGTAACCCAACTATTTATTGTGTAGTCTCATCTTAATACGTGGGGGAGTATGTGTCGAGCCACAACGTTTGAGATAAAGATTTTTTGAAAGTTTACCATTTCGTCAAACAAATCCCTTGCAATCGAATACCATAGGGGGTATATTAATGACGTGGAAGCGATATGTTCAACGAATCACAAACTTTCGTCGGACGCCCGCTACCAAGATGACGAATAAATAAGTGAAACATCATAGATTAAAAGGATGGGTAAATAACATGAAAGCATCTGCTTTAAAACGTCAAATGGATTTTGAAGTACCAGTGAACATCGTCGACGTTCGTGAACGTGACGAGTTCCAAGAAGCGCACATTGCTGGCGCGAGCAATTATCCGCTATCTGAAATTTCGGAATGGATCGAGACACTCGACCCTGAAGAAGAATACATCGTTCTCTGCCGTTCAGGTGCTCGCAGCACGCAAGCAACTTGGAAAATGGAAGCGAAAGGTTATAAAGTGGTCAATATAGAAGATGGCTTGATGAGCTGGCCTGGTGAAGTCGTCAAAGGAGGAAATGAGCAATGAGTAAAAAAATCGTAATCGTCGGTGGAGTCGCCGGTGGCGCTTCAGCAGCCGCACGCCTTCGTCGCTTAAACGAAGAGAGCCAAATCGTCATGTTCGACCGGGGCGAATACATTTCGTTCGCGAACTGTGGTCTTCCATATTACATTGGTGACGTGATTCAAGATCGTCAAAAATTGCTCGTCCAAACGGTCGAGGGCATGAATAAACGTTTCCAACTCGACATCCGCAACTTGACGGAAGTGACAAAAATCAACCGTGCCGAGAAGACGGTATCGGTGAAAAACGTTAAGACGGGCGAAACATACGATGAGTCGTACGATGTACTCGTCTTGTCACCAGGAGCGAAACCAATTCGTCCGAATATCCCTGGAATTGAAGAAGCAGAAGATATCTTCACGCTCCGCAACATTCCGGATACGGATAAAATCCGCAGCTACGTTGACGACAAAGCACCGAAACACGCGACAGTCATCGGTGGCGGTTTCATCGGGATCGAAATGGCTGAAAACTTACGTGAGCGCGGCGTCGAGGTCACGCTCGTCGAGATGGCCGACCAAGTTATGACACCGCTCGATCGTGAAATGGTATCACCTGTTCACGAACACATGCGTCTCCATGGCGTCGACCTTCAGCTTTCTGACGGTGTCGATTCGTTCTCTGAGAAAGGGAAACGTGTCCACTTGAAGAGCGGTCGCGTCATCGATACCGATATGGTCGTCTTGTCAATCGGCGTCGTGCCAGAATCGTCAATCGCAACGGAAGCAGGACTTGAAACAGGCATCCGCGGCGCCATCCGCGTCAACGAGAAGATGCTCACGTCAGACCCGAACATCTACGCGATCGGAGATGCTGTTGAAGTACTCGATTATGTCTTCCAAGAGCCGACGGTCGTTCCGCTTGCATGGCCGGCCAACCGCCAAGGCCGTCTTGTCGCCGATATCATCAACGGTCGTGACGTTAAATACAACGGAACGATGGGGACTGGGATCGCCAAAGTATTCGATATGACAGTTGCTTCGACAGGTTGGAACGAAAAACGTTTAACAGCAGCTGGTAAAGAATTCGAAGCCGTTCACGTGCACCCGGGTTCACATGCGGGTTATTACCCAGGATCGACACCAGTATCACTCAAACTCTTGTTCCATCCGACGACAGGTGAAATCTACGGCGCGCAAGGCGTGGGGATGAACGGCGTCGATAAACGAATCGATGTGATTGCGACAGCGATGAAAGGTGGCTTGACGGTCCTTGACCTTCCAGACCTTGAACTCAGCTACGCACCACCGTTCAGCTCAGCGAAAGATCCCGTCAACATGATCGGTTACGTCGCGTCGAACGTCGTCCTCGGCGATAACGAAGTCGTGCACTGGAATGAGATTGACGAGTTGGTCCAAAACGGCGCGACATTGCTCGACGTCCGTGACGAGTCAGAACATGAACTTGGCAAAATTCCTGGTTCAATCAACGTTCCGCTCAACTCGCTACGCGATCACTTGGACAACTACAGCAAAGACGAAACGATTTATGTGACGTGCCAAGTCGGGCTTCGCGGATATCTCGCATCCCGTATCTTGCGTCAAAACGGCTTCAAGGTGAAAAACTTGAGCGGTGGTTACAAAACATGGTCACAAGTAAAACGTGATTTTGATGCCATTGAGGCAGGCACGAAGGCAGAGAGTGAGACTGCCGCAACAGTAACGGAGGAGGCACCACCAGCAATGACGAATGAACCAGTCGGGGAACCGATTTTCTTAGATACGTGCGGTCTGCAATGCCCGGGACCAATTTTAGAGGTAAATAAAAAAGTAGCCGAGCTCGGCGAAGGCGAGACGCTTCGTGTCCTCGCGAGTGACCCTGGTTTCTTTGCAGACATCGAAGCATGGGCGAAGAAAACCGGCAACAAGCTCGTCTCGAAACAGTTCGTGAACGGTCGCGTGGAAGCAATTCTTCAAAAAGGTAATGGTCCTGCGGCTGTACAAGCAGGGGCACCAGCGACAGACGGCGCATCGATGGTCGTCTTCAGCGGAGATCTCGACCGCGCGCTCGCTTCGTTCATCATCGCCCAAGGTGCGGCGGCGATGGGCAAAGACGTGACGATGTTCTTCACATTCTGGGGACTCAACGTCATCCGTAAGCCAGATGCACCGGAAGTGAAGAAACAAGGTCTCGAGAAGATGTTCGGCATGATGATGCCATCGCATGCGGGTGAACTTCCACTCTCGAACATGAACTTCGGTGGAGTTGGTCAAAAGATGATGAAAAAAGTGATGAGCGACAAAAATGTGCCATCACTTGACGAAATGATCAAATCGGCTCAAGAAGCAGGCGTCAAAATGGTCGCTTGTACGATGTCGATGGACGTCATGGGAATCAAAGAAGAAGAGTTGATCGACGGCATCGATCTCGGTGGTGTGGCAGCATACCTCGGGGCGGCTGAAGGCGGCAACTTGAACCTCTTCATCTAATCAAATGATGTAGGATGGGCGATCGGTCACTTGACCGGTCGCTTTTTCTGTTGTTCGACAGTCCATGTAAAATTTGTCGAAAAAAGATTGCAATTCTTAGACGTTTTTCCTATAATTCTACTCATGTAAAGAAAGTTGACATAACTTTTTCTTATAACTCATACATACACGGAGGATTTAAAGATGGAGAAATTCGTAGAAGGTCTCGTTTCATCAGCCAACGACTTGCTTTGGTCGTCAGTGCTAATCGTTGTCCTTGTCGCCTTAGGTTTGTACTTCACCGTCCGGATGGGGTTCGTCCAGTTCCGGATGTTGCCTGAAATGTTCCGCCTCTTGTTCAAAGACGGCATGAAACGTGAAAAAGGCCAAGTCTCGTCATTCCAAGCGTTCGCGATCGGGACAGCAGCCCGCGTCGGAACGGGTAACATCGCCGGTGTCGCGACAGCAATCGCGCTCGGAGGTCCAGGAGCCGTCTTTTGGATGTGGCTCATCGCCCTCATCGGATCGGCTTCGGCGTTCGTAGAAAGCACGCTCGCACAAGTCTACAAGATTCGGGACGGACGCACATGGCGTGGAGGCCCGGCGTACTATATGGAGCGCGCCCTCGGTCAACGTTGGCTCGGGATCTTGTTCGCAATTCTCATCACGTTCTCGTTCGGATTCGCCTTCAACTCGGTACAGTCGAACACAATCTCGCTCTCGATGAGCAATCAGTTCGGCGTGAGCACGACGACAGTCGGTCTCGTCTTGGCCGTCGTCACAGCAATCGTCATCTTCGGTGGGATTCAGTCGATCGCCGTGCTCTCGAGTATCATCGTCCCGGTCATGGCCGGTGGCTATATCTTGCTTGCAGGATGGGTCATGATTTCAAATGCATCATTGTTGCCGGAAGTGTTCGGTTTGATCTTCTCAGAAGGCGTGTTCGGTCTGCAGCAACTGTTTGGCGGTGCCATCGGAGCGATGGTGCTCCAAGGAATTCGTCGCGGTCTCTTCTCGAACGAAGCCGGAATGGGTTCTGCCCCGAACGCGGCGGCGACAGCGGAAGTATCGCACCCGGTCAAGCAAGGCTTGATTCAATCGTTCAGCGTCTTCGTTGATACGCTTCTCGTCTGTACGTCGACAGCGATGATCATCTTGTTGTCAGGTGTAGCCGGATCGGAGTCGTTCGCAGGTGTTGAATTGACACAAGCGGCGCTTACGGCTGAGATTGGTCCGATGGCGACATCGTTCCTCACGATCGCGATTTTCTTGTTCGCGTTCAGCTCGATTCTTGGAAACTACTACTACGGCGAGACGAACATCCAGTTCATCTCGGATAAAAAGATTTACGTCACGCTCTACCGCATCGGTGTCGTCGGCATGGTCCTCTTCGGAGCCGTCCGTTCGGCCGGTCTCGTCTGGTCGATTGCGGACGTGTTCATGGGTCTCATGGCGCTCGTCAACTTGTATGCGATTTTCCGTCTCGCGAAAGTCGCTCGTCTCGTCCTCGACGATTACTTGGAGCAACGCCGTCAAGGTGATGACCCGGTATTTTACGCCGATTCGATCGACAACTTGCCAGGCCGCGAGTACATCGAGGCTTGGGAGACGGCAGAAGAGGAAGAAGTCAAGACAGGCACGATTCGTTCATAAACGACAAACCGTCTACGAAAACACGTAGGCGGTTTTTTTGCGCCTAAAAGATGGGTAAACTGAAGAAAAGGGGGGCGTTCAATCATGGAGACGACACATTATATACGCATTTCCCCAGAAGTATGGGTCTCATTCGGGCAAGACCCGGAAATGATTTTAGATTGGCTGTTGCACGTTCACGCTCAACAGCGTGACACGTATGAGACGTTGACGCTCCCGAACATTGAACGGTTCCAAAAAATTCTCGGGCAAATCGAAGTCTATATCGATGGGGATGACACGTATAACTTGGAGATGGCGGTCATTGGGGAAGAGTTGATCGTCAACGAGAAGCAGGCGGTCGTCGTCGGGATTTTGACGCCGCAACTGCTCCACATCGTCAAAGACGCGATGAACGCGTTCACGAAAGAGGATGTCGCCGACATGGCGTTCGTCGACCATGAAGGCCTCGATGATGTATGGCTCAAATGGACGTTGCTGAAACGATTCTGCGAAGAAGCGATTGAACGGGATGAGCTCGTATTGATTTATTATGAGTAAGATCGTCTAAATGGTATAATTAGGAAAGATGTCAGTCACTTCTAGTCTCGATTCACGTAAACTAATGGGGGAGAAGTGCTACAAGTGTGATGATCATGGAGGTTCGCTGAATGTTATCTTGGTTAGGTATAACGAATGCAGATGAGACAAATCAAAC
This sequence comes from Exiguobacterium sp. s16, assembly GCF_018618115.1. Taxonomy (NCBI): domain Bacteria; kingdom Bacillati; phylum Bacillota; class Bacilli; order Caryophanales; genus Exiguobacterium; species Exiguobacterium sp. s16. The sequence continues at coordinate 25,254 of NZ_JACSLM010000011.1, read as the reverse complement.
TGAACGTCAGTTTTTCGCGAATGTGAAGAAAAAAACGATTACTTTAATTCTACTTACGGCTTTAATCGCACTTTATGGTGTGAAGTCCTTATTCACTTACCTAATCCCGGCCTCATATTTGGCCGACCCAATTGTCGCCGTTCTACCAGGTACCGTAGGCGTTTTGGTTTCTGTAGTCTACGTCATGGTCGCGGAACGACTTCTACAGGACAACGCCAAACGCTAGTCATACCATTTAGACAAAAAAACTCGACGCCGCAGCGCCGAGTTTTTGTCTTATTTCAATGCCGTCTCAAGCGCTTTGACGTTCTCGCGCATGAGATCAAAGTAACTCTTGTCCATCTGTTCTTTCGTGACCGATTCCAAGTTATAGATCGTCACCGTCTCCGCGCCGATCTCATTTTGAACGACCTGGGCGACTTTCGGGGTAACCGTGTCCTCGAAGGCGATGTATTTCAAATCATGAAGTTGAGCCTCTTCGATGACGCGCTTCAACGCCTGTTGTGACGGTTCTTCCGAAGGTGTGAGACCTGCGATTGGGAGTTGGTCGAATCCGTAGCGCTCCGCTAGGTAGCCATAGGCGGCGTGCGTCACGAGTAGCTCTGACTTCGAACCGCCCTCGACTGCCGCTTTCAGCTCGGCGTCGAGCGTGTCGGCTTCTTCTTTGAAGACGCTCAAGCGATCCGCAAACTCATCTTTATAGTCAGGGGACTGTTCGCTGAAGGCCGCTTCGACCGCTTCGGCCATCGAGACGGCATTCATTGGGTCGAGCCAGACGTGTGGGTCGTATTGACCGTGGTTATGGCCATCATCTTCACTATGACCGGCTTCTTCCTCGGCATGGTCATCGTCCTCATGTCCGTGCTCGTCTTCTTCACTATGCTCGTCCTCGCCGTGGACGTGGACCGTGTCATCAGCCGATAAAAGGGTGATGTCTTCGGCCGTCTTCACGAACGTGACGTTCTCATTGGCCAAGCTTTTCTCCATCGACTCGACGTATGGCTCGAGGTCATGGCCGACCGTCAAGAACAAGTCCGCTTCAGCGATGTCTGTCATTTGCTTTGAGGTCGGCTCGTACGTGTGCGGGTCGGCACCAGGCGGGATGACCATCTCGACGCGGACGCGGTCGCCGCCAATCTCCTCGGCGAATGATTTCAACGCGAACGTCGACGCATATACGGTCAACTGGTCGTTGGCTTCCTCTGTGGCACCGCCCTCTTCATTGCTTGCGCAACCACCTAATAAAAGTGTCCCGGCAGCGGCGACACCTAACAGTTTTTTGTTCATAACCCTCTCCACCTGTCCTCTCTATATAAAACCTTTAAATCGTAACCGTTACGTTCTGAGACTGCGTTTTATATTATAGGGGGCGAATGCGAACACGTCAAGTCCGACTTCAGATGGATGGTTTTTCGAGAAAAAGGGAATATGATTAAAAAAAGAACGAGGAGTGGATGTATATGAGAAAGGAGACCGCCTGGTTCGTCGGTGGTGCGGCGCTCGCGGCCGCCACCGCAGCCGGGGCAAGCGTATGGAACCAATACGGATCGCTCGTGCGTTGGCAAGAGCCCGAGTTGCCGGTGCGTCCCTCGACCCGTAAACGCCGGACTCACACGTACAAGATTGTCAATGACCGTCCGCTCCAATTTGATGTGTACTACCCGCCCGGCGAAGGACCGTTCCCGGTAGCTGTCTATGCACACGGCGGGGCATTCGTTCGAGGGAATCGAGGCATGGTGACGTTGTTCCATCCATTGCTCGACCACTTCCTCGCCAAAGGATTCGCGGTCATCAGCATCGATTATCGTCTGTTCGAGGACGGGGTCTATTTCCCGGACAACATCATCGACGTCTCCGATGCGCTTTGCTATCTCAAACAACACGACGGTCTACTCAATCTTGACATCGACAAATTGATTGTCTGGGGCGACTCGGCAGGCGCGGCCCTTGTCCTTGCGACAGCACTCGACCGAAGCAAGCAGTTTATAGGAGAACTCGGCGATGACGTGCCGCCGGTGAAAGGTGTCATCGCCCTTTATCCGCCGACGAACTTCTTGTTGTTCAAGTTCATCCAGACGTGGCTCGCCCATTTGAAGTTTTACGAAGGCAGTCGTGAGGCGTGGCGCGAATTGATGGTGAAGTGTTCTCCGGTCACGCATCTGTACGATGATGCCCCGCCGATTCTCCTTTTGCACGGGAAAAAAGACCCCATCGTTCCGTTCGGACAAGCGCTCCATTTCGTGGAGCATGCGAGCGAGGTCGGCGCGAACGTGCAATTGATTTCTTTTCCGAACGGCACCCATTCGTTAGCGAGTTTCCTCCAATCCGATAACCCGATCAAAGAAACACAACTCATGGCCCGGATCGATCGTTTCATCGATGACGCGATGATGTGACGTTGCGCTTTTTTTCAAAGATGGTACGATGGGGTAGGATTTAGGAATCAAAAAGGAGTGACTCGTGTGACAGAACTTTGTTTGGTCCGACATGGTCAGACCGATTGGAATTTTCAAGAAATCATTCAGGGGCGGGAAGATATCCCGCTCAACGCACTCGGACATCGGCAGGCCGAAGAGAGTGCGGCCTTTTTAAGCCAAGAATCATGGGACGTGATCGTCGCGAGCCCGCTTTCGCGAGCGATGGATACGGCCCGCTACATCGCAGAGGCGTGCGGCATCGACCCAGGCGTGATTATTCAGGACGAACGGTTCATTGAGCGTGAGTTCGGTCATGCGTCGGGAAAACCGGTGCCTGGCATTTACGAAGCTGTCCAAGCCGATGATCAAGGTCGCGTCCCGGGTCTCGAGTCAGAAGATGAGATGCGGGCCCGGGTCTTGAGCGGCATGGAAGACATCGTCGAGGCACATGCTGGAAAACGTATCATCGTCGTCTGTCATTCACATGCAATTAAAGCCGCCTTATCGGCGATTGACGACACGTATACGTTCCGCCACGCCATGCGCAACGCCTGCTCGAATTATATCGAATATCAAGAGGGTCAGTTCGTGGTCAAGGCGGTCAATGTCGCCGACCATATTACGAATGTGATCGTCGCGAAGTGAGGAGAAGTTCATGACGACATTGCTCTGGATTTTCATCATCGCATCATTTGTTGTCGCGTTCGCGGGTCTGATCTATCCGGTCATCCCGAGCGTCTTGTTCTTATTCATCGGTTATATGATTTACGGTTTTGGATTCTCGTTCGAGCCGCTCACATGGACGTTCTGGCTTTGGCAAACCGTATTTTTGATCTTCTTGTTCGTAGTCGACTATATCGTCACTCGGGCGACGGTTGATAAACGAGGCGGTTCCGAACGGGCGAAGTGGGGAGCGACGATCGGATTGATCGCAGGTCCGTTCATCTTCCCGCTCGTCGGCGTGCTCATCTTCCCGTTCATCTTCGCGTTTCTAGCGGAGCTCACGCTCGGTAAATCGACGCGTGAGGCGTGGAGTATCGGTGTCGGGACGGTACTTGCTTTCCTTGGAAGTACGATGCTCAAAGTCGTCGGAATGACGATGATGGTCATCTTGTTTTTCATCTACATTTGAGGCGGAGAAATTTCTTCGCCTTTTTGGGTTGAGATATTTGAAAAAACGGGGAAAGAAAAACAAGACCGTTCGACTTATTCGAACGATCCTGTCTTAACGAGCTGAGTGAAGGCGGAGCGGCTGAACGACTGCTGTTGCTCCATTTGTTTTTCGAAGAAGGACGGTTTGAGCTCGGCGTTCGCCACGCCTTCGGAAATCAACGAATCGAGTACTTGCTTCGTCGTGTCTTGTTTCGGCAACAACATGAGCCCTTCGGCGACGAACGTGTGATGGTCGCTTAGCGACCGTTCACTCGTGAACGTCAAGGCGAGGGCGGCCGGCCGGTTCGATGGAGACGTGATGACGGCCTCGGCGAGAAGCAGGATTCGTTTATTCAAGTAATGATGAAGCGTGACGGCAAATTCAGTCGGTACGAGCATCTCGAGGAGCCATTCGTTGTCGTGCTCTTTTGAGATGATCAACCCATCGAGCAGTTCGACGGGCAGGTTCAACTCGTTGCCGTACTCGTCTTGGACGAGGCGAACTTGGACTAGGCGGAACGTTTTCATCGTATCGATCCCTTCCACATTTTCTTTAACTCATCTTAACACAGTCTGATTCGAAGATTGTGTTACGATAGCGGGGAAGCGACGTAAAAAAAATAGAGGACAAGGAGGCATCAAGATGAGTTGGGTTGTTGGCATAATCGGGTATATCGCGATTCTAGCAATCGGTTATTATGGTGTCCTTTTCTTCAAAGTAAAGCAGGAGCGGAGTCGGGCCGGATATCGAATCTTCCTCTTGCTCGCGGGCTTGTTCTTCGTGAGCGGGAGTGACTATATCATCGCGTTGTTCCGAGGGGATACGGAAGCGACGTTTTGGCAACGGACCGTTTACTTCATATTGATTTTGATCTCTCTTTCGATCGCCCTTTACTTTCGGAGAAAAGAAGATAAAATCCATGCGAATGAGATGACGACGGCATAAAAACAAGAGGCTAACGGAAAAAAATCCGTAGCCTCTTGTTTTTATTTCGGAATCCGAGTTTGACGAATCATTTCGAGCTTCAAGTCCCAGAGCGGTTTACTGAATGTGACCGAGTACACTTCCGGCAAGCGGAGGCGTTTGTACTCTTCCCACAGACCGTTCATCTGCTCGTGATGATACGTGCGGATTTCTGTCGCGTTCGGTAACTCATAGACGCGTTCGCCGTCTTGGAAAATCGGGACGAGCAAACGTTTGACGCTAAAGTTACGTGTCTTGATGCGGAACGCGGGGTCGCGCACGTCAATCAAGTCAATCTCGTTATACGACTCGACTGGTTCGTCGGCAAGGGCGATATAGTCACCTTTGAACTTCCCGGTCTCGTTATCGATGATGCGATACAATTCTTTCTTGTGCGGAGTCGTCGTTTTCACTTTCGAAGACGACACTTTGATGACCGGCTTCAGCTTCCCGTCGGCGCCTTCGCGGGCGACGAGTTTGTACACCATACCGAGTGCAGGTTGCTCATAGGCCGTGATACCGCGCGTCCCGACGAGGAACGTATCGGCTTCAGCTCCTTGCATCCGCAAGTCTTGAATGACGTACTCATCGAGGTCGCCCGAGACGACGATTTTGACGTAATCGAGTCCGGCCGCGTTCAATGCTTTTCGGGCCCGTTTCGACAAGTAGGCCAAGTCACCCGAGTCGAGTCGGACCGACTTCAAGCGGTAGCCTTTCGCTTCAAGTTCTTTGGCGACCGTGATCGCGTTCGGGAGACCTGACTTGAGCGTATCGTACGTGTCGATCAACAGGCTCGTATTGTCCGGGTACATCGAGGCGAACGAGCGGAATGCCTCGAGTTCGTCATCGTGGAACTGGATATCGGCGTGCTCCATCGTTCCACCGGTCGGGACGTCAAAATCACGTCCGGCCGAAACCAAGCTCGTGACGTCGAAACCGGCGATATAGGCGGCCCGTGTTCCGTAGTACGCAGCATCGACGCCTTGGGCGCGACGAGCACCGCCTTCGAGTAGCGTCTCGTTCGGCGCAGCTTGGCGGATGCGCGCGTATTTCGTCGCGATGAGTGATTCGTGGTTGGCGATGTTCAAGAGCGCCGTCTGGAACAGCTTCGCCTCAAAGATCGTCGATTCGATGCGGACGACTTGTTCGTTCGGGAAGATGACTTCTCCTTCACGGACACTGTAGAGCGAGCCCGTGAACTTGAAGTTACGGAGTACATCCGCGAACTCGTCCTCAAAGTCGAGTTGCTGTTTCAAGTAGCGGATATCTTCTTCCGTGAATGAGACGTTCTCTAAATAATGCACGATATTTTGGAGGCCGGCGAAGACGACGTAACCTCCGCTGAACGGGTTTGAGCGATAGTATAGGTCAAACACGACTCGTTCGTTGTGACGGCCTTGTTTCCAATAGATATACATCCAACGTGGGAGGTATAAGTCTGTGTGAAGTGCTAAGTTGCGATGTAACATAATCGATCCTTTCTGTTTTACGTCACTTCCCGGTCACCGTTGCTCCGAGGGTCGTGACAAAATGTTCGAGCGCCCAATCGTGGCCGACTGGGTTGAAGCTTTGGACGGCGTCGGCGTGGACGACGATTGTATAGCCGAGGTTGTAAGCGTCGACAGCGGTATGAAGCACACAAATGTCTGTGCACACACCGACGAGATGAATCTCTGTGATGGCCCGTTCGCGCAAGCGCAAGTCGAGGTCTGTGCCGGCAAAGGCGCTATAGCGTGTCTTATCGATCCAATAATCGGCCCGCGCTGCTGCCGCTTTGACGGTTCCATACAGTTCACGGCCTTCCGTGCCGCGGATGTTGTGGGGCGGGAAGAGCGTCGTCTCAGGATGATACGTGTCGCCGGCGTCGTGGACATCGTTCGCGATGACGACATAATCCTCGTCCGCAAACTCCTCGATCAACTGGACGATTCGTTCTTCTATGTCTTGCCCTGGTTTTCCACAAGTCAAACGACCCGTATCTGCGATAAAATCAAACGTGTAGTCGATCACAATCAATGCTCGCATGGGGAGCTCTCCTCTCTCATGTAAAGAATAGTTGGCTATCCTTCTTATTCTAAATCATTTTGCGTGAAGCGAAAAAGATTATTTTTGATCGCGGTCGGGTACTAGGTGTAAGAAGAACCGTTTGCGAAAGGGGAATCAGCACATGCTGCTGTCATCAACCGAACTGTCAGAGCAACTATCCCGCTTAAATGGCTGGGATGTTGTTGAAGGGGAATTACAAAAGACGTATCGGCTCGAGACGTTTCCAGAGGCGATTCAGTTCGTCCATCTCGTCGCTGATTTGGCGGAGGAGCTCAATCATCATCCGAACATCTTGATCGAGTATCGGAACGTCACATTGACCGTGTCCACGCATGACGAAGGTGGAATCACGGAGAAAGACATCATGCTCGCGAAAGGGTGTGAGGGGCTTGTCTAAACTGTTCATGACGTTTGCCTCAGGAACTGTCGCTGAACGATTGCGTCAACAACCCGGTATCCTTGTCGCCAACGGGACCGAGACGATTTTGCTCGCAGAAGGCGACAAGTCTCCCTTCCAAAGCGGGAAGACGTTTCAAATCGAAGAAGCGGAAGGACAATTCGCCTCGAGAGGGAATATTGTCTATGCGAACATTCCGGTCGATTCGAACGCCCGGTCGCTCTTGTTCCATCGCTTGTTGAAAGACAAATCACGTCTTGGGTCTGGCCATAGCGGTTTTGCCGCCTATCGGCTCGGTGTCGACCCGGACGATCACCACGGGATTATCTTCATCCAATTCACCGAGGGCGGAAATCGTTTCCGTGATTCGACCGACTATGTCTTGTTCCAAGAATGGCTGAAAGAAGCCGTCGAACAAAAAGGAGCCGGTCCAATCATAAAACACTATGTCGTCGATGAAGCGGATGACCTATAATAAACATAACGTCATGTTAGGGGAGGATTTTTTATGAACAAGAACTACTTCTGGATGGGAATGGCCGCAGGTGCCGTCATCGGAGCCGGGGCATCGCTTCTCCACAGAGAGACGCGCGAACAACAAGTCAGCCAGCTCAAACATATGAAATCACGACTCAAGTCGAAGGATGCGTCAACACAAAGCCATTCGGTCGGCCTTCAAGCCTCATCGAAAGGGAGCTTGAAAGATCGCGTCATGGATTTGAAGGCGCTCTACGAAGAGAACCAAGATACGATTCAAAATCTCGTCGAAGATGTGAAAGACTTGGTCGACGCGCTCCAAGACGCTCGTCACAAAAATCAAATTTAATCATCTATCACGGTCTGGCGCTCTTGCGCCGGGCCGTTTTTTTATGGTCTGGCAAACACTTCTCTGTTCAAATTGTATAAAAATACAATTGACAGTATAAATATACGTATGTTTTAATCGATTTATTCTTTTAAGGGGGTTCGACAGATGATCACTTGTGGAATCGTCGGCGTCACGGGGTACGCCGGGATGGAGCTGTTGAAGCTCATCGGGAAACATCCCGAGTTCACGCTCGTCCGGGCAATGAGCGATTCGAGCGCCGGATTGACGCTCGCGCAACTGTATCCATGGTTAGAGATTGAGGATTTGACGCTCGAGCCGTTCCAGGTGGGCGCATTGAACGACATCGACGTCATTTTTTTAGCGACGCCGAGCGGGGTGTCGGCACAATATGTGGCGCAGTTGACGGAGTATGAAGGAGTCGTCATCGATTTGAGCGGAGACTTACGTCTGCCGGCATCGAGTTACGAGACATGGTACGGCAAACCGGCCGTACCGGTATCACTTCAAGCGCAGGCCGTGTACGGATTGACGGAATGGAATCGAGACGCTGTAAGGTCGGCCGACTGGATTGCCAATCCCGGGTGTTACGCCACGGCGATCGCCCTTGGTTTGCTCCCGTTCGTGAACGGAGGCTGGATCGATCCGAACGAAATCATCGTCTCGGCCTGCTCCGGCATCACGGGTGCTGGGAAAGGGCTCAGCGCCAAGACGCACCATGCCCGCTCCAACGAAAACGTGCAACTTTATAAAATTCATACGCATCAACACATCCCGGAGATTGAACAGACGCTTTATGCAGTGAGTGGGAGGCAAGCGACCGTGTCGCTCTCGACTCATCTGTTGCCCATCAATCGAGGCATTATGGCAACGATGAGCGTTGTCCCGACAATCGAGCAGAGCGAAGCAGCTTGGGTGAACGTATTGCGACAGGCATACGCGAACGAACCGTTCATCCGGGTGCAACAAGGCGAACCGGAGATTCGGACGGCCGTCGGGTCGAACTACTGTGACTTGTGGGTGTATCTCGACCAACGAACGAATCGATTGACCATCATCTCGGTCATCGACAATATGCAAAAAGGTGCGGCCGGACAAGCGATTCAAAACGCCAACGTCCGCTTTGGATTAAACGAGACAGCCGGGTTGAATGAACAGCCCCAATACATATGAGGAGGTAGAAACGAATGATTGAAACAGCAATCAGCCCTGTCGTCCACGTCGTCACGCCGAAAGGGTTTCAAGCGTGCGGAGTTCACGTCGGACTGAAGCGGAAGCGTAAGGATTTGGCTCTGCTCGTCTGCGAACAGTTGGCCAGTGCCGCCGCGGTCTATACGACGAACCAGTTTCAAGCGGCCCCGATTCAAGTGACAAAAGAGACGCTACAAGCGTCGAACGGAAAGATTCGTGCCGTCTTGATCAACAGCGGGAACGCCAACGCCTGCACCGGTCCGCAAGGGCTCGAGGACGCGTATACGATGCGCGATAAGGCGGCCGAACATATCGGGGTCAAGCCGGAAGAAGTAGCGATCGCCTCGACAGGTGTCATCGGTCAACTGTTGCCGATGGAGACGCTCTTGACCGGGATCGATTTGCTTGAACCGATCCATGAGGAGACGGGGGCGGAGTCGTTCGCGGAAGCGATTTTGACGACCGATACGGGAACGAAATGCACGGGCATCGAGTACACCGAAGGCGATGCCGCCGTGACGATTGCGGGCGTGGCCAAAGGCTCGGGGATGATTCATCCGAACATGGCGACGATGCTTGGCTTCATTACGACCGATGCCGTCATCGCACCCGACGTCTTGCAACGGGCGCTGAAACAGAGCGTGGACGCCTCGTTTAACAGTATCACCGTCGACGGGGACAGCTCGACGAACGATATGGTGCTCGCTTTGGCGAGCGGACTGACCGAGATGGATGAAATCATCGAAGGGACACCGGCCTATGACCGCTTCCTTCAAGCGTTGACGGACGTATGCACGAATCTCGCCAAAGCGATTGCCCGGGACGGAGAAGGGGCGACGAAATTGATTGAGGTCGAGGTTGTCGGGGCGAAAACGGACGCAGCGGCTCGGATGATTGCGAAACAAGTCGTCGGCTCGTCGCTCGTGAAGACGGCCGTCTATGGACAAGATGCGAACTGGGGACGCATCATCGCCGCCATCGGTGCATCAGAGCAACCGATTGACGTGAACCACGTCGACATCCGCATCGGGTCACAGCACGTACTTTTGGAAAGTTCGCCGGTCTGGTTCGATGAAACGCTCGCGACAGAAGAGATGGGCCAAGACATCGTGCCGATCCAGATCCGGTTGCAAGACGGCACCGGACAAGGTCAGGCGTATGGCTGCGATTTGACTTACGACTACGTCAAAATCAACGCGAGTTATCGGACATGAAACAACGGAAAATCGTCAAACTCGGCGGAAGCGTTTGGGACACGCTTCATCCGGACTATTTCAAAGAATGGCAGGCGTGGCTCGAGGCGGGGCATGAACTTGTGATCGTTCATGGGGGTGGACCTGCGTTGTCCGCTTATTGCGAGCACCAACAAATCGAACCGGTGTTTCAAGACGGACGTCGTGTCACGACAGCGGACGTGTTGACCGGTGCCGAGCGTGTGCTCGCGGGGGAGATGCAGACCGAAATCGTCGCTGCCCTCGGACGTCATCATATTCAAGCGGTCGGTCTCTCGGGTGTGGACGGACAGACGCTGACAGGAAAGCAGTTGGTGGAACTCGGGGAGGTCGGCGAAGTCGACCGGGTCGAGACAGACTTGTTCGAGCTATTGCTCGGGGGTCGCTACGTGCCCGTCGTGACATCATTATTACACGGTACGGAAGGCACGTTGAACTGTAATGGGGACGATTGTGCGATCGCAGTCGCGGTCGCTCTGCAGGCCGACTGCTTCGAAATGATCACCGACGTACCAGGTATCCGGATTGATGGGACGTTCCGTCAAACGCTGACACGTGAGGACATCCAGACGGCCATCGCCACAGGGGATATCTATGGGGGGATGATCCCGAAAACCGAGGCGCTGTTGGCTGCTCTAACAGGAGGGATTGATATCGCCGTCATCCGTGACGGCAAGGACCCGGTTCATCCCGGGACAACACTACAGGAGGTGCACCATGCATTCACTACTACCGACCTACGGACAACGACATATTGAGATTGAGCAGGCGAACGGATCGTATGTGACCGACACCACGGGGAAACGGTACCTCGATTTCGTCATGGGTATCGCCGTCTGCGGCACGGGCCATCGTCATCCACACGTAAGCCAAATGCTAGAGGCGCAGCTTCAAAAAGTGTGGCACACGTCGAACCTTTACAACATCAGCGGACAAACTCGCGTCGCCGAGATGCTCGTCTCCGGGACTCATTTGACGCATGCGTTCTTCTGTAACAGTGGGACCGAGGCGAACGAAGGGGCGTTCAAATTGATTCGGAAATGGACGAACAAGACGAAAATCGTGACGTTCACGAAATCGTTCCACGGTCGCTCGTTCGCCATGCTTGGGGCCACGGGGCAAGACAAGGTCAAAGCCGGATTCGGCCCGATGGTGGCTGATTTTGTACACGCACCGTTCAACGACATGGACGCACTCGACATGATCGATGCCGATACGGCTGCGGTCTGGCTTGAAATCGTCCAAGGCGAGGGCGGGGTCGTCGTCGCTGACTCGGTATGGCTCGAAGCGCTTCAAGCGAAAGCGACGGAGCACGGGGTCAAAATCGTCGTCGATGAGGTGCAGACCGGGATTGCCCGCACAGGTACCCGCTTCGCGTTCGAACAGACACCGCTTAAACCGGACGTCGTCACGCTCGCGAAAGGGCTCGGCAGCGGTTTCCCTGTCGGAGCGATTTTGACAGCAGCAGGTGCGGAGCACGTCTTCACGGCTGGCAGTCACGGTTCGACGTTCGGCGGCAATCCGCTCGCGATGGCAGCGGCGGAAGCGACGCTCGACATTTTGTTCGAGGCGGACGCACTCGCCCACGTCAATGCGATGGGGGCACGATTACGAGCGGGCTTGGAACAATTTGTCGACGGAGAGACGTTCATCGAGGTCCGTGGACTCGGCTTGATGCTCGGGCTCGTCGCGACGCAACCGGTCGCGCCATGGATCGAACAGTTGCGAGACGCGGGCCTCCTGGTCGTTGCGGCAGGTCCGGACGTGATTCGCGTCTTACCGTCTTTGCTGCTTACGGAAGCCGAAGTGGATGAGGCGCTCGCAATCATTGGACAGGTGATTACAAAGGAGATGGTGTCATGACGGGGACAGTGACGTTACAAAGCGGTGAACAGTTCAACGGGACGTGGGAGACGAGTGCGTGCTTGGCGAAAGGAGAGGTCGTCTTCTTCACAGGGATGACCGGTTATCAAGAAGTGTTGACCGATCCGTCGTACGCCGGTCAAATCGTCGCGTTCACATATCCGCTCATCGGGCAATATGGGTTGACCGACGCAGCATCGGAAAGTGCGGACATTCAAGTGGCGGGCGTGCTCGTCCAGACGTTAGCCGGAAACGGGGCGGCGACCGACTTGAAGGATTGGCTGGAGCAGTCCGGTGTGCCGGTACTGTCTGACGTCGACACGCGCTCGCTCGTCCATGCGCTCCGTGAACACGGCGATCAGTGGGGTGTGATGACGTCTGAATCAGATGTGTCGTTCGATGGGGACCTACATCAGATTACGGAGACCGTTTCGACGCCAAGTCATGTGCGTCACGGCGACGGGGCGAACGGACACATCGTCTGTCTTGATTTCGGCGTGAAGGCGTCGATGGTTCAAGCGATGGTGGAGCGAGGGTACGCGGTAACGGTCGTTCCGTTCGATACGACGGCCGCCCAAGTCCACGCGCTCGCACCGACCGGGATTCTCGTGTCGAACGGTCCGGGAGACCCACGTGATTTGGTCGACTACCTCGACAATGTGCGTGACGTGGCACTGTCGTATCCGACACTCGGCATTTGTATGGGCCATCAACTGCTCGCGCTCGCCTTCGGGTGTGAGATTGAAAAACAGGCTTACGGACACCGCGGATCCAATCATCCGGTCCGGAACGTCCAGACGGGTGAAGTGTGGATGACGTCGCAAAATCATGGGTACGTCGTCACACGGGACAGTTTGGAAGCGACGCCGCTCGAACTGCTATTTGAGAACGTGAACGATTTGTCGGTCGAAGGGACGTTGCACCGGACGGCCCCGATTCTAACGGCTCAGTTCCATCCAGAGGCCAGTCCGGGACCGAAGGAAGCACAAGCCATCTTTGATCGCTTCGACGAAATGATTCAACAAGGGGTGAACGTCTATGCATAAAAAAGTACTCGTCATCGGCTCGGGTCCGATTATCATCGGACAGGCGGCCGAGTTTGACTATTCGGGCACACAGGCGTGCCAAGCGCTCCGGGAAGCAGGTTGTGAGGTCGTACTCTTTAACTCGAACCCGGCCACGATCATGACCGATCCCGGTTTGGCCGACCACACGTACATCGAGGCGATGACGTTAGAGAAGGCCGAATTGATTATCGAGACAGAACGTCCGACCCACTTGCTCGCCACGGTCGGCGGGCAGACCGCCCTCAACTTGGCGCTCGCCTTGGACGAGGCCGGCGTGCTCGAACGATACGGTATCGCCCTCCTTGGGACGTCACTCGAGACGATTCGCGACGGGGAGGACCGCGAACGGTTCAAACAGAAGATGAACGAGCTCGGGGAACCGCTCCCAGTCAGCACGACGATTGAATCGATCGATGGACTTGATCGCTTTATCGCCGAGACAGGCGTCCCGCTCATCGTCCGTCCGGCGTTCACGCTCGGCGGCACCGGCGGCGGGATTGCGGAGACGATTGATGCCGCCTACACGCTCGCGAAACGTGGTCTTGAGGCGAGTCCAATCTCGCAGTGTTTGATTGAGCAGAGCATTGCCGGCTATAAAGAGTTTGAATACGAAGTCATGCGTGACGCCAACGGGACGTGCATCATCGTCTGCAATATGGAAAACATCGACCCGGTCGGCGTCCATACGGGCGATTCGGTTGTGTTCGCCCCGGCCCAGACGTTATCGGATGTCATGCATCAGACGTTACGGAGCGCCGCGTTCCGAATCGTCTCGGCCCTCGGTGTCGTCGGCGGGTGTAACATCCAGTTCGCCGTCCATCCGACGGAAGACGCCTATTACGTGATTGAAGTGAACCCGCGCGTGTCGCGTAGCTCGGCGCTCGCCTCGAAAGCGACCGGGTATCCGATCGCGAAGATCGCCACCCGTCTTGCCCTCGGGGAACGACTCGACGATTGCATCAATCCCGTCACGAACGGGACGATGGCGAGCTTCGAACCGGCCCTCGATTATGTGACGGCGAAAGTGCCGACGTTCCCGTTCGATTTGTTCAATGGGACGGACCGGACGCTCGGACCGCAGATGAAAGCGACCGGGGAGAGCATGGCGATGGGCAAAACACTTGAGGAAGCGCTACAGAAAGCGTGGCGTGGTGCCGGTGTCGAGCAGAGTCCGCTCTATCCGAGTTGGATGGCGACAGCTGATCCTGACGCGCTATACGCTGAAATTTCGGCTCCGACTGATCGTCGTCTCCTGGCGTGCCTCGCACTACTCGATCGGGGAATCGCCACGGCGTCACAGCTTGAAGCGCTGACGGGTATCGCCCCGCACTTCATGATGACGTTCAATCGACTCGTGTCGACAATCCATCTGGACCTGTCCACGAAAGCGAACATGTTGCAGGCGAAACGGTTCGGTTTCACCGACGCCCAGATTGCGCAGCAGATGAACGTCACGGCGGACGCAGTCGCAGCGATGCGGCTCGAACACGACATCCATCCGGTCTATCAGATGATTGATACGTGTGCCGCCGAGTTCGAGAGCCGCACACCGTACTTTTACGGGTCGTGGCACGGGACGTCTGAAGTCGTACCGAGCGAGCGTCCGAAAGTCGCCATCATCGGGTCTGGACCGATTCGCATCGGGCAAGGCATCGAGTTCGATTATAGTTCGGTGCATGCCGTCTGGGCGCTTCAAAAACTCGGGGTCGAGACGATCATGATCAACAATAACCCGGAGACGGTGTCGACCGATTTCACGGTCGCTGACAAACTGTACGTCGAACCGTTGACGATTGAAGATGTTGTGCACGTATTGGAGGCAGAAGGCTGTCAGGACGTCCTCATCCAGTTCGGCGGGCAGACCGGCATTTCACTCGCCCATGCACTAGAAGCCAAAGGCTATCACTTGCTCGGGGCGACGGCAGACGTCATCGATCAAATGGAGGACCGGGATCGGTTCTATCAATTCCTCGACGAGATCGGGGTGGCCCACATCCCTGGCGAAGAGGTCGGATCGGTTGACGATTTGACGTCCGCGATCGATCGTCTCGGCTATCCATGTGTCGTCCGTCCTTCCTACGTCATCGGTGGAAAAGGCATGTATATCATCCGGACCGCGGCGGATTTGCACCAAGTCGAATCACACTTGACCTATCCGCTCCTCGTCGATGCGTATGTCGATGGACGTGAACTCGAAGTCGACTGTGTCACTGACGGGAAGACCGTCTACATTCCGGCCTTGCTCGAACAGATTGAGGCAGCCGGTGTCCATTCGGGCGATTCGACGATGATTCTGCCGCCGGTCAAAACGTCACGCGCGCAACAAGCCGAGATTGAAGCCATCGTTCAAACGATTGGTCAAGCGCTCGCATATAAGGGTGCGCTCAATATCCAATTCGTTTTGAAGGGCGACGTCATCTACGTGCTCGAAATCAATCCGCGTGCATCTCGGACGGTCCCGATCGTCAGTAAAGTGACCGGGGAACCACTCATCGAATGGGCGACGCTCGCGGCGTTCGGCCATGAGTTGGCAACCGTCGTCCCAGAGGCACGTCCGGTATGGAGCGGCTATGCCATCAAGACACCGGTGTTCTCGAGTTTGAAATTGCCGGGCGTCGACCCGCTCACCGGACCCGTCATGCGTTCGACCGGGGAAACGCTTCAATTCAGCATGACCCCTTACGTGTCCGAACGGTTCTGTTACGATGCGACGACGACGCGCGTCATGAATCGGACTGAGACCGTAGCCGGCCAAGGCTGGTCGTCATATAGTGATCAAGCGCTCGATGAGACGACCGAGTTCCAAAACGTGTCGGTCTTATTCTCAAACGCACCAGAAGAACAAGCGGCACGTGAGACGGCCGTCCGCAACGGCGTCCACGTCATCTCGGAGACACATCTTGCCGAGTACTATCAACAAGCGATGCAAGCGGAACCGATGCCGGTCCGTTCACTTCAAACGATGCAGACAGGAGAGGGACTACCATTATGACGACGAAAACAATCAATCATCTACTGACACTCGAGGAACTGACTCCGTCCGCACTCGACGACTTGCTTGGACTCGCGGCCGAAGTGAAACGACAGCCGGAAGCGTTCCAGACGGCGCTCGCCGGCAAGAAAGTGGCGCTCTTGTTCGAGAAGGCCTCGACTCGGACCCGGATGTCGTTCGAGGTCGGTGTCGTCGAACTCGGCGGTTATCCGCTGTTCTTGAGCAGCAGTGATTTACAAATCGGGCGTGGGGAACCGCTGACGGATACGATTCAAGTCATGAGCCGTTATGTCGATGCGCTCATGATTCGGACGTATGCCCACGCGACGGTCGAGACGCTCGCTTCGGCAGGTTCGATTCCAATCATCAACGGATTGACCGATTCCCATCACCCATGCCAAGTACTCGCCGACTTGTTGACGGTCGAGGAAGTGTTCGGCACGAGAACAGGTAAGACGTTGACGTACATCGGCGACGGGAACAATATGGCCCACTCGCTCATGATCGGGGGCGCGCTCAGCGGGATGCACATCCGCATCGCCTCGCCGGAAGCATATACGGTCGAGACCGAGATTTTCGAACGGGCGAACGAACTCGCGGCGACTACTGGAGGCAGCGTTACGTTGTGGCAAGACCCGGTCGCTGCGGCAGCGGGTGCGGACGTCATTTACACGGATGTGTTCGCGAGCATGGGGCAAGAAGCGGAAGCGGCGGAACGGTTGACGCAGTTTGCGACGTTCCAAGTCGATGCTTCGCTCATGCAGCAAGCGAAGTCAGATGCGATTTTCCTGCACTGTCTCCCGGCCCATCGCGGCGAAGAAGTGACGGCCGACGTCATCGACGGTCCGCAATCGGTCGTGTTCGATCAAGCCGAGAATCGATTGCACGCGCAAAAGGCGCTCATGCTCACCTTGCTCGGCTAAACGAAAAGAGAGGATTCGCCGCTCGGGCGAATCCTCTCTTTTTACTGTCATAAAAAGCGGGCGAACAGGCCGAACACGGCCAATCCGACGATCACGTAGAAAATCCATTTGCCTTCACCCGTATGAATGATGGGCGGGGAATACTTGCGTGGCTTGTACTTCCCGTAACGGAGCGGGCGCGAATACGGCACCGCGAACCGGGAGAGCGGGATCGCGAGCAAGAACCCGGCCAGGAAACCATACACATGTCCCCAAAGTGATACGTTCGCGCCGATGAGCGTGAACACGGCGCTGATGGCGACGAAGATATAGACGAGTCGAGCGTCCTGGCTGTAGATGAGCGTCCGGCGGAACCGACCGATGTACACATAAAAGCCGAGAATCGCTAAAATCGCACCTGAAGCACCGGCTTGCAGGTAGAACAGTTCACTCACCGTGAAGAACGTGAGCAAGTTGGCAAGCACACCGGCCACGATATAGAACACGGCGAACTTGATGTGACCGACCATGCGTTCCATGGCAGGTCCGAAGATAATCAAAGCGAACGAGTTGAACAGCAAATGACCGAGCCCTAAATGGATGAAGTTGGCCGTCAAGAGACGGTACCATTCCCCTTGGGCGAGTGCGAGATGGAATGACCCGCCGAGTGCGACAATCCGGAGGTCGGGGACCAAAGAATCGATGACAAACACGAGCAGTTGGATTACAATGAACAGCGTTACGAGCGGATACGCCCGGACGAACGTTTGAACATTCTCAGTACGACTAAACATAGCATCACCTCTTTCCTTAATTGTATAAGGAAACGAGTGAAAAAGGAAAGGAGCGAGTGTCCTGTGATTGTGGGGATCGGAATCGATATCGTCGAGCTCGAGCGGATTGCTCGCTCGCTCAAAAATGACCGTTTCGTCGCACGTCTGTTGACCACAGCCGAGCGGGCGCTTGCGGACGCCTATCCAGAACAACGGCGCATCGAATTCGTCGCTGGACGATTTGCGGCGAAAGAAGCGTATGCCAAAGCGGTCGGGACCGGCATTGCCCGGGGCCTGTCGTGGCAACAAATCGAAATTTTACCGGATGAGACCGGACGGCCGCATATGACGGCGCCGTACTCAGGCCGGATTCATATGAGTATCAGCCACAGCGAGCAATATGCCGTGGCACAAGTCATCATTGAAGAGGGGGATCACGATGTTTCGTCCAAGTTGGATTGAAATCGATCGGGCGGCGATCAAACATAACGTAATCGAAATTAAAAAACGGATCCCGCAAGCGCTCATGGCCGTCGTCAAAGCGAACGCTTACGGGCATGGTGCCGTCGAAGTGGCAAAGATTGCGCTTGATAACGGAGCGACGATGCTCGGTGTGGCTTTGCTCGAGGAAGCCATCGAGCTCCGAGAGGCCGGGATTAAAGCGCCGATTCTCGTCATGGAGGCCCAGTTCCCAGAATATGCGGGCGTCGCAGCCGAACACGGTGTGACGTTGTCCGTCTTTTCGGCCGACTGGTTGCGTGAGGCGCGCACACGTCTATCTGACCGTCCACTCACCGTTCATGTGAAAGTCGACACCGGGATGGGGCGCCTCGGTTTGCGGACCCGCGCCGAACTTGATGCCCTTTTAGATGCGGCAGATGACCGTTTTATCGTCGAAGGGATTTATACGCACTTTGCGACAGCGGATGAGCCGGACAGTGAGCTTTACTATGAGCAGCAGGAGCGATTTGGTCAGTTGATAGATGGACTCCACTCGCGATTCCGCTACATTCATACGTCAAACTCGGCCGGGGCGATCCGCATGGCTGGACAAGACGTGCCGTACAACGTGGTGCGGGTCGGAATTGCGATTTATGGGCTCTACCCGTCAGCTGAGATGGCTTCCTTCTATTCATTTTTACGACCGGCCTTCACGTTGAAGAGCAAGCTCATGCAAGTGAAGCAACTCGAAGCTGGACAGACGATCAGCTACGGGGCGACATACACGACGGCAGGGGACGAGTGGATCGGTACCGTGCCGGTAGGATATGCCGACGGCTGGATTCGTAAAGCGAGCGGCTTCGAAGTAGACGTCAATGGAGAGCGCTGTCCCATTATCGGTCGTGTCTGCATGGATCGCTTCATGGTGAGGCTTCCTAAAGAGCTGCCGGTCGGAACTGTGGTCACGCTCATCGGCGGACCAGTCGCGATTGACGAACTGGCCACGCATCTCGAGACAATCAACTATGAGGTCGTCTGTCAATTAACGAATCGCCTCCCGCGACGTTATGTGTAAAGCGGAAAACGTGTGAAATTATCTGAATTCTTTCGGGAATTCTCTATATTTTCCCAAACTCGCGTGTTATATTGGTAAAGAACGCGGGAATATTTCCGCCAGTCATTGAAACGATTCTGGAGGTGTAAGATGTTGAAACAGCGAACTGCGGGTGCTTTAGCGTCCGTTCCAGATCGGTTCTCGCAACATGTGGGTCCGATTTCGATGAAAGACCGTGAATCATTGTCATTGAACGATGTAGTGACGTACTTGTCCAAAGAAATTGCTGATCGACAACAAACACTGCGCGAAGAATTGGCGAGAGGCTATCAAGAGATGGCCGCGTTTAATTTGAATATGGCAGAAGAGATGCTGATGATTGAGACGGAAGCCGAACATGCTCTCTTACGTCAAGTAAGCGGGGTGTGAGCGGAGTGATCGTAAAGCGTGGTGACGTGTTTTATGCGAATCTGTCGCCCGTAGTCGGTTCAGAGCAAGGTGGAGTTCGTCCGGTTCTCGTCATTCAAAACGATATCGGCAATCGCTTTAGCCCGACCGTCATTGTCGCTGCGATTACGGCTCAGATCCAGAAAGCAAAACTGCCGACTCATGTAGAGGTATATCAAGTCAAACATGGTCTCGAACGAGATTCCGTGATTTTACTTGAACAGATTCGAACGATTGATAAGCGTCGTCTGACGGATAAAGTCACTCATCTTGATGATGAGACGATGCACAAAGTTGACCGAGCGCTAGAGATTAGTCTGGGATTAATCCCTCTCTAGCTTACATATAAAGAAACCGATACATGGGTATCGGTTTTTTTTCAAAAAAACCTTTGAAAAATAGTTTAGAATTCTGTAAAACGGGAATTTAGTTTAATCGTACTCAATTTTTCTGTACGCACATTAGGAGGGAATATACGATGGATTTAGCGATTCGCGAGCAAGTCATTGGAGAACAATTACACCTTTACGTATCCGGAGAAGTGGATACATATACCGCACCAAAATTGAAGGAAGTCTTGCACCCGGCAATCACGGACCAAGACGTCACCGTTCATTTGGATGAAGTGGACTATATGGATTCAACTGGTCTCGGCGTATTTGTCGGTGCCCTTAAAATAGCCAAACGTAATGAGAAAGAGTTGTCGCTCGTCGGCGTCACTGACCGCGTCAATCGTCTCTTTGAATTGACAGGACTGCACAAGTTGCTTTCGATCAATACAAACGTAAGAGGTGGCACGCAATGAGTAACATCGAACAGACGGTGATGACGTTCCCGGCCAAACCGGAGTATGTCGGTGTGGTCCGTTTAGTCGTCTCAGGAATCGCTAACCGTATGGGATATACGTACGACGAGATCGAAGATATTAAAATCGCGGTCTCGGAAGCCTGTGGCAATGCCGTTCAACATGCCTATGAAGATCAAGAGGGTGAAGTGAAACTCACGTGTGGCGTCCATCAAGATCGTCTCGAGATGACGATCGAGGACTCGGGCAAAACGTTTGCCGACGACGTGAAACGCCAAGCGGCGCCAGTCGAAGAGACGGCTGAAATTGAATCGCTTCACGAAGGAGGACTCGGTCTTTTCCTCATTGAAGCCTTAATGGATGACGTCTCGATCAACAAGGACAATGGTGTCAAGGTGACGATGACGAAACTCCTTAACAGGGACGAGGTGGATCAGAGTGCCAGCAAAATCTCAACAACGCCATCACAGTGATGATGAAGTATTAGAGTGGATTGAGCGTTATCAACAGGACGATCAAAATGAAGAAGTCCAGATGCTCCTCATTAACCGATACTCGGACCTCGTTGAGGCACTTGCACGAAAGTTTTCACGCGGCCGGGCTATCCACGATGACCTCGTTCAAGTCGGGATGATCGGACTTCTCGCTGCCCTTCGTCGTTTCGACCCTGAGTTCGGACGCAGTTTCGAATCGTTTGCCGTTCCGACGATTATCGGTGAAATCAAGCGTTTCATCCGTGACAAGACGTGGAGCGTCCACGTTCCGCGCCGGATTAAAGAGCTTGGACCGAAAATCAAGAAGACGGTCGAGGAATTGACGACCGAGTTGCAACGTTCACCGCGCATCGATGAGATTGCCGATCACCTCGGCGTTTCCGATGAAGAGATTCTCGAGACGCTCGAGATGGGCAAGAGCTACCAAGCCCTTTCCGTCGACAGCTCAATCGAAGCGGACAACGAAGGTTCGACCGTCACGCTCCTCGACCTTGTCGGAAGCCAAGAACGTGGCTACGAATCGGTCGACCAGCGCCTCATCCTTGAAAAAGCGTTCAGTGTGCTGAACGAACGGGAACAGGCGATTTTAGAATGTGCTTATTATAAAAACATGAGCCAAAAAGAGACGGGTGAACTCCTCGGGATTTCGCAGATGCACGTATCGCGCTTGCAGCGACGCGCGCTTGAGAAGTTACGTGAGGCCATCAAAGTCCCGCTCAACGAAGTATTCTCAAACGATGACTAAATGGTCATCGTTTTTTTGTCGTCTAGGCGTGAGTTTGCTACACTTCTAGAGAGAAGAGAAAAGGAAGTGATTCGATTGATTACGAAAGTCGCAAAAGAGTTGAAGTTGAAGACGAGTCAAGTCGAGACGGTGCAACAACTTGCCGCGGACGGAGCGACGATTCCGTTCATGGCCCGGTACCGTAAAGAAATGACCGGTAATCTCGATGAAGTCGAAATCAAAGCGATTCTCGACGCCTTACAATATGAAGAGAGTTTGCACAAGCGTAAGACGGACGTCCTCGCCAAACTTGAAGAACTCGAGAAGGCGACGCCGGAATTGACACGGGCGCTTGAAGCGGCGACGAGCCTGCAACAAGTCGATGACATTTATCTCCCTTATCGTCCGAAGCGACGGACGAAAGCCGAACAAGGGCGGGAGAAAGGACTACAAGCCCTCGCTGACTGGTATCGTCAACCGACACCCTATTCGCTGAAAGAAGCGCAGTCGTTAGCGGGTGATCTTTCGCTTGAAGAAGCACTTCCGTTCGTCCAATCAATCATTGGGGAGGAGTGGGGCGAAGTGGCGACGCTTCGACAATCACTTCGAACACGAGTCCGGAAAGAGGCGCTCCTTCGTTCGCAGAAGAAAAAACAAGCGGAAGACGAGAAAGAAGTGTTCGCCCAGTATTATGAATATGAAGAAAAAATCGCAGGAATCGTCCCGCACCGGATTCTCGCTTTGAACCGGGGAGAGCGCACGGACGTGTTGCAAGTGAAGGTTGTCTTCGACGAAGCCGGCTTCATGCGACAAGCGCTCGGCAAGTTTGACCGTTTGCCGACAGAGAAACGCGAACTCGTCACGCTCGCCGTGAAGGACGCGTTCAAGAAGTCGGTATTTCCGGCCATCGAACGTGAGATTCGTAGCGAATTGACCGAGACGGCCGAAGAACAGGCGATCGACGTGTTCTCGAAAAACTTGAAGCAACTCTACATGCAACCGCCGCTTCGTGAGGTCATCGTCCTAGGGATTGACCCGGCCTATCGCACAGGTTGTAAATGGGCCGTCGTCAATGAGATCGGGAAAGTCGAAGAAGTCGGTGTCTTCTATCCGACGGCACCGAAACACGATGTCGCGGGATCGGAAAAAGTGCTATCGTCGCTCGTGAAACGTTATCCGATTTCGGTCATCGTCATCGGGAATGGGACCGCATCCCGTGAAACGGAGCAATTCGTATCGAGCTGGCTGAAGAAAGCTGAACGCGAGATTGCTTACGCCATCGTCAATGAGGCGGGGGCGAGTGTCTATTCGGCGTCAGAGATTGCACGGTCTGAGTTCCCGGAATTGAAAGTAGAAGAACGCTCGGCTGTCTCGATCGCCCGACGTATCCAAGACGCGATGGCCGAACTCGTTAAAGTCGACCCGCAATCGGTGGGGGTTGGACAGTATCAACACGACGTCAGTCAAAACAAGCTGAAGGGGTCGCTCGAGTTTGTCGTCGAGAGTGTCGTCAACATGGTCGGTGTGGATGTGAACCGAGCCTCGGAATCGCTGCTCACATATGTATCTGGATTGAACAAGACGACGGCTAAAAATATTGTCGCGTATCGGGATGAGTTCGGGCGCTTTGATACGCGGAAAGAAATCAAGAAAGTGCCTCGTCTTGGAGCGAAGGCGTATGAACAAGCAGCCGGTTTTTTACGGATCACGAACGGAAGCGATGTGCTCGATCAAACGGAGATTCATCCGGAGAGCTATAAGTTGACGCTCTCTCTATTGAAGGAACTCGGTGTTTCGAAGCAAGCGGTCGGTACGGCTGAACTGCGAGATCGATTGAAGACGGTTGACGCCAAAGTGCTGAGTGAGAAGCTAGATGCCGGATTGCCGACGGTTGAAGATATCTTGAAGTCGCTCGCGAAACCAGGACGTGATCCACGCGAAGACATTCAGAAGCCGTTACTTCGGACAGACGTTATGAACTTGGAAGATCTCCAGGTCGGTATGGAGTTCCAAGGAACGGTGCGAAACGTCATCGACTTTGGGGCGTTCGTTGATATCGGGGTGAAGCAAGATGGACTCGTCCATATTTCGAAATTGTCGAATCGCTACGTCAAGCATCCGCTTGATGTCGTCGCAGTCGGTGATATCGTCACCGTATGGATCGAACAAGTGGACGCCAATCGTGGGCGAATCAGTCTCACGATGTTGGAGCCGAAGCGTTAAATAAGAAGGAACTAGTACCGGGCAAAATGTTTTTCATTTTGCTCGGGTTTTTTTATAAAAAAGTGTTGACGGTCTTTTCTGCCCGTGCTATCTTATAGAAGTCGCCGAGAGACGACATGGAATATTAAAGCTTTTCTAAAAAAGTGATTGACAGGTTTCTGGTTTGCGGTTACAATTTAAATCGTTACTTCGATAAATTCAAGCAACGTTCCGCAATAGCTCAGTGGTAGAGCAACCGGCTGTTAACCGGTAGGTCGTAGGTTCAAATCCTACTTGCGGAGCCATTTTATTTTGGAGACGTACCCAAGAGGCTATAAGGGGCTCCCCTGCTAAGGGAGTAGGCTGGGAAACCGGTGCGAGGGTTCGAATCCCTCCGTCTCCGCCACTTATTTTTAGAAAACACATACATCTGGCCCGTTGGTCAAGCGGTTAAGACACCGCCCTTTCACGGCGGTAACACGGGTTCGAATCCCGTACGGGTCACCATCATACGGAGGATTAGCTCAGCTGGGAGAGCACCTGCCTTACAAGCAGGGGGTCGGCGGTTCGATCCCGTCATCCTCCACCATTTCAAATTTAAGCACGTATAACGGTCTTGTGGTGTAGGGGTTAACATGCCTGCCTGTCACGCAGGAGATCGCGGGTTCAAATCCCGTCAAGACCGCCATTTACGTTGGGCCGTAGCCAAGTGGTAAGGCATCGGATTTTGATTCCGACATGCGAAGGTTCGATCCCTTCCGGCCCAGCTTATATTTGAGTCATTAGCTCAGTTGGTAGAGCATCTGACTTTTAATCAGAGGGTCGCAGGTTCGAGCCCTGCATGACTCACCATTTTTTATCCCTCGTAACACCTTAATACGCTGCGGTCGTGGCGGAATCGGTAGACGCGCTAGGTTGAGGGCCTAGTGGTGGTTAACACCGTGGAGGTTCAAGTCCTCTCGACCGCACCAATATGCACCCTTAGCTCAGCTGGATAGAGCGTTAGACTACGAATCTAAAGGCCGGGAGTTCGAATCTCTCAGGGTG
The DNA here is from genome assembly GCF_018618115.1 of Exiguobacterium sp. s16. Classification (NCBI taxonomy): domain Bacteria; kingdom Bacillati; phylum Bacillota; class Bacilli; order Caryophanales; genus Exiguobacterium; species Exiguobacterium sp. s16. The sequence continues at coordinate 218 of NZ_JACSLM010000011.1, read as the reverse complement.
CACCATTTTTATTATGGGCCTATAGCTCAGCCGGTTAGAGCGCACGCCTGATAAGCGTGAGGTCGGTGGTTCGAGTCCACTTAGGCCCACCATTTTAACTGACGAACTTTGAAAACTGAACGATGAGGCAAAAAAGTTTTACAATTTTTGAATGAAGCGCAAGCTTCGTCATTTTTAAAGAGCTATATCAAATTCTTTGGAGAGTTTGATCCTGGCTC